>NZ_JBZCMS010000010.1:0-159692 GCF_058267595.1 Paenibacillus mobilis
TCGTCCTGAGCCAGGATCAAACTCTCCATAAAAGATGGAAGGTTCCTGCCACCCGAAGGCGGTAGGTTTTCCATTTGAAGTTAAGTTTGTGACTCATTTTGAATCTGACGAGATCGGAGCGAAATTCAAATCCACATGGATTTGAATTTCATCCCCAATGTATCTCATTTATTTCTCACTCGTTGTTCAGTTTTCAAAGATCAAACCAGCGATTTCACTCGCCTTTTATTCTTCACCGCATCTCAGCGGCGACTTTTATAATATATCACATTGCCGTCTAAATGGTCAAGCATTTTTTTGAGAAACTTTCCTGTCCAGAAGGCTAAACTCAAAAATTTAGGCTGCCCATTTTTAGCGGCGAGATATAATGTAACACATGCTTAATAACTAAGTCAACCGATTATTGAATCAATCCGCCCGAATCAAAATTCCTTCCATTTAGACCCCATGATTTAAGCCCAATATAAAATTCCTTGACCGGCAGCCTCCCTAATCTTGCTGCTTGTAGTTTGCTTAACAACCGAACGGCAAACCAGCTTACGCAGAACCATCGGCAGCTCCTCCCTTATCTCCTGCAGTTCTGCTCTATGCATAAGCTCCTGAAGGCTCCAGGGCTCCTTGCGGCTGCGTAGAATGCGAAGAAGCATGACGCAGCTGTCCGTCATTTTCGAGGTTGTCGAAAATTCAAAAGCAAGCAGGGCTAACTGAAGGCGCTGCTCCAGCGTCTCCATGCTGCAGCTCATTTCCGAATATAATTTATAAGAAGGCGTATTTAGCGCATGAAGCTGATCCCAGATCTGCTCTTCCGCGCGGATATTTTTCTCAAGAAGCTCTAAACGACCCAAGTGCTGCAGCCCCCGTACCACCGCTGCATAGGCGTCCAAGAAATGCCCGCTTTGATTTAAAGCTTTAGCTTCATTATAAAATCTCAAGAAACGGGCAAATTCTTTAAGTTTGCGTTTCTCGCGTACCGTTAGTTCAAAATCGATAATTCGTCCTCTCAATTGCTTCAGTTCCTCCCGCTCATCCCAAATAATCTCCCCCTGCAAAAAACAGCTTAGCAGCCAGGGATTCTCTCCGGAAATTACCCATCTCTCCAAATCATCGCTTGTTACATATACCAACTGATAATCAAGCAATCCGAATTGGGCATGCTCCGGGTCAGGTTTCTCTTCAATATCCTTGCATACAATCAAAATCAGAAAATCAAAATCCATCATAATTGCGTCATGGATGCCATTCGCGGATTGGCGAAAACCGACTGCCCCAAAGGTATGTTGACCTATTAACTCCTCGTTAATAAACAATGATTTCACGGTCCCCTCCATTACGGTCCGGCTTCGTATCGCAAAATCGTTAATATAAAAATTCTACAAACCGTGTAAGTTTCCTGCTTTCTTTCAAACAAAACCCCGCAAAGAAGGCGAATGTTTATTCGCCTTCTTGCAGGGTACAGATTAACCGCTATAAAAAAAGAACAACGTCAATTATTTAGAATTCACTTGGCCCAGGACCGTCCAGGCCTCGGCGGAGCCGAAGCTCCGGCTCCAGGAGGCGATCCCGGCCAGGTTCAAGCTTTTTACAAGAGCTACCCGGCGGGACAAGGAGTCCTCATCCTCCAGCCAGATCTTTTTCACAGCTCCGTCTTCTTGGTACTGTACATAGTTTTGACCGGTATCGGACGAAGCTTTGGGAGTTAAACCAAATTGTTTAATGATGCTCTGCGCTTTATTCATGCTGATCGCTTTCGAGCTGACCTTCGTTTTGCCGTCTTTCGTCGTTTCGCTCCAAACGCGCGTATAAAGAGGGACACCCAAAATCAGCTTGGACGGAGGAACCGCATCTTCAGTCAAAATCTTGTCCACGGCCGCTTCCGCCCACGGCAGCGAAGCAACCGATCCCGCGACCGGACTGGCCGCCCAATGCTCGTCATAAGCCATAAGCGCCATGTAGTCGATCAATCCGCTCAAAGCCCGGCGGTCGAGGAACTTCGACCAGAGCTCGCTATCCGATTTGGGCGTAACATCCATCGAAATGATCAGTCCCTGGGCGCGGGCCAGCGGCCTCAGCTCTCTGACGAACTGGGTGACGTTATCGCCGTCCGATGTTTTTACATTTTCAAAATCGAGGTTGATGCCGTCCAGCTTAAACTGCTTGGCATAACCCAATACCTGTTTAATGGCCTGTATTCTCGTTTCAAAAGTGGCAAATGCTTTGGTCGTCAGTTCGGGACTAAAGCTGTTGCTGTACGAACCCCATACCTCCACGCCCCGGCTGTGCGCGCTTGTTACGTAATCCGCATGAGCTTTGCTTGAGACATTGCCTTTGGCGTCCGCAAGCTGGAACCAGGTAGGGCTGACCACATTAACGCCCGGCAGTTTGCTGAGGGTATCCGGACTTGCCGGCACCTCATATACAGCTTCCCAAGTCATATTGATCCGTTTGCCCTGCCACGCCTTCACGGCCGGCAGAACTTCAGGTTCCTGCTTGGGAACGGAATCTTTTTCACCAGTGATGACTAAATTGGAACGGATGAAACCCGTATAACCGCTGTCCGTCTGGGCGTAATCCCATTCCCCTTCGCGGTTCAGAATACGCAGATTCGCTCCCGGCGGCACATCCTGCAGGATCGGTGAATGAATGGAGGCCCCCAGGCGCAGCGGAGAGGTCTTTCCCTTCTTGTCCGGTTTGACTTTAGCGCGCTGTATGCTCTCTCCCGGCAAAAATACCCTGACGGCACCAGAAGGTTTGTCCTCTTCCACCTGAATGCCGTAAGTCTGCTCAAGCAGGCCGGCGGGCACATAAACCACTCCGTTTTGTTCGGAAGGCGCGGTATCCAAGCTCAAGGAGGCATTGTTCAAAGATCCTTTGGTTTTGCCTACTTGTACACGGACCAGCTTGTCCGCCGTTGCCAGAATAACGGACTTCGTGCCTTCCTCATATCTCGCCGCTTCGTCGATTTTGGCCTGAACGACCGGCAGCGGGAGACTGAGAGACGGGCCTGTCCCTGATGCCGAGTATTTTTCCACTTCATCGGAGAAAAAGATCGGCTTCGCCATCCCTTTCCATTCGGGATCGATATGCTTATAGCTGGGAACAAAGAGACGATAAACGATAAAGGCGGATAATAGGAAAACAACCACCAGCCCCAGCTTGCGCCAAGGCTTCTTTCTGCTGGAAAATTGGTTTCTGCGGCTCATTTTGTGCTATAACCTCCGTTATTGACGCTAAACATACTAGCAAACTAGAGTGACTCTTCCAAAAGAACCAAATCTACTAATAGTTTATTCGGGTTATGTTACATGAATGCGTAAATTTTTAATTTATAAACTAGTTTATTTCCGTTACTAGAATTGTAATGCGTTTTAACCCTATAAAAAAGGAAAGACGCGAAGAACTCCCCCGGGAATTCCGCACGTCCTTGTTCACATCCAAAATATACCCTAATCTAAGGTTTTACTAAAATGAATGCTGCGTTCCGCCTAACTCATTTCGCCAGGCATTCCTGGCAAACGCCATACAGCTCAAGCCGATGGCCGTACACCTTAAACCCGGTGGCCCGCTCAGCAGCCTCCTCCACTTCGTGCAGGGAAGGATACATAAAATCTTTAATTTTGCCGCACTGCTGACAAACTACATGATAATGGTCGGAAACATCCGCATCGAACCGACTCGAGCTGTCGCCGTAAGTGAGTTCGCGTACCATTTTGGCTTCTATAAATACTTTAAGATTGTTATATACGGTGGCTACGCTCATGTTGGGAAACTTGGGTGATAGCGCGCGATATATTTCATCTGCCGTGGGATGCTCCATCGACTCCATTAAAAAAGCAAGTATGGCGTGGCGCTGCGGCGTAATGCGGACACCGTTCGTTTTAAGCTGCTCCAAGGCATGCTGCACCTCTGTAGACATGATGTCCACCGCCTTTTAAATAATTTGGAAAGTCAAAATCTGATTAATTTTATTGTACGTTTCCGTTAAATCTTTTGTCAACGCAAAGCCAAAACCCGCCTCAAAATGGAAATTATTCTTGAACCGGCAGCAGATCCGGGACATCGGCGGCCGTTTTGTAAATGAGCACGTTGCTGTTGCCGTCTAGATTCACTTTATATTCCCCCGTCCCCCACGTGCCTTTTATCGTTTTATCCTCGATCGGGAAAGGCAGGTTGGTTTCGATCCCCCCGTATCCACTGGAGCCTTCAAGCGTATAATCCGCCTGGTCGGGCAGCGTAATATCGAGTTCGCCAACCGCGCTGTAAACGTCCCAATCCCCGCCGATGACGTTTGATTGTATAGTGATCATACCGTTCAGGGTTTGAGCCGAAAGCTTTTTAAAAGGATCTTCAACGTTGAGGTCGCCGTTTTTGGTATAGACGTCGATGTCTCCCGTAGTCGTTTTAACGGCAATATTCCCGACCAGCGTGGATAACTTCAAATCCCCCTGGACGGCGTCAGCCGATAAGTTTCCCCCCTGGCTGTCAGCCGTAAGCTTGCCCTGCAGTCCCGAAACGTTAACGTCGCCGTTTAGCGTATCGGCTTCAAATTCGCCGGATAAATTTCTCAGCTCGATTTTGCCGTTACCCGTTTCAAGCAGAGCGTTGTCAGCGGCCAGGTTTTTCACGAGCAGATTCCCGTTGGTTGTATTAACCTTAAGCGTCAATCCGCTGTTAAAAGGAACAATGATGTTCATGTTGACCTTGGGATGCCGTTTGCCCGATGCCCCGTAGCTGGTGTCCTTGACCGTTATGCCCAGCGTTCCGCCTTCGCTGATCTCCACATTGGTTTTATCCGCTACTTCGCCTGCTTCCGCCGGATCGGCCTGATCTACAAACACTTTATATTGCACCTGAAGATCAAAAACAGCTTCCCTGCTGATCGTAATATTCCCGTTTATCCCGTCAATGGATAATTTGCGGGTTTGCGGGTCCAAAGGAACCTCGAGAGCGGGTTTGATCAGGGAATATCCCTTCTCTTCGCTGAATTCCATGCTGGCCGCCGTTAAATCGAGGCTGACTTTCTTCCAGAGCTGCACATAATGATCCTGCTGGGTAATCGCGAATACCGAAACGGTCGCCGCAAGCGTCAGCAGCAAACCTTTTAAATCGAACCGGATCCGCCTCATCGAGCCTTTACGCCGGCTCCTCCTTGTACGGAGAATGTTGAAAATGGCTTCGCAGCCCAGCAAAATAAGCAAAACCGGCCACCATCTCAGCAAAAGAAGCATGGCGTCCCTGTCCAGATAAAGATCCAGAATCAGCAAAACGCCTACACTGCCCGCGAACAACGCAGCCGTTAAACGGCCTGTACGTTTGAATGTTCTTCGGAATTCGAGGACTGCCAGAACTACCCCTACGGCCAGAAACAAAACAGCAACCGTATATCCGCCGTAATCACGGGTAAAGGTGCTTAACCAGGAAGGCATCTGCCTCAACAAAAAGAGGACCACGCCTCCCCCGATCAGCATCGCTCCAAGTCCGAGTCCCCGCCAAAAAGGGTGCGCGGCCGATCGATTCGCCTTTGGCGCATTTCCGGCCCGCCTGGCATTCCAAAAGTCCGTAGACTGAAGGACATTGTATATGCTGTAAAAATAAGCAACAGGAATCAGGACGGCAAGCAGGATCAATAAGGGAACATTAATATGCATCCTTACGGAGGAAAAATAAACAAGGGCGGCAGCATCGATCAAAATAAAATAGATAAGGGCGATCCCTTTTTCAAGCTGCCTCAAATAAAGATGTCCTAGTCCCGGAAAAAGTGCCGTAAGCAGCACCGAGATCCATTTGAGCTTGCGTCTCCTTGACTTGTAGCCGGTGCTTTTGGCGCTGCTGCTTGCATGCTGCTTTGAATCCATTGAAGCTTGCGTATGTGGGTTCCCGCCTTGCGGGAGAGAATGGTCTGTCATGCTGAACTCAACTCCTATACGTGGCCATGCCTTACCGTTATAATACCCGATTTCGCAAAAGTCCGTAACCAAAGGTTCCCGCAGGAGTTCGAAATAGAGTTGTCTCTTCATCAAAAACCAGGGGACTCAAAGGAGCGAGGGTGCGTTTCTTCACCATTCATTCGCTGAACTGATATTTGCGGGACCCTTAAACAAAGCTTTGAATGACCAAAGCAGCAGACATGATGATCCCGCACCACATCGAAGCTTTCAGCGAAGCGCCCATCAGCGGTAAATAAGCCACGGAAGGGTTTTGTACGGCAAGTCCCCGGTACACCCGGTAAAGAGGCAGCACCGAAAACAGCGCCACTACAGCATAAAAAGGAAGTGCGCGAGCGAAGATACAGACCAACAGCAGCACATAAGACATCAGGGTCATCACTCGGGAAAGCACAAGCGCTTTTTGCTCGCCCCATACGACGACCAAGGTCCGTTTGCCTACCTGCCGATCGCTTTGCCAATGCAAAAAATGATGGTTAAACAGCAGCAGCGTCGTCAAAAGCCCGACTGGCAGGGACAGCAATACGGAGCGCAAGCTGAATTCCCCGGTCTGTACGAAATAAGAGCCGGCAACCGGCATGATGCCAAAAGCGAACAAGATCGCCACTTCGCTGTAGCCTTTTCCGCGGTAACCGAACCGAAGCGGCGGCGCCACGTAAAAATAAGCGATAAGCGCCCCAGCCACCACGAAATAGAGCAGCTCCCAACCGCTGAACACGCACAGCAATACGCCGCAGGCCACGGCGAAAGCGAGGAAAAGCCAGGTAAGGGCCGCAAACGTTTTTTCCGACACAATACCGCCCGTCAGCAGCCCCGAGTGGGTGGATACCAAATCCGAGTTCTCCTGGGCCGCCGTATCCGTACCGTTGCGGTAATCCCACAAATCATTAATCATATTGGAAAAGAGATGGGCCGCTCCCGCTCCCAGAAACGCAAGAATAAATAAAACCGGATGAAACTCTTTCTCCCACACATAAGCTGCGGCCGTTCCCAGAACAACCGGAACCAGCATCACGGGAAGTGAGTAAAACCGGGTAGCTTTAAGAAATAACTGCCATTTGCTCATAGCCACCTCAGGTGCCTCCATTCTGATCTGAAATAAAAGAATCACAATATATGATTATACAACATGCCAGAGGGACGGGGACACGGAAAGGTTCTTCAAACTCCCCCAGCTACTGGAAAACCAAACGGAACAAACTGAACGCAACAACTCAAAATCCCCTGCCAAGCGGGTTTTATCTTACAGGAATGCTGGAATGAAAAAAGTGCCCCCGCTGCCGCGGAGACACTTAAAGTTTGCTGTCATGGGTTCAGCTCGCTCTGAGAGCGGCCTCTGAAGCTGGAGTCGAAAATAAAAAGCTAGCTTACGCTTCCTTCAAAGCCTCGACCAGCAATTTGTTGGCAAGGCCAGGGTTGGCTTTGCCTTTGCTTCGTTTCATGACCTGGCCGACCAGGAAGCCGATCGCTTTCTCCTTGCCGGCTTTATAATCGGCTACCGAAGCCGGGTTATCGGCAATGACCTCTTGAACGATCGCCAAAATAGCGCCTTCGTCGCTGATTTGTACCAATCCCTGCTCCTCGACGATCTGCTGCGGCAGCTTACCGCTCTGCAGCATTTCTTTGAAGACGGTTTTGGCGATTTTGGAGCTGATCGTGCCTTTCTCGATCAAGCCGATCATTTCGCCGAGACCTTGACCGGTGAGCTTGACGTCAGTCAGCTCAAGGTTATTGCTGTTCAGGTAGCCGAGCAGGTCGCCCATGATCCAGTTCGATACGGCTTTGGCGTCGGAAGTGAACTGCAGGCTGCTTTCGAACAGATCAGCCAGCAGCTTGGACGAGGTAATAACGCCGGCATCGTAGTCCGGCAGGCCAAGCTCCGAGGTGTAGCGGGCTTTGCGCGCATCCGGCAGCTCCGGAATGGAGGCGCGGATCCGCTCCTTCCACTCGGCGTCGATATGCAGCGTGACCAGGTCCGGGTCCGGGAAATAGCGATAGTCATGCGCTTCTTCTTTGCTGCGCATGGTCAGCGTTTTGCCCTGGGCTTCATCCCAGCGGCGCGTTTCCTGCACGACCTGACCGCCTTCGTCCAGGATTTCGGCCTGGCGGAGCTGTTCGTACTCCAGGCCGCGCTGTACGCCGCGGAAGGAGTTCATGTTTTTCAGCTCGGCTTTGGTGCCGAGTTCCTTCTGTCCGTGCGGGCGAAGGCTGATGTTCGCGTCGCAGCGCAGCGAGCCCTCCTCCATCTTTACGTCGGAGACATCGCAGTATTGCATGATGGCGCGCATCTTTTCCAGATAAGCCCGGGCTTCCTCAGGCGACGAGATATCCGGCTCGGACACGATTTCGACGAGCGGCGTGCCGACGCGGTTAAAGTCGACCAGGGAAGCGTAACCGCCGTCCACGTGGGTCAGTTTACCGGCGTCTTCCTCCAAATGAAGGCGGGTAATGCCGATGCGTTTGGTTTTGCCGTCCACTTCAATGTCGATATACCCGTTCAGGCCGATCGGCTGATCAAACTGGGAAATCTGATAAGCTTTGGGCGAATCGGGATAAAAATAGTTTTTGCGGTCGAATTTGCTGACGTCGCCGATCTCGCAGTTCAGGGCCATAGCCGCTTTCATTGCGTAATCGACGGCCTGGCGGTTCAGTACCGGCAGAACGCCGGGATGTCCGAGGCAGACTGGACAGGTATGGCTGTTGGGCGGCGCGCCGAATTCGGTGGAGCAGCCGCAGAAGATTTTACTCTTCGTGTGCAGCTCTACGTGCACTTCCAGCCCGATGACGGTTTCATATTTGGATGTTGACATAAGAACCTCCTACTTCACTTAAAGCGACGGGCGCCGCTTATGGTGCTCCGTATGAATTTCAAAGGCATGCGCGGTGCGCAGCACGGTGCTTTCGTCAAACGCTTTGCCGATGATTTGCAGGCCGACCGGAAGTCCGTCCGCAAAACCGCAAGGCACGCTCACGGCAGGTACGCCGGCAAGGCTGACGGGAATCGTCAGGATGTCGTTGAGATACATCGTGAGCGGGTCGTCTACCTGGGAGCCGATCGGGAAAGCCGTCGTCGGAGCTGTCGGCCCGATGATGACGTCGTATTTATCAAACGTTTGGTCGAAATCCTGCTTAATCAGCGTACGTACCTTCTGAGCCTTCAAATAATAAGCGTCGTAATAACCGGAACTGAGCGCATAGGTGCCCAGCATAATCCGGCGTTTCACTTCCGGACCGAAGCCCTGGCTTCTGGACTCATGGTACAGTTCCAGCAAATTGCCACTGTCCGCGCGCACGCCGTATCTCACGCCGTCAAAACGCGACAGGTTGGAAGACGCTTCGGAAGAGGCCAGCAAATAATAAGCGGCCACGGCATATTCCGTATGCGGCAAGGAAACTTCTTCCCATACTGCGCCAAGCGATTCCAGCACTTTCAGCGCTTCCAGCACGGATTCCTTGACCTTGGGATCGATGCCTTCCATGTATTCCTTCGGCACCGCAATACGCAGCCCTTTCACATCGCCGCTGAGCGCGCTGACAAAGTCAGGCAGCTCCACGTTCGCGGAGGTGGAATCTTTGGCGTCATAACCGGAGATCGCCTGCAGGACGTAAGCGGCGTCTTCAACGTTTTTAGTGATTGGGCCGATCTGGTCCAGAGAGGACGCAAACGCGACCAGCCCGTAACGGGAAACACGGCCGTATGTAGGCTTAAGTCCGACAACCCCGCAGTAAGAGGCCGGCTGGCGGATGGAACCCCCGGTATCCGAGCCCAGCGAAAAATAAGCTTGTCCGGAAGCGACCGCCGCCGCCGAGCCGCCGCTGCTGCCGCCCGGAACGCGGGACAGATCCCACGGATTGCGCGTTACCTGGAAGCTGGAATTCTCATTGGAGCCGCCCATGGCGAATTCATCCATGTTCAGCTTGCCGACCGTAACGGCGTCAGCCGCCTTCAGCTTGGAAACGACGGTGGCGTCGTAAATCGGATCGTAATTTCTCAGGAATTGGCTCGCGCAGGTGGTGCGCAGGCCTTCGGTCACCATATTATCTTTAATGCCGACCGGCAGTCCGAACAAAAGCCCGCGCGCCTCCCCCTTGGCCAGCTTCTCGTCCAGCTCGGCCGCCTTTTGTCTGGCGCCTTCTTCATTTAAAGTCAGGTAAGCCTGTATACGCTCGTCCCGTTCTTTAATCGCGGAGAAAGCTTCTCCCACAAGGTCGGCGACGGACAGCTCTTTGCCATGAAGCCGGTTATGCAGCTCCTGAAGCCTTAAATCAAATAACGTCAATGCCTTTCCCTCCTAATTGCTTCTAATATCTGATGGCTGCTATTCCAGTACCGCAGGCACTTTAAATTGTCCCTCTTCTTCCTCCGGCGCATTGCGGAACACTTTCTCCGCTGGAAGGCTTTCCTGCACTACGTCGTCCCTCATCACATTGCTAAGATGCAGCACATGGGTGGTCGGTTTTACGTTCTCCGTATCCAATTCGTTTAACTTCTCCGCATATTGTAAAATCGCGTTCAGTTGTTCCGTGAACATTTCCTGTTCTTCATTCGTCAAATTCAGACGGGCCAGCTTGGCGACATGCTGGACGTCTTTTGCCTGAATGGACATAGAGTCCGCCCCTTTCCTTCTTTGGGTAATAAATTCATTCTATCAGACCTTAAGACTGTTTAAAATTATATTGCAGAAAAATCCGCAATTCAATCCTGTAAAGCGAAAGAGCGCCGGACTCCGAAATTTGGAACTGCTCTGATTCCTCGCACAAAAAAAAGCCGGTCAGCGGCATTCTCCGCTGCTCCGGCCTTTACTTTTAAATCCAAGCCCGCAAATTTACCTGTTTGATAAAATCGGCTGTGGACATCGCTTCCTGTGTTGGTTCTTGTGCTTCGGGCTGCTCGGCATCACCGTTCATAATTTGAAAAAAAAGCTTCTCGTTATGAGTGGCCAAGGCGAAATCCAAAAGCGCTTCACGTTCTACCCGATCTACTTCCTGCTTAATCAGCTGCTCCTCGGATTCGATATCCCCCGCTGGAACAAAAAAATTCCGGCCCGCTTTAGGCAAACGGACAACGTAATCAAACGCGTTATCCGGATTACGGTCATAAGCAATGATGTAGCCGTATTCCCCAACAGGAAGATTCTGCTCGAAAGCATCATCGACGATAACAATTCTTTCTCCCAAACGAAGCATCGTCTACCTCCCTGAAACTATGACTTATTTATTTAATCTCTATCCTACTAAAAATAGTAGACCAAGGTCAAGGAAGCCTGCTATCATTTTTTCAGTTTGTGACAAATCCAAAGTATACCGCGATCCCCATAAAGGTTACTTTCGCTGCTTATGCTCGCTAAGCCGCCGGAACCAAGGCTGGTCGATGCCCTGATCACCAAGTCTCACGCGGCTCCAGAAATCGCCGGTTTGATTGGGTTTGTCCGTTCCTCCGCCGGTGCGCTGCTCCGAATTTCTCCGGACGATGGCCCTATCCATGCGTTCCCTCCTTCTCCGAAGCGGTCGCAGCGAACCGTAGAAATCGTGAAACTTTTCCATCCTCAAATCTCCTTTCCTTCTAAATAGTTCCCCGACAAAATAGTTCCCTGAAACAACTCTACTCTATTAGACAAAAAAAGAACGCAAACCGGGAGTAAACTCCAACAGCTTGCGTGCTTCGCAATGTTAACAAATTCAATTAAATACATCCTAACAAAAGACGACAGGCCTGTCTACCCTTTTTTACCGGATTCGTCATTTCGCGCGCCTAAATCTCCCGGACATACGGATTTCGGCTGCGTTCGTGGCCGATGGTCGTTCTCGGGCCGTGGCCGGGATAAACTTTGACATCATCCTCGAAGCGGTATAAGGTGCCGCGAATCGAGTCGAACAGATCCCTTTCGCGTCCGCCCGGCAGGTCGGTTCTTCCCACCCCTTCGCGGAACAGCACGTCCCCGGAAAATAAATGCTTGCCGCATAAAAAGCTAACGCTGCCCGGCGAATGCCCCGGCGTATGGTACACCTTAAACGTCTCTCCAAGCAAGGTCAAGGTCTGCCCCTGATCCAAATCGAATTCGGCCGGCTCCGTAACAACAGGGGCCGTCACATCGGGCCACATCAGGGAGCCGTTCAGCTTCGGCGAAGAAAGCCATTCGGCTTCCAGGGGATGAAGGTAAACCGGGCACCCTTTCAGTTTGCGGATTTCGTCGACGCCGGCGATATGGTCGAAGTGGGCATGCGTCAGTAAAATCGCCTCGACCTCCAGCTGCTCGATCCGCCGGATCAACGCCGCAGGATTAGAGCCCGGATCGATGATGACGACTTTCCCCTCCTCTTCGTTCTGCAGGAGATAAGCATTGGTTTGCAGGGCCCCAAGCGCAAAGGAGTCGATCTTCAACATCCCTTATACCCCCGACAACAGATCGCGGATTTCCGACACTACAAAGGGATGAACCGTTGTGCCTTGCCCGTAGGCTTCGCCCATTTTCCGGCGCGTTTCGGCCATGCCTTCCTGCCAGCCCGGAGCTTCCCTGTCCGGATTGGCGGTTTTGAACACCGCCATGATCTCCTGGACATGTTTCGGGCGCGGTCCCCAGAAACCAAGCACAGATCCGCCGGTGTCCGCCACGATCACGATCGGAATGGAGCGGCCCCCCAGCGTCATATATTCATCCATCACTTCGGGATGTTCTTCCAAAATCAGCACTTCGGACGGAATTTCGGCAGCTTCCAGCAACCGGAACACAACCGGAATGTTGCGGATTACGTCTCCGCACCAGTCGGCGGCTACGATTAAAACGCGCAGATCATCACGAAATTTCAGGCTTTCAAAAAATTCGCGGTCTTCCTCGCTTGGCCAGGCAAAGCTATCATAACCTTGGATAAACGTTTCCTTGTTTTGCGTCATAGCCTCAATAAACTGCTCGTGGCTGATTCCTTTGCCGAATTTATGGGCGACATTGCTTTTTTTGCTCATGGTCTGGGTCAGGCCCCTTTCTTCCTTTTATTTGAATAGAACCATTTAATCAACACGTAAGCGATCAGAAGCGCAAGCGCAACCAGCAGGATCGGCATGAGATAGGGCTGGGCCTTTTCGTCGATATTCTCCCACTGTTCACCCAGCACCGTTCCGAGATACACGAACAAAATGCTCCATGGAACGCTGGCGAGCGTGGTCAGCAAAATAAATTTGCCGAGATTCATCCGGGCAAGCCCAGCCGGAATCGAGATGGCCTGTCTCGCCACCGGCACAAACCGGGCGAAAAACACCATGCCGGAGCCGTATTTCAGGAACCAGGCCTCGGAGGCGTCGATATGTTTTTTGGTCATAAAAATATATTTTCCGTATTTATCCAGCACAGGTCTGCCCCCGTAACGGCCGATCCAGTAGAGGAAAATCTGGGCGATCAAAGCACCCAGCGTTCCGAAAACAACGGCCCCTGCAAAAGAGATTTCCCCCTGGTGAACCAGGTACCCTGCATAAGCCAGCACGATTTCGCTCGGTATGACCTCGACCATAAGACCCAGCATAATGCCGAAATACCCCAGCCCTTCAATCCAATGCAAAAGATTGCTTACAATGTCCGATAACACAGTTGGCCCTCGCTCTCCGTAATTATTCTTTTTTACCCTCTTTATAAACTCAATCTACCATACCATCAAGACGACGGGAAAACGAATGGTTCCGAAGAAGCGATCGTCTCGGTCCTGCTTCCCAATTTCATCCTTGGAAGGTTAATCCGATGCGTCATTGCGGGTCTTTGGACGCTCTGCGCCAATCTGTCCGCGAAGGGCATCAAACCTTCTATGAATAAAGCCAGCCGCCAATCTCCAGTCTATTCTAGCATAGGAGCGGACATGCATTCTACTTTGCGCCGGGCGGTACCGTTCAGGACAGCAGCGCATATGCTGTGGGAGTAGAAAGGAGTGAACGGCATGCCTTTGCAGGGACCCAAACCGAAACATCAAAACGCGCTGCCGACCGCGCGTAAAATCCGCCGAAGCTGCAGCAAAGAGCTGTACCGGACGGTAAAACGGATGAACCTTTATATTCCGGCCGAAAAAATAGCGGAGGGCGAAACCTTATATTATAAAAAGGTCATCGGCAATCTGGTCTGGATCGGGGAAAACCAATCCAACCGCAAGCTGCTTGCGGACTGGTGGGACGAAGCGGTCAGCGCGGAACTCGCCGAGCTCTGGGAGGTGGACCCGGAGAAGCTGAGGCAGGCTTTCCGGGCGGCTTTTTGCGGGGCATAGAAACCGCCAGGTCAAGTTAAGGCGAACGCGGCGGAGCCCTGCTGCATGGCCGTTCTGGGGCTGAGTTCCCTTCCAAATTGCCGTTCCAACACGGCGGCTTGCTCGCGGGCCTGCTCCGTCATGTAAAATCCGCGGTCGTTGCGGACCACGGCGGCTGAAAGGCTTTTATCCAAAGCAGTATAACGGCCATATAAAAAAAGCCCGGCTTTGGCGGCCTGCTCCGCCGCGGCCTCCTCACCCCTGCCGCGCTTTAGCTGCGCAAGCGCGGCCAGGCTGCGAAGCGCTTCCGTCTGCTTGACCCGGTCAAACCGGTCAAGCCGCAGCGCTTCGGCCCACAATGCGGCGGCCCGTAAATCTCCGCCGGAGGCGGATAAGACGGCCAGCCGGCTGTACAGCTCGGGACTGCGCGGCGTATAGCGCAGGCCCGAGCGCAGCAGCAGGACGGCTTCCGGTTGCGGAAGCCGGTCGGCCAGCGCCGTCCGCACCGCCGGACGGAGCGGGTTCAGCTGCAGCGATCTCTGCAGCTCAGAAACGGCTTCGCCCCGGTTTATGCTGCCGAGCGCCTGGCGGTACAGCCCGTCGGCCATAAACAGCCGCCAGCAGGTAAGGCCTTCCGCAAACAAACATGCGGTTAAAGCCAGTCCGGGGAGGCTGCGGAGAAAAAAGGCGGCTGAAGCCGAAAGGCCGGTCCTGGTTCGGGAATTAGGATTTTCCGCTTCCCTTTTGCGTCCACTTAAAGACTTGGACAAGCCTGGATAGAGATAGGCGTCTTCTTCGGGTATTCCGGCTTCCGCTTGGGCCATCATCCAAATCAGCAGCAGGCCATAGATACCGAAAGCGAAATCAAAATCTATGGCAGCGTGCAGAACCAAAAGCAAATAAGGCCAAAAGCTGTCGCTGCGGGCCTTGACCAGCACGTATCCCTGCCAGACCAGCCAGCCCAGCCAAACTACACTGCCGGTCAGTCCCAGATTCAGCAGCACATCAAACGGGCCGCTGTGCATCACCGAACCGACGTACGGCCCGCTCTGCACGCTCCGGTAAGCGGACCGCCAAACCTCGCCGCCCTGCCCCCACCAGGGTGCCTCTTTAAATAAGTTATAGGCGTCCCGGAACATCAGCAGCCTTGCAGCGGCCGTAGAAGGTCCGGTTCGCAGCAGCGCTTGGGCGCCGGTTTCGCCTAGGGGAACATAAACAGCAGCGAGGATTAAAACGGCCGTCGCAAAGCCGTGCAGCAAACCGCTGGAACCGAAAGGGACGGACGGAAGCGCTTGCCGCAGCAGCGGCAAGCCGCTGAGAAATCGGCCCGCTGCCTGGAGCAGCAGCGGCGCCAGCAGCGCTGCAAGCATGGCCGCCGCGAGTTCGGCCAGCCCGGGCAGCGCAGCGGGCGCAAGCTCCGCCTGGGCGAGGCGGCGGTAAAGCACGATGGCGCCGGCCAGCGTCCAGCCGGTGCCGGCAAGGAGCCGCCCGCGCGCCGCGCCGCGGGCGGTCAGCACGGCCGCCCCCCAGGCGGCCGCCGCGGCGAGCCAGGCGCCGCGGGATTCGCTCAGCAGCAGGCACAGCCCGTAGGGCAGTGCCTGGGCTGAGGCGGCAAGCCGCCCCGCCGGGCTGGCGGCTTGGGGCGGCCGGGCAAGGCGCAGCAGCTGCAGCACCAGGAAGGCGCCCATCAGGGCGCCGAACGTGTTCGGGTACTGCAGCAGCCCGCCGAGCCGCGCGCCAAACGCGGCTGTGCCGTTGTCCGCTGTCCGCAGCACCGCGTGCGGCAGCGGAAAAAGGCCGTACACCGCCGCCAGGGCGGTGTACGCCAGCACCGTGCCGATGAGGTCCCATCCGGCACGCAGGAGCAGACGGCCGCTGGGCCGGGCGGCCGTCCAGGCCAACGCGGCTGCCAGCACGGCCAGCCAGCTCCAGCGCAGCGCCGCCTCCAGGGTGGCCTGCATGGACAGCGGCGAGCCGCCCAGCCGCAGGGCGTACAACAAAGCTAGGGCGGCAGGGCCGGCCGCCGCCGCTGCCATTCGCCGCGGCACTCTTCCCCGCTGCTCCCTGCCTTCAGCCGGCTTTCCGCCTTCGGCCTGTTCCGCGAAGGCAGCCCCCGGTTGGCCCCATGCTCGTTGTCCACATAAGAATACTCGGCGCGCAAGAAGCGTCCGCCATAACCCTATCGCCGCCGCTCCCAACAACCAGCAGGCGGCAGGCACATAAAACGACCGGTTAAAATATAGTCCGGTCTGCAGACAAACCCACAATCCCGTAAGGATTAACAGACCCGCAGACCCCACTGTTCCAACCGTTTTCGCTTTTCCCTCTGTTGTCCGGCCTTTTTCCTGTTTCATCCTGCCTCCCCCGCTTCCCTTCATAACTTGAATAAACCAAAAAAGCCAACCTGCCCGGGAAACATTCCCCTAACAGTGTTGGCTTTTTTGAGACCCGTCAACCCTCGGCAGGCCATGGCTTCAGCTTGTTTGCAGTCTATTCTCCCTGCGGCAGCAGGTCCCGGCAGGCGTTCTCCAAATAAGGCGAAGCGCTGAGGAAGCTGCGAAACGCCGTATATTCCCGCCACAGGCGGTCCGTTTCGCCGGAGGAGCCTTTAACGGCGCGGATCATAATATTTTTAGGCGTATGCTCCATATCGATGAACTCCAGCAGCTGGGTTTTGTAGCCCAAAATGTCCAGCAGCTTGGCGCGGATCGCATCCGTCGCAAGCGCCGAGAAACGTTCCTTGAGAATACCGTGCGCCAGCAGCGGCGCCAGCTCCGGAGCTTCCACCTGGCCAAACAACTCGTGCTGGCAGCAGGGCACCGACAGAATTACCGATGCGTCCCAGCGAACCGCCTTTTCCAATGCGGCATCGGTGGCCGTATCGCACGCATGCAAGGTCACGACCATGTCCACCCGGCTTAATTCGTCATAGTCCGCAATGTCGCCGACAAGAAACCGCAGATTTTTATATTCGAGTTTGTTCGCCAGCATACTGCAGTGTTCGATCACGTCCGCCTTCAGATCCAATCCGACAACCTTCAGCTGCATGCCCCGTTCGATTGACAAATAGTGATATAAAGCGAAAGTGAGGTACGATTTACCGCAGCCAAAGTCGACGATGGTCACCGGACGGTCCTGGGGGAGTTCCCCAGCCACGTCTTCGATCATTTCGAGGAAACGGTTGATCTGCCTGTACTTATCGTACCGCTTAGCGAATACCTTGCCCTCCGGGCTCATGATGCCGAGCTCCACAAGGAAAGGAACCGGCTTTCCTTCCTCCAGGATATACTGCTTTTTCCGGTTGTGGCTGAGGGAAGCCGCCTGCTTCGAAGCCGCTTTTTTCAGGATCGAGACCTTAAATTTCTTGCTGATCAGCACCTGATAATCGGCTGCCGGGGTGTTAAACAATCCCTGCCGGAAGGTGGTTTCGAAATGCTCCATCAGCCGCTCCTCCAGCTGCCCGGGCAAAAGATTGTCGTGAAGAACTTTATTGGCGTAATGATAAGCCAGCTGATAATGAAGTTTGCCTTTCAGCTCAATCGGCTTTACCTGGACTTTCGTATATTCCTGTCCGTCCGCTTTGCTGCGGCGCTGGCTGATCGTAGCCGTAACGAGGCCGTCTTCGCCCGTTCCAGCCGCTACGATATCCTGAATGAGCTTTCGTATAGATTCCATTGCAATACCGCTACCTTTCATCAATCAAAGTGTATATAAGGAGCCTTAGAAGGAGGCCAGAAAAGAGGCGTCCAGCTTCCCGCGCAATACGGTGACGGCCGGACCGGCTATTTTGACCCGGTCTTCCTCCAGCTCAAGCTCCAGTTCCCCGCCTCTTGCTGAGGCCTGGAACGCTTTTAGTTTACTTTTTCCAAGTTTTGTTGACCAATACGGAGCGATTCCGCAATGGGCGGAACCGGTAACCGGATCTTCATTGACGCCCACGGCCGGGCAAAAAAAGCGGGATACGCAGTCAAAACCGGCGCCTTCCGCGGCAGCGGTGACGGTGACGCCGCGAACCTCGATATCCAGCAGAGCCCGGAAGTCAGGGGCCAGCTTCCGTACCGCCGCTTCCGAATCCAGTTCAGCCAGCATGTCTTCGCCGTAACGGTAAAGGGCGGTAAGGTTTTTTTCCTGGAGTCCCAAAGCGGCGGCAAGCCGCTGCTTCACTGCGGGGCTGCTTTCCTGGACGGGGCGATGCACGGGGAAATTGAGTTCGATCAGGCCGGCCCGTTTCCGGGCCGTAAGCAGGCCGCTTAACGTCAGAAAACGCGCTTCCTCGCCCGCTCCAAGCCGTCCTGTCTCCCACAAAATATGGGCGCTGGCCAGCGTAGCGTGACCGCATAGCCTTACTTCGGCCGCGGGCGTAAACCAGCGGAGACGGTACCCGTCTTCCACTTTGGTTAGAAAAGCGGTTTCCGACAGGTTCATTTCCTGTGCGATCTGCTGCATCATGGCCGATTCGAGCGGCTGCTCGCAAATACAGACGACAGCCGGATTGCCGCCGAAAGGACGGGAACTGAATGCATCCACAATATATAACTCCACCCTTATTCCTCCTTCAAGTCACCGCTTAACGGTCCTCAATCAAGCCTTATTAGACGCTTCATTCCCGTTCACCAGCCCGAGTCCTTCAAGCACCTCTTCCCTCGGAAGTCCACCCTGTTCAAGGGTTTCATCATCAAGCTCAAGCAATCTTCTGTAAAAGGCCGCACTTTCCTCGTCGCCGATCTCCCCGTCTTTACGCAGGCGGAACAGGCAGTCTTCGGCTTTGTCAAACCGTCCTTCCTGCTCTTCATAGCTCAGCAGCAGCTTTTCGGTATCGGCCGGCAGCCGGTAGCCTTTGACCGCGGCAAGCACCTCGCCCACCTCTTTGTCTACGCCCCAAAGCTCCTTGTCCGCTCCGTGAAAGACGGAGTAAATAAACAGATGGAGAGCCTTCATTAAACGTTTCAAGCCTTCATCCGTGTTGTTCAATTCTAGATAGATGAGTCCCTCTTCCTTCATCAGCCTGGCCATGCTTTGAAGCTTGTCCGCCTCCACTTTGTCGCCTAGCCGGAACATATCGATAATATCTTTAACGGACAACGAATTGAGCAGCTGGCTGTTCAGGCGGAAATGCCGTTTAAACAAGTCGTCCAGCTCCCACAAGGCTTCGGTGTGTTTCTTCTGCTGCTTCAAGCCGAACACGGACGCCACCGCTTCCGTCATATCTTCAATCATGCGAACCAAATAATCTCTTCTAAGCATGGTATGGCCTCCCGCAGCACTTTTTAAAATAGGTGATAAGTCGGATTTTGCTGATTTAAAAATAGTCTATGTACACAAATTGTAAGCCATTTAGTCCGAGTTTGCCATCCGTACGGCGGCGCGGCCTTTCCGATCCCCCGTTTTGAAGGTTACCGAAAAAAAGACAGGCTCCGCAAAAGCGAAGCCCATCCGGGGAAAGCTGTCTATTTCCGGTCCTGCCTCCCGGCAAAACCTGACCCTTTTTAACTTGGTAAAGATCCATTAAGGAGTTTATTGTTTGGCTTGCTCTTGCTGATGAATGCTGCGGCTGAAATCTTCAATAACTGCTAAAAGCTGCTCAGGCGCTTCGTACATGCTCATATGTCCAGCGCCTTTAAGCACCGACTTCGTCACGTTGCCGCCTTCGGCTGTGAAGGTGCGTTCCATCGGCACCACCTGGTCCTTCTCCCCTGCCACAAGCAGAACCGGCAGCGTGGTGGAGGACAACACATCCCGGCGGTCAATCCGCTCCCGCATCGCGAGGGCCGCACCCGCCGCTCCCTGCGGAGGCGTACGGTAACCGATCTCGCGAACGGCATTTACGGCAGCTGTCATCGTCTCCGCGTTGCCTGGCGCAAACAGCCCCGGCACCAGTCCGTCAATGAAGCTCGTAATGCCGGACTGCACGGCTGCCGCCGCCTTGAGGCGTTTCTCCTTGGCTTCCTCGCCATCCGGATAAGCCGTGGAATGAATAAGGCCAAAGCCGTTTAATTGGGCCGGGTAATGCTGGGCAAAAGCCAGGGTGACATAACCGCCCATCGAATGGCCAAGCATCGTGCAGGCGTTAATCTGCAGGTTATCAAGCAGTCCTTTTATATCGGCGGCCATTTGTTCAATGGTATAAGACCCCAGGGGCGCATCGCTGGAACCATGGCCGCGCAGATCAGGCACCACGCAACGGTAATGTTTGCTCAATTCCGGAATAATCGAGTCCCAGTATCCCGCACTGCCGCAAAAGCCGTGCAGCAAAACGATGACTTCACCTTCACCACGGTCCTCATAAGCTATATTTAAGCCATTAACCAATGTTTTCTCCATGCTTCCAACCTTCTTTCTTTATAAATGAAACATTAACTACTATTAAGCCATTTGCTTGCTGTCTGAAACGCTTCCGGGCTCAGATTCGTCCAAAAGCGGCGGCTGCAGCGGCGGCAATTTCTTCCGCCATCCGCATAACCAGATGCAGGGACGTGGTTTGCAGCGCATGATAAGGCTTCGGCCCCTTCCGGTTGACGACCCCCGCAATGCTGTAATCCCCCACGGGAGGAAACCTGAGACCCACCGATTCCGCGGGCTGAAGCGGAGAACGGGCGGCGAGATACGATCCGACGGACTGCTCCGCGCCCAGGCAGGCGTCTATGGCGATCCGGGTTTTGCCCTCCGGCAGCTGCTGAAGCTTCCGGTGAAGCGTGTCGGCATCGCACGGATCCGGCAGGGTTCCTACTACCGAGCTTATGCCATATGCAAGCAGCCTGCTGCCGGTCAGCGGACCTAAAGCATCTCCGGTCGATCTGTCCGTTCCGATGCAAATAAACTGGAGTTCATCAATAGAATGTTCTGCGGCAATCTCCCGAAAAAAAACCTCAAGCTCCGCCCGATTCATCCTGATCCGGGCCGCAGGCTCCGTTCTCTGCCCTTCCAAAAAGCGGTTTATGGCCATGCTTGGATACTCCTTCTTTCTTGTTGATCCGATTGTACCCCAAATCCGGAATGAGCACAAAATCCGCGTAAAAAGCGTGAATCCCTTGATCCGGCGTGGTACAATACGGAAAGATTACCCGAGCCGGGAAAGGATGTGCCTTATGGATTTAAGTCAAAAAACGCAGGAAAACGTGGAATATATGATTGAGGCAATTAAAAACAAACTGAGAATGGCCACCGGCGCTGCCATGCAGGCTTCGGCTTTTTCCGTGGAACGATATGAGGATATTCAAGAGGTTTACGAAATCGTTATGAGCAAGGAGCGGCTCAGCATTTCCGAGGTTGAAGCGCTAGCGTCCGAGCTGGGACAGCTTCGCAGCGACAAGTCCTGAATAAAGCAAAGCTAAAAAAGCTGTCCTTTCAAGGATCAGGCGTTGCAAACCACAACAGCCGATCCCTGAAGCGGGCAGCTTTATTTGTTAGCGGCGTTCCTCTTCTTTCATCTGTTAAGGGATTTTTCTCTCCCCTTCCTCCTCTCCCTTACGGGAGATCTACCACAAGCAGCTCTGTCAATCCTTTACTGGCGGTTCCCGTAATAGTGATCGGCAGCTGCTCATGAATTCTGGCGGAGTCACCCGACTGCAGGCCCAAGACCTCCTCCCCGCAGTTCACTTTGATGTTCCCCGAAACAACAAAAATATAAGTCCTGCGGTCATGCACCGCTATCTCAAGCTCGCTGCCAGTCTCCAATATGGAAGAATAAAGGGTCAAATCCTGGGCAATCGGGATGGAAAAAGGATCCTCCCCTCTTCCGGAAACCGCCGGGAATAACCGATTAAAACGCTGGTCCTTCTCCATGGTGAGGCTCTGCTGACGCGGCTCCAGTCCTTGCCGGGCCGGCAGGAACCAAAACTGTAAATACCGTGCGGGTACGCTGCTTGACGGGTTGGATTCCGCATGGGTAACCCCCGTTCCCGCCGTCAGCACATGAACGCTTCCTGCCGGAAGGTCCGCAGCCGTCCCTAAACTGTCCGTATACCGGAGGGTTCCCTCCACAACCATCGTGACGATCTCCAAATCATGATTGGGCCTGTCTTTTCCGTAATGGTCCGCCATAAGAACATGGTCATTATGCACCAGCATACAGCCAAAATGTTCATTCCCCGTATCCTCGTATTCCGAGAAAGAAAAGCTGTATTCGCTTTGGATGGGGCCCTTATTAGATGTATGGCGTTCAGCCGAAGTCTGTTTTTTAATCATAGGTCAACTCTCCTCCGCAGGATTTCCTTCTACAAAAAGGGGAACCCTGCTGTAATTGTCTATTTAATACCCTCCGGCCATTTTCCTTAATCAACTCTCCGCCTATAAAAAAGTCCCCTTTCCGCTAATGGATTCTCTCTATTTTGCTTCACCCTTCTTCCTTATTCTTCATCGCTCGCTTTGTTTCATGGCCTTTCATCAAGTTTATATACGAAGTAAGCACAGCTTGAAAGCCCAGCAAGACTAGGACAGGCCGCAGCAAGGGGGATACATCATGTGGGCAATTCCGATCAGCATCCTGATTGCCGTCCTTATCGGATTAATAGGAGAAGCACTGGCCGAAAGCGATCTGCGCGGCGGTGCCATCAGCGCAATCGCTGCCGGACTAGCCGGTGCCTGGCTTGGCTCCTGGCTGTTCGACGACTTTGGCCCGGTGGTTGACGGGTTTGCCGTCATTCCGGCCATCGTAGGGGCTGCATTGCTGGTTTGTATCATTGCCGCTGCCTCCAGGCTGCTCGCCCGAACCTTGTAAATAAATTTTGATAAGGAGTGATTCAATATGAATAACGCAGTGAAGGAACAAACGGTACAAAGCGGTTCTAAATTTGTTAAAGGTGCCGTCATCGGCGCATTGGTCGGCGCGGCTACAGCGCTTCTCTTTGCTCCAAAACCTGGACGTGAGCTGCGCAGCGACTTGGCCGACAAAATGAGCATGGCTGCGGACAAATCGAAAGATTTGTGCGGAACAGTCGGTGAAAAAGCCTCCACTCTTTATCAGAACGTGAGCGAAAAAGCCGGCTCCTTGGCCCAAACGATCAGCAGCAGCGCCGGCTCTGTCGTAAACAGCGTGAAAGAAGCCTCGGCAAACGTGGCGGAAGAAGCGAAAAAAGGCGCAGCCGACGTGATGGATGCTGAAGCGGACATGGCTAAAAACGTGAAGGATAAAACGGCTGAAGCTGCGGAAGATGTGAAGGATTCCTCCAAGGACGCGGCGAGGGACGTTGCCAATAAAGCACATTCCACTGCTACTTATTAATCCATTCCTTGTCCCTTGGGAAATAGCCAGCTGTCCTTACGGCTGGCTATTTCTGTCCTGCCGGAAATTGTTTAGGAAAGCGAGGGAGCCTGATGGCTAAAATTTACGACACCAAAGACCATCCATTCGAACTCAGGCACGAAGTGAAACGCCTGAACACCCGTCTCGACGATATTGCGACAGCGCTGGAAAAGTCGGACTTTCTGGATATGATCGAAAATTACACCAATCCGAAAAAAAGGCTTATTTCCAACTTTACGGCCGGTTTATCGCGCGGCCTGGGATTGACGCTAGGTACGGCGGTCGTGCTTGCCCTGTTAGGCTGGATGATCAGCCTATTCGTCAACCTTCCATTAATTGGAGAATATATCGGGCAGCTTCAGCAGTATATTGATGCCTATAAGCAGCAATAGTAATTTATGGACAAGCTTATCCTTAGGTTTTATAACCCTTAATCGCAGAGGAGGCGTTTAGGCATGCCGCATGTTAATCCCGAAGGTGAACAAGAGCAGTATGTGGAGAAACAAATCGAGGAGGCCCGGGAAGGCGAATATCCGAAGCATAAAAATCTCCATGAAGCGCAGAACGGGTCCATGGTCAACGATATGGAGGACCTGAAGCAGCTGGGCGAGGATATGGATGAAATGCGAACCAACAGTGAAGACGAAAAACAGGGTCTGGTTTCGGATCCGGAGCAATAAGCATCAGCGGGAATAACACGCTCAGGCTTCTTAGCGGATTTCCGGTTTTCCGTAACAACCCCGTTCGGCGGATTCCTTACGGGTCCGCTTTTACCTTTGTCTAAAACCGATTTATATTTATAAAAACCTAAGCCGTGCGGCTTAGGTTTTTTATAAATTGGAATTTTTCCGCCGTACTCTGAGCAGATCTCCCGTCCATCCTTTCACCCACATCCAGGCATACAACCCGAAAGTACTGAGCAAAACAATGGCTATAATAACGGCGAACCCCCAAGCCCCCTTTTTTATCCACGGCAAATAGTCGAAGTTCATGCCCCAAATAGCGCCGATCACCGTCGCCGGCGTAAAAATCGCCGTAATGATTGTCAAGGTCTTCATGATCTCATTGCCCCTGAAGGCGGAAACCGCGTCATCGATCATAATGAGGGTATCGATTTCTTTTTCATAGTGGCTGAATAAAGTCTCCATCCGGTCCGCGCGGTAGTAGAAACGCTGAAAATAAACGCTTTTATCGAGCTTGTCCATGTAGGCTTCCCGTGCGGCGGTAATCAGCTCCAAATAAGGAATAAACAAATTGCTCCAATACAGCAGCTCAAACCTAGCGTTCAGAATCTGGTCCATAATATCCTTTTCATTCCGTTTCCGCATCGTTTCTTCTACCCGGCGCAAATTGATTTCGAATTTATCCATGCCCTCGTGAAAATAATGAAGGATCGTCCGGGACAGCACAAACATGCCGTCGATCGGCATGGGGCAGTCCGCCAACATGCTGATCCTTTCCCTCGAATTCATGATAAACCGCGTATGTTCATCCAGGTTAATCGTCACCAGCTCGGTCCGGCTTACAAAAAACAGGAAACGTTCGCATTCCGCCTCCGAATTGATTTCCTGTTTGACGGAGTAGGGCATAGCTCCGAAAATGATCGGCTCTTCCCCTTCGGGAAATCGGACGGACAAATAGTTGGTGTTCAAGTCCGGGATCCCGACGATCCATTCCTCCGTCACGGGTTTGTCCAACAAAAGACGTTTGATTTCCGGACTGTTCCAGTCTTCGATCTGCAGATCCGTCCAGGTCCAGCCCTTATCCATCTTCCAAATCCGTTCCCTGCCTAACCCTTCCCTCATCCGCTTTAGTCTCCTAAACAGCCAGATTTCCAAAAAGACACGTCCATGATTGTTAAAATCACGACGTGTCTTCAGGATTTTACATGATGTAATTGTCCCATTCTCATCACATGCCCGAGTTTGACATAATCTGCTTCAGCTTTTCTGTCGCTCTCTTCTGTATGCGTGAGACGCTCATTTGCGAAACGCCCAACTTCTGGGCAATAGCCCGCTGGGATTGTCCTTCCTGGAAAGCGAGCAGCAGAACCTTCTGCTCCTGCTCCTTCAGTTGGCTCATCGCCTGCTGAAGGTCCATTCTTTTCTCCACTGTATCGTAATCATTGGCATCATGACTGATCAATTCACCAAGCGTTGCGGCACTTTCGTCCTGAGAAAGCGGGGAATCGAGGGACACATAATGATAACATTCCCGTCCCGCCAGCACTTCAACCGTTTCTTCCACGGAAAGCTCCAAAAATTCCGCAATTTCCTTGACGTCCGGGGAACGTTCTAGCTTCACGGTCAATTCATCGATCGCCTGCTGGACCAAAGCGCCTTTTTCCTTGATGCGGCGCGGAACCTGAATGTACCAGGACTTGTCCCGCAGGAAATTTTTCATATGACCGATCATGCTCTTCATCGCGTAAGGCTCGAAAGGGATACCCAGCGCTATGTCGTACTGCTGAAGCAGGCGAATCAGCGCCATTTGTCCAACCTGATACAAATCTTCGTATAAATCGGGACGATTGCGGGCAATCTTGCCAGCAGCCATCTTCACCATAGGCTCGTACTTCTGAATCAGCACCGTAGCAATTTCATTATCTTTGGTCTGCTGGTATTCCCATATCAATCCCGTTGATTCGTTAAGAGCTTCGGGGGGAGTCAGCTTATCCGTCATACTCTCTCCTCGCTTCGGGTGAGTTTACGGGTTAAGACGACCTTCGTCCCCTTCCCTGATTCATTCACAACGCTGACATCATCCATCAGCGCCTGCATCAGATAGAAACCGAGCCCCCCGATTTGCGCTTCGCCCAATTCCTTGTCATGGAGCGTAGCCGATTCATCGTCCTTATAGGATTCAAAGCTTTCGCCGTTATCCTTGACGGTGATGACAAGCTCGTCCGGCCGCACATCGAACACAACCTCGACGATGCCGTTATCGTGATTATAGGCGTACAGAACCGAGTTGTTACACGCCTCCGATACGGCAACTTTCATATCTTCGATATCTTCATAGGAGAATCCCATTTTAGAAGCGATCCCGTAAAGATTCAACCTTACGATATCCACATAATCCGCAGTAGCCGGCAAAGTTAATTGTACTTGTTGTACTTCATCTTTCATACTTTCTTCGATCCTTTCCTTATTGGGAATTCTCTTGTGAGGCAAAAAACTTCGCAATACCGGTCATGTCAAACAGTTTCTGAATTTGGGCCGGCACTTCACGGACATAAAACTGAGCGTTCATTCCATGTCTCACTTTAAGAATAGAAAGCAGAATTCCGATTCCTGTACTATCGATGTACTTTAATTGACTCAGGTTCAAAACAAGATCCTGCTCGCTATTCTCGACCAGCGGTTCCATGACCTGCCGAAAGTCGGGAGCAACGGACAAATCCAATTCGCCTTGTAAGAATACGGTGCAAGTGCCATTATCCATTTGCGTCGTAGCGGAAAATTTCTCATTTTTATTTGTATTCATAGACAATCTCTCCCGAATGTTGGTTTCTATAATCTATACCCTCTAGCCGCCCTCTATGAAACATAACATGTTCATCCATTTAGTTCCAGTCTTCTCTGCGAAAAGGCGGGCACCCCGGTCTCTACCTCGTATTTAGCCAAAATCTCTTTAACCGCCCCTAGATTCACCGGTTTGCTGATATAATCATCCATTCCCGCTTCCAGGCAGCGTCCCTTGATCCCTTCCATCACATTGGCCGTCATCGCAAAAATGTATGGCGGTCTGCCCCCATGGTGGCTGGCGCGGATTTGTTTCGTTGCCTCCAAACCGTCCATCACCGGCATCTGCAGATCCATAAAAATATAAGAGTAATGCTGCTTGGCGGCCATCTGGACGGCTTCCCTGCCGTTCTCCGCGATATCGGTCCCATATCCGAGTTTGGCCAGCATGCTGCTCATCAGCTTCTGGTTGATCGGGTGATCATCCACAATCAAAGCCCGCTCCTGGATATAAGCGGAAGGATGTTTCTCCCGGATCTCTCCCTCCAGCTTGCCGACCTCGATCTCTTCTTCGCACTTGCGGGTAACGATGCTGAAAGAGAAAGTAGCCCCGCGGTCTTCCGTGGATTCGGCTACGATATCCCCGCCCATCATCTGAACCAGCGTCCGGCAGATGGCAAGCCCAAGCCCCGTGCCCCCATACTTTCGCGTCATCGAAGAATCCAGCTGGGAAAACGGCTGGAACAGCCGCTCGCGTTTCTCTTCGGCAATACCGATCCCCGTATCTTTTACCGTAAACTCCAGCGTAATTTCGTCTTCATTCTCTTCCTTGGGCAGCACGACCACATAAATCCCGCCTTGGTCGGTGAATTTGACCGCATTGGAGATCAGGTTGATCAGCACCTGTCTTAAACGTCCCATATCGCCATAAAGCACTGCAGGGATATTTTCATCAATAAAATAAGCCAGCTCCAGCTGTTTGCGCCCCGCCTCGACCGAAAAGAGATTAAAGACCTCCTGGACGCCCGAACGCAGCTCGAAAGGACTTTCCTCCAGCTCCATTTTCCCGGATTCCATCTTGGTGAAATCCAGAATGTCATTGATGACCGAAATCAGCGTATCCGCACTGTTCCGGATAATTTCAGTATATTCCTTCTGCTCTTCCTTCAGATCGGTTTCCATGAGCAGGTCAATCATGCCGATTACGCCGTTCATAGGGGTACGAATTTCATGGCTCATCATGGCCAGAAATTCCGTTTTGGCTTTGGCGGCAATTTCCGCCGCTTCCTTGGCTTCGACGAGTTCCCGGTTGATTTGCTCGAGCTCTTTCGTTTTTTGATGCAGCAGAGTCGTTTGGGTTTTGAGCTTCTGGTTGGTTTTGAACATGCTGACGAAACCGTCGATTTTGGATTTCAGAATCTGCGGGATGAAAGGTTTGACCATATAATCGATCGCACCGGCGGAATAACCGGCAAAAAGATGCTCCGCCTGCTTGCTGTTCGCCGAAATAAAGATGATCGGAATATCTTTGGTTTTGTCCCTGGCCTTGATCAGCTTGGCCGTTTCAATCCCATCCATCCCCGGCATCTGCACGTCCAGGACGATCACGGCGAACTCGTCTTTCAAAAGGCAGCGCAGCGCCTCCTCGCCGGAGGTAGCTTTGACGAGATTATATTCCTCGCTATCCAATACGGCTTCCAGGGCAAGCAAATTTTCTGGACGGTCATCGACCAGCAAGATGTGTATCGGTTCTTCTACCCCCATGAGATCCTCCTAACCAAAGCTGACGCATCCCCCGCCAGCTCTTACTCATTTGATTTTACGGTATATCTTCTCTACCCGGTCGAGCGGCTCAAAACAGTGGGAAAAATCCGTGAAATGGATCGACTCCTTTGAGCCGAGCACCAGCACGCCAAAATGGCTCAAGCTTTCATAGAACAGCTCATGCACCCGGTTCCTTAAGGTTTCGTTGAAATAGATCATGACGTTCCGGCAAAAGATCACGTTAAACTCGTTAAAAGAGCGGTCTGTCGCCAGATTGTGCTCGGCAAAAATCATATTTTTCCTGAGAAAAGGATGAAACATGACGGAATTATATTTTGCCGTATAGTATTCGGAGAAGGAACGGGTGCCTCCCGCCTCGATATAGTTTTTCGTGTACAGCTTCATTTTCTGTATACCGTAAATGCCTTCTTTGGCCTGCTCCAAGGAGCGGGCATTCATGTCCGTGGCATAAATTCTGGCCTTATCGTACAACCCTTCCTCATGGAGCAAAATGGCCATGGAATAAACCTCTTCGCCGGTGGAGCAGCCCGCATGCCAAATCCGGATGTAAGGATAGGTCCGCAGAATCGGCACCACTTTTTCGCGGAAAGTTTTAAACAAGCTGGGATCCCGAAACATCTCCGTAACCGGAATGGATAGATTGTGAACCAGCCGGTCGAACGAATCCCGGTTATGCAGCACCTTCTCCTGAAGGCCGGAAATTGTTTTGAGACTCTCGCTGTGCACCGAATGCCAAATTCTCCTCTTCAAAGAAGGAATCGCGTAATTCCTAAAGTCGTAACCGTACATCCGGTGAACCCCTTCAAGCAGCAGTTCGATCTCGATCGTTTCACGCTCGTTCATCTCCGCCGCGGAAGAAAAGTCAACGTCCATCTCTTCATTATTGGATTCTCTGGATGACATTTGTCTTACCTCAATTCTATCTAAACTTGACTCCTATGTCTTACATTTAAGTTCCATTACCCAGTTTCGGGCTTTACGAATACAACCATACCCGCATCAGCGACAGCAGCTGGTCGGTCTGAATCGGTTTCTTCATATAATCCGAAGCTCCCGCCTCAATGCATTTAACCCGGTCTTCCTTCATGGCTTTAGCCGTCAGCGCGATAATCGGCAGTTTCTCAAACTCCTTTATTGCCCGGATTCTCCGCATGGCTTCATAGCCGTCCATCTCCGGCATCATCATATCCATCAGAATCAGGTCAAAGTCACGATGCTGCTCCAGCAGCTCGATGGCCTCGCGGCCGTTCTCGGCGAAGACGACTTCCATCCGGTAGCCTTCAAGCACGCTGGATAAAGCAAATACGTTGCGCACATCATCATCGACGAGCAAAATCTTTTTGCCTTCAAACAAGGTTTCTTTATTATGAAGCTTCCGCAAAATGCGCCGTTTCTCCTCAGGCAAATCGGCCTCAACGCGGTGCAGGAACAAGGTAGTTTCGTCCAGCAGCCGTTCCGGCGATTTAACGTCCTTGATGATGATAGATTCCGCATATTTGCGGAGTTTGGTTTCTTCCTGCTTGTCCAGCTCCTTGCCCGTATAAATAATGATCGGCAGGTCATTTAGCTGCTCGTCATCGCGGATCTGGTCAAGCAATTCAAAGCCGGTCATGTCGGTCAGCATCAAATCGAGCACCATGCAGTCAAAGTGCTGATTGCGAAGCTCCTGTAGGGCCTCTTCGCCGGTGGATACCGCTTTGATCACGACATCGTCGTGGCCAATCAGCTCGATGATGGCCTGCCGCTGCGTTTCATTATCCTCTACCACCAGCAGGTGCTTCAAGCTTTTCTCCATGTAAGACTCGATATGGGAAAAGGCGCCTTCCAGATCCTCGCGGCTTGAAGGTTTTTTCAGGAAGGCGATCGCCCCCATCATCAGCCCGTGTTTCACATCATCTACCACCGATATGACATGAACCGGAATATGGCGTGTTTCCGCGCTGCTCTTCAATTCATTCAGGATGGACCAGCCGTCCATGACCGGAAGCTGAATGTCCAAAATGATCGCGTCAGGCAGGTAGCTGCGCGCCATGTGCAGCCCTACGTCGCCTTGCATGGCGGTAATGACTTTATAACCATAATTTCTTGCCATATCGACGAGGATTTTAGCGAAATGAATATCGTCTTCCACGACCAGAAGCACGCGGTCCTTCGCACCGATCTTCTCCCGGTCGTCTTCGATTAACTGCGTCGCCAGCTCGGCTTCCGCCTGCTGTTTCAATAGCGAGGCTGCGGAGGCAGGCGCGAGGAGGTTATGCGGTTCTTCGTTAGCTGCAGCCGCTTCCGCGCGGGCATCCTGCGCTTTTCTCTGCTCGCTGGTTTCCTTCGGCAGATACAGCGTAAAGGTGCTGCCTTCCCCTTCGGCGGTCTTGAGGCCGATACCTCCGCCAAGCAGCGAAGCCAGTCCCCGGCTGATCGACAGTCCCAGTCCGGTACCTCCATATTGCCGGCTGGTTGTGCCGTCCACTTGCTGGAAGGCCTCAAAGATCAGATCGGTTTTATCCTGCGGAATGCCGATACCCGTATCCTTAACCGAAATAGCCAGATATTCCACGGCAGGGTCGACGTAGGCAGGCAGTTCTTTCGGATCGGCTTCTGTGATCGAGAAGGTTACGGATCCTTCCTGTGTAAACTTGAAGGCGTTGGAGAGCAGATTCCGGACGATCTGCTTGAGCCGATGTCCGTCCGTCATAACGCGTTCCGGCAAGTCCGGATCCACTTTGACCTCCAGCCCTACCTGTTTCTTCTGGGCAACCGGCCCGAAGTTTTGTTTGACGAATTTCTCCAGGTCCTGCATGCTGACAAGTTCGCGGTTAATTTCCATTTTGCCCGCATCCACCTTCGAAAGGTCCAGAATTTCGTCAATCATTTTCAGCAGATCCGATCCCGACATATAAATCGTTTGTGCGTATTCAATTTGTTTATCGGTCAGATTATGCTCTTTATTTTCAGAAAGCAGTTGGGACAAAATGAGCAAGCTGTTCAGCGGCGTCCGCAATTCATGCGACATATTCGCCAAAAACTCTGATTTGTATCGGCTTGTCATATTGAGCTGAACGGCCTGTTGTTCCAATTTGTTTTTGGTTTTTTCGATTTCCTGGTTTTTCTCTTCGACCTCCTGGACCTGTTCTTCCAATGCCCGGGTTTTGGCCACCAGCTCCGTATTGTAATGCTCCAGCTCTTCCTGCTGGCGCTGCAGCTGGTCCTCGGAGCGTTTGAGCGCGCTGGCCTGCTTCTCCAGATTTTCGTTGGAACGGCGGAGCTCCTCCTGCTGGCTTTGCAGTTCTTCCGATTGAACCTGAAGTTCTTCGGTAAGCGCCTGGGATTCGCGCAGCAGCTCCTCGATCCGTAGACGGCCGGAAATATTGTTCAGAATAACTCCCAAGTGGCTCACCAGCTCGGTAAGCAGCTGCTCTTCAAGCGCTGTGAAATGGTCCAGGCTTGCGATCTCCACCACGCCCAGCAGCTCGTCTTCAAAAACAACCGGCTGAATCATGATGACGCGGGGATCGCTTTCCCCGGAAGCGGAACGTATGGAGACGTAACCTTCAGGCACCTGATCCAGCATAATCGGTTTTTTATCCGCGGCGCTTTGACCGACCAATCCTTCGCCGATCTTGAATTTTTTACGAGGCCGGGAATCTTCATCCATCCCGTAAGCGCCGGCCAGGAAAAGCTCATCAGGGGTTTTGCCGTCATCCCGGATGTACAGCGCCCCGAATTTACCGCCCAGCAGCGGCGTAAATTCGCTGATAAACATTTGCGAGACCTGCTCCAGGGAGCTGATGCCGTGAAACAAATCCGTAATCCGGGCAAGATTGGAGCTGATCCAGGCCTGCTCCTTCTGAGCCTGCGTATATTTCCGTTCGAGCTCCTGCTTCGCGTCAAGATCCTCCGACATCTGCTGGAACACCTTGGCCACGTTGCCGATCTCATCGGTCGAGGTGACCCTGATCCGCCGGATCGCTTTATATTTGCCTTTGCCGAAGCTGTTAATCATCATGGAGACGGTGTTCAAGCCCTTCGTAATGCTCGGCAGCACCCACAAGATGATGCTCAGCGCCAGCAGCAGGCCGGCGGTCATGATGCCGATCGACAACTGCAGCGATTGTTGGTAGGAAGCATTTGCGGACTTAATTTCTTCATCAACCTTCATATCCTGATAAGACGATAAGGAGAGCAGATTTTGCAGCAGGCTATTCTGCAGAGGGGTGCCGACCGAATTCCGGTTGGCTTTGGCTCCTTCTATGTCCCCCTTGCCTACCAAAAGGAACTGCTTATCAATAAAATCGGAATAAGAAGTCCAGTCGTTAATGACCCTCTGAATGATCGCTTGTTCATTGGCGTCCATCTGGGTGTTTTGGAGCAGCTTGTAATTTTGGACCGCGCTCTCAAACTGGCGATTGACTTCTGTTTTGGTTTCGCTGACCGATGCCGACGGATCAAGCAGCAAGCTCATCATGTCTTTCGTAATTTCGTTAACCGGCGTACGGATATTGCCGGAGTAACGCACCTTCAAATATCTGTCCTGATAAACCTTCTCAAGTCTGTCATTCATGTATTTCATGCGGTCATAGCTCACAAACGTAAGCACGAGCAAAATAGCCATAAGCAGGCTGAATCCGATCAGCAGCTTGTTTCTAATCTTCATCGACTGATTCCCCTTCTTTTAGCGATACCCAAACCAGGCATTTGTCGTCTTCTCTTTCCTGCACCAGCCCATCGTCAAAGAACAGCTTTTCTAACTTCACTTTATCCATTTTGTGGCTGCCTTTGAGCTGTTCGGTCAAATACTCCAGTTGGGCGTCCTGATCGCCTTCCACGGCTTCGAGCAACCCGTCGGTATATAGTACGATGTGCCCTTCACCGCTGTAAGTCAGCGTCCGGGGGGTCACCTCGATCTTGTCAAACAGGCCGACCGGCGCGCAAACGGTGGTCAGCTGCTCAACCGTTCCGTCTTCATGATAAAACAGTCCCGGAGGGTGGCCGGCATTTACATAATCGATCCGCTTGAATTTGGTATCCACGACCATATAAATCGCGGTGAAATAATATTGGACAAGACGGTTTTCAATATGCAGCTGGCTGAACCGCCGATTCAGTTCCTGGATCACTTTCTCAGGATCGACATAGGTATTTACGGTATCTTTCAGCACGGAAGCAATAAACATGCAGAATAAAGAAGAAGAGATGCCATGTCCCATCATATCCAGCAAAATAATGCCGTAACGGTCCTCCCCCAGCGGGTACCAAGCGTACAAATCGCCGGCCAGTTCAAACGACGGCTTGTACAAGGCGTCGACTCCAAACGCTTGTTCATCGAGCGGCAGGCTTAAGACCGCATTCTGAACCAGGGCAGCAAGCTTTAATTCCTCCTGGATCCGCTGGTCCCGCTCCTTATGCCAATCCTTCTCCTGCTTCAAACGCAGCGCAAGACGGATACGCGCCATCAGTTCAACCTTGTTGATCGGTTTCGTGACATAGTCCACCGCTCCGGCGTCAAGGGCTTCCGCCAGTTTCTTGGAATCCCCGACTGCCGTTACCATGATGATGGGGATGTCTTTTAAATGCTCATATTGCTGAACGATCCGGCAGGCCTCTATCCCGTCCATTTCCGGCATCATCATATCGAGCAGAATTAAATCGATTTGGGAAGCCGTATGTTTATGCAAGGAAGTCTGCTCCCCCACCCCAAGCTCCTGCAGCATATCATGAGCCGAGGAAACGGATGTCACGTTGCGGTAATTTTCTTTCTTCAATATTTCTCGAATTATAATAAGGTTAGTCGGATTGTCGTCTACGATTAAAATTTTCATATACCTCTCCTTTGGCCGGTCGGGGAATCTTTGTGTACTCCTTGCATAAAACGTTATATATAAATATAACATTAGCTCTGATATTCCCGCATAAATTATTCCGGATATATCCTGAATTGTCACTTAGTTCAAAATGTATCCAAAACATAGATAAGGAATGGGAATTTATCCTCCCATTCCTTATCTATGTTTTGCAATTATAAAAGAAACAGAATTATTTTACGGATTTTGCTTGGCGATAACCAGCACCTTGCCCATGTCCAATTCTTTCTCGTAAAAGTCGGCTTCATTTTCCGTGAATCCCAAAGAAGTAATTTTGGCCCGAAGCTCATCGCCGCGAGAACGGAACAAGTTCGCCACCGAACTCATCACGCCTTCTTCCTTCATGCCAATCTCCGAAGCCGCCGCAGTTTCGGCAATCCGATCCGTACGGTCTTCATCATGGGCCAGCACGAAAATCTGCTCTTCGCTATATCCGGTGCGACGCAATTCCTCTACTTCCTGAACGGCTTGGACGCCATTAGTAACTACTTTGGCATAAGATTTTGCATTAATGGAACTCATGATACTCATCCTCTCCATATTATAATCAACAGGATCGACAGGATCATAGGTCAACGAGCTTTCCTTTTTGTCATTAACCCGCTGAACAGAAATTGAAACACTGGTCAGAAAATTTTTATCAGGAAGTTATCTCATTAAATAAATCGGCGCCTGTCGGCCGGCCCTTCTCATCCCGGAAAACCTTAATAACATCAGGCTCCCGGCTGTAAACTTCCCCGTCTTCGGCCACGCTATCCGGCGCTCCGAAATAAGCTGCCAGCCCGTTCCTATTTAATGGAACAAACCGTCCATTAACGTTAATCCCTCCGTCGATGTTTTCGGCATGCACATAATAAACTGTATTCTCGTACAAAGCGGCCGTTACTCCGGGATAACGGTATTCCGTGTAACCTGTAATCTCATCTTTAACGATTTTGTCCGGCATGCCTTTTGCTTTTAACAGCTCTTCCCGGCTCCAGTCCAGGGAAATGCCGTTCAAGGTTTGAAAAGCATCCATCCGAACGTCGGCGGGCTTGCGGATTTGCAGCTCCAAAGACGAGGTTTGAGGCGGCTGAGTCCATAGCGCCGCCGTCTGCAGCTGCCCGCTGACTGCGGGGATCGCTGCCCCGAGATCAGGAGCCGCAACATCCGGTTGGCCTGCAGGAGCAATCAGTCCCAGCAGCAGTATCCATAAACTCAGCATCGTCCTCATCCTTTCTTTTTCATAAGTCCTAAGAGCGGTATTTCTGCCAAAGCCCGGCTGCCACGTCTACCCACTTGATCCAGCTGCCCTGTTTTTTATCAGGGTGCGTGGAAGCGTAAGCATCGATCGTCCGATCGGACGGGGTCTGAACCGCAGCCCTGGCGGCCGCCGTTCTGGTTTCATCCGGCTGATCCGCGGATTTCTTGAAACGTTCGATCAGCGTCGTCGAAACCTGCTTGGCTGCAAGCGACACTTCGCTAAGCACTTCGCCTACATTTTTTACCGTATCCAGCACGGGGTCGATTTGCTTCATTTTCTGCTGCACATCTTCGGTTATGCCGTTTGCGTGCCGGAGCACATGTTTCACTTCATAGCCCAGCTCGTCTATGGTCTTCTGTACCTCTTGCAAGGTTTGTGAGGTTTTGTCGAGCGACTTTTCGGCCGCCTTCAAAGTTTTGATCAAATAAATGACAAGCCCTGTAAATGCCAACGCGATTAGAGCCACGCTGAGCTGCCAAATCAGTGACATAGCGTTCCCTCGCTTTCTGTGATGTTTGGGTTAGTGTTTAGTTACCCTAACCTTTTTTTTGCGAAACAAAGCCTGCAGACAGAGATAAACAAGACTTTGGTCCCTTGATTCAACCTTTTTCCCTCCGGTTAATGGAGCATACCATCGCCTCAATCGGCAGATGATGCGGACGACCTTGACGGAAGCTGTCGGACGCTGACAAAAACATAATGCTCTACCACTTACTTATGAAAGAAGGTTGGATTTCATGTTGAAATGGTCGCTTATCTTTCTTGTCATTGCCGTTATCGCAGGCATCTTCGGATTTTTTAATATCGTAGCCGCAGCGGCTGCCGTGGCTAAAGTACTGTTCTTTATCTTTATCGTGCTGTTTATCATCATGCTCTTTACCGGACGCGGCAGAAATTCGATGTAGGTGCGGTCCGGAACGGCCCTCGTAAATAAACAGCATCCTGATCTTGAAAAAGTAAATAAAAAGGCCGTCCCCAAAAATGGGACGGCCTTTTTATGATATGTTTTTGTCCGGATCGAGAGCTTTCGGTAGAAATCTGTCGGATAACCCAACCAAACCCTCTGTCCAATAGTCCGGTTCCGTTATCTGAACAAGTCGGGAAGCTGCATCCAATTTACCGAAAATTCGATGCTCAGTTCATGTTCCCCGAAGTTTACGCCGGTGACCTGGACAAGCTCGGGCAGATACAGTCCCGGATCGACCACGATCGTTTGCAGCTTGAACAGCGATGGCGGCAGGGTTACGCCGCGGATGTCAATCCCCTGGGGCTCGAGAAGCAGCTTTCCATCAGCAAAGGACAAATCGTAGACGGCTATGCCCTCGGCACGTACGGGCCCCCGCTTCACAATGACGTCCGCCGTAAGCTCCTGTCCGTTCAGGCTGAAATCCGCTCCTTCAATTTGATAGGCCGAACCGGCAGCCGCGGTACGTTCTGCAATCCCTTTTTTCGCCAGATTGTTGATCTCCTCTTCATTCAGCGTCAAAGCGGTCTCCCTCGTTTGAACGATGTTGACCAGCTTGGCCTTCCAGTCCACTTCCTCATAATTCAGGTCCAGCTGATGGGTAGGTCTGATGTAGGCGAGGATTCCTATGACCGCAATGACCAGCAATAACAGAATAAAGAGAGGAATTCCCCAGAGCCATTTTTTCTTCATGTTTATCCCCTCCTTATCGGCAGTGAATTGTAAGCGTTAACTTTTAATACAGGATTTTTTTGCCACGTATGATTCTAGTCCTATCTTCATGGTTATTTAATTATTGCGAGAGACGCAAACTTAAATCAAATAGAGGAGGAACTCATTTATGAAAAAAATCGCGGCACTCACGGCTTCATTTGCTTTAAGCGCAGCGTTGGCGACAGCTGCTTCCGCAGCTTCGACAGACACGACATCAACTTCCACGACTGACAACGGCGTCGTCACGGGCGAAGTGGTTTCCACGACTACAGCATCAGGAACTACATACGACGGAACCATGTCCGAACCTATCATCGTGCCGGAATTGATGACTGTTTCGCCTGCCCCGCTCGAACTGAATGAAATGACTTATTTCTACGACGTCCCTCAGGGCACATCTATAGGCGGACTTGCTCCACAGATCGTTACTCCAACCGGCAACATGGTGGGTGACTGGGTGGAAATTTACACTTGGTTAGGCAAAGCATGGGTCTATGCCCCCGGCTATATTGCTTACCCATAATAACATAAGCTAAACGACATAGGCGAACAGCCAAAGTGGAACCCCATATATCATAGCAGACTCTCCCGGTTCCGGGTGGAGCAAACTAAAAACGGATAATCTCCGCATGGAGACTATCCGTTTTTCCTGTTGATTTTTGTTAATTATAACCACTGGTCCTATTGCTGCAACATCTGCGCCTGGAAACTCGTTATCAGAGTTACAATACGCTTCCGCCGAACAGGAACCGTCTTTGCCACGAAGCGGACAAGCTATCGATGCGGACGCCGCCCGATTTAACGGAATAAGTCTGCATAATTTGACCATTGCCCATATAGATGCCTACGTGCGTAATCCGTTCCGTCGCTTTGTTGATGCCTTGATAAGCCGCGTCGCTGGAACCTTTATAGTCCATAAAGAACATTAAATCTCCCGGCTTTAAGCTATTGATGTCATAAACAGCCGTGCTGTTCTGCTTGACCCAATCTCCCTGCTGGCGGGAATCAGCCGGCAAAGTAATGCCTGTCGCTTGCCGGTAAACCGTACGGACAAAATCTGAGCAGTCGAAAGTGGTGGTCGTGTTGCGGTCGGAGCCGAATTCATAAGGCGTTCCAAGATAACTTTTGCCGACTTCGAACACTTTTTGAATCAGCTGGTCCCGGGACGAAGTGCTGCCGTTATTTCCGCCGGAGCCGCTGCCTCCATTGCCGTTGTTATTTCCGCTGTTGTTGGACCCGCTGCCACTGCCAACCTGGACGTATTTAGAGGAGTTGCTGATATACCCGGACTGCCCATTAGAGGTTTTAACCTGGTACCAATAATCGCTTTCTCCGAGAATTTGTACGTTTTCGCCTTTCTTGATCAGCCGGATGACCTGGCTGGACGTAGAGGGAGCCGTGCGGAGATTCACTCCGTAAATAACGACCCCGGTTTGGGTTGAACCTGCAGGAGCACTGCCGCTGACTGAGGTAACCTGTATGTACTCAGGCGAAGAACTGGCATAACCCGTCACGCCGGAAGAAGTTGTTACCTTGTACCAATAGCTTCCGCTTTCCGTAACGCTGGTCAGCGTTTCTCCCTTTTTCAATAATGTAATTACGCTGCCGGATGTAGAGGGTGCGGTGCGTAAGTTGACGCTTTTTTTCACAACACCTGTATAGGTCTGATTTTGCACGGATGCCGCATGGGTAGTGGCTGCAGGGAATGCCGGCAATCCCATCAGCATCGCTGCGCTTAGCAGAGCCGCCGCTGTCCATTTTGTTTTCCTCATGTGTATTGATCGCCTCCAGATGTGGTTATATTCTTGCTCGTCCCCCATTATATCGGCGTCCCTTCAGCCAAGCATATAAGGCCAATTGAGCAATTCTCTTCCGCCTACTACTTTAGAACCATGAAAAAATGACAATTTTGTAATCCTATAGTCACGAAAAGTGGGCAATTATCCAATAGAGGATACAATTACCAAAGTTGGTCCAAAGAAACTTTTCCTGAATCTGCTACTTTTTATAACAAAAAAAGACTCCACGCTTTAGCGTGAAGCCTTCCTTCAAAAAAACGGTATTCATTTTATGGGGCTGGGCTTTCGGGAGACTGGCCCGATTCACCGGTTTCCGGTTCCACGTGAACGTTCGTGAACATGACCTTTTCGTTTAAAGAGGTCTGCTGCTGCACCCTTTCGCTGATTTCATGCCCTTCCGTCACGCTAAGCGCCGGATCCACCGTAATTACCACATCTACAAATGCCCTGCTTCCGTAAAACCTTCCTTTTACGTCCCTGATGCTTTTTACGCCGGAAACGGCCGAAATCTCCTCTTTCAGTTCCTGAAGCTCTTTCTCATCCATTCCGTCTGTAAGCCGGTAGGTAGCTTCGCGGAAAATATCCCAAGCCGTCTTTAAAATCAATAAACCGACCCCTACCGCCGCTGCCGGGTCCATCCAGGGCATGCCCAGCTCCGAGCCCAATATCCCGATGCACGCGCCAAAACTCACCATGGCATCCGAAAAACAATCCTTGGCCGTAGCCGTCAAAGCCTGGCTGTTAGCGCGTTTGGCCAGCCGCCGGTTGTAAAAATAAATGATTAGCAGCACCACGCCGCAAATCCCTGCAATCAAAGCCGATATGGGCTCGGGCGCCGCTTTATGACCCGAAAACAGCGAGATAATGCTGTCCTTCAATACTTGCAGGCCGACCAGCGCCATAATGAAGGAAGACATCAGCACGGCCACGGTTTCCGCCCGGAAATGGCCGTAGGTATGCTGGGAGTCCGGCGGTTTGCGGGCAATCCTCAGACCGACGATAATGGCCGCAGAAGCAAAGATGTCCGTCAAATTATTAAAACCGTCCGCCATAAGCGCATTGGAATGAAAAAAATAACCGCTGGCCAGCTTGCCGGCGGATAAGATCAGAAAAGCGGTAAGACCGATCCAAGCCCCGCGTTCCCCCTGTTTGATCTCCTCATAAGGATTCAAATAATCTTCCTCCTTCTCTAAGCCAAAACTGCGGAATCCGGCAGGGTTGATCTTTGTATTATTCCCATTGTTAGCTGATTTAAAAACGTTTAAAATAAGGACAGCCCTTAAAGCAAGGAGATGAAAGACATGAGCGAAAACGAAAACCAGCAGGATAACCTGCAGCCTAAAAAAGTTGATCTCGCTGAAGCGATCCGCCAAAAGCTGCAGCAGAAAAAACAGCAGCAGGCATCGGGCGGCAAATCCGCTTCGGCACCCGGAAGCCAAACCACCAAAGCACTGCGTTCCCAAAATAACAAAAAACCGAACAACCAGCGCCGCCGGACTGGCGGATCATAAGAGAGGACAAACAAGCAGGCCGCATTGGGGCCTGCTTGTTATTAAAAGGAGGAGACAGAACGGCTCGTCATATGACTTCAAGTCATATATCGCTGTTGTCGCCGAAATTACATTGAAGTGATAACTGGGTAGTTGAGCCTCTCAGCATTAACAGCCGATTTAAAACAAACGGGAAGCAGGCCGAGTTCTGGCTGCTTCCCGTTTGTTTGCTATTTTTTTAAGCCTCGAACATCTCGGCGGGATACAGCTCCTTGCGCAGGTTCTGGATCTCTTCGTTTTCGAGGTATTCGTCGTAGCTCATCACGCGGTCGATTACGCCATTCGGCGTAATTTCGATGATGCGGTTGGCGACGGTTTGCACGAACTGATGGTCATGGGACGTAAACAGGATCGTGCCGTCGAAGTCGATCAAACCGTTGTTCAGCGCCGTAATGGACTCGAGGTCCAAGTGGTTGGTAGGCTCGTCGAAGATCAAGACGTTGGCGCCGTTCAGCATCATTTTGGCCAGCATGCAGCGAACTTTCTCGCCCCCGGACAAAACGCTTGCTTTCTTGAGAGCTTCTTCACCCGCGAACAGCATCCGTCCAAGGAAGCCGCGCAGGAACGTTTCGTCCTGGTCGTTGGAGTATTGACGCAGCCATTCCACGAGGTTTAGGTCCACCCCGTCGAAATAAGCCGAGTTGTCTTTCGGGAAATAAGCCTGGGAAGTCGTTACGCCCCAGCTGTAAGTTCCCGCATCCGGCTCCAGCTCGCCCATGATCGTTTGGTAAAGCGTCGTTTTGGCGAACCCGTTTGGTCCGACAAACGCGATTTTGTCGCCTTTGTTGACTACGATGTTCACGTTGTTCAGCACTTGTTCGCCTTCCAGGCTCTTCGTCAAACCTTCAACGGTCAGCAGCTGCTTGCCTGCTTCACGCTCCGCTTTAAAGTGCAGGAACGGATATTTACGGTTGGAAGGACGGATGTCCTCCAGCGTAATTTTATCGAGCTGCTTCTTCCGGGAAGTCGCCTGCTTCGATTTCGAAGCGTTCGCGGAGAAACGTTGAATAAACGCCTGCAGCTCTTTGATCTTCTCTTCTTTTTTCTTGTTCGATTCCCGGGTAAGCTTCAGCGCCAGCTGGCTGGATTCATACCAGAAGTCGTAGTTGCCGACGTACAGCTGGATTTTGCCGAAGTCGATATCCGCGATGTGCGTACAAACCTTGTTCAGGAAGTGACGATCGTGAGAGACGACGATAACGGTGCCTTCGTAATCCATCAGGAAGTTCTCCAGCCAAGCGATGGATTCCATGTCCAGATGGTTCGTAGGTTCGTCAAGCAGCAGGTTGTTCGGGGTACCGAACAAAGCCTGAGCGAGCAGGACGCGGACTTTTTCGTTGCCGCTCAGTTCGCGCATTTGCTTGTCGTGCAGATCGCGGGGAATCCCGAGGCCGATCAGCAGGGAAGCCGCGTCGGATTCGGCATTCCAGCCGTCCATTTCCGCAAATTCGCCTTCAAGCTCGCCGGCACGCATGCCGTCTTCTTCGGAGAAGTCCGGTTTGGCGTACAGGGCATCCTTCTCTTTCATTACGCTATACAGACGCTCGTGGCCCATAATAACCGTTTCCAGCACCGGAAAATCATCATATTCGTAATGGTTCTGCTTCAGCACGGCCATACGTTCGCCAGGCGTCATAAACACCTCGCCGCTGTTGGCTTCAATTTCACCGGACAAAATTTTCAGGAAAGTCGATTTGCCCGCCCCGTTGGCGCCGATCAAACCGTAACAGTTGCCGGCTGTGAATTTTATATTTACATCTTCAAAAAGTGCCCGTTTTCCATAGCGGAGCGTTACACCACTAGTACTTATCATTTGGTTGATTACCGTCCTTTATTTTTAATCACACTGCTGACTCAATATTATAGCATAACAGCGGCTTCAATCGAACCCATTTCCGAATATATGCAAAAATGTTTTCGGCCGCGCTAGAGCAGCAGAGTTTCGCCGTGAATCATAACCCGGATATCCTCCTCCGGAATCCCCCGCTTCATCCGGTCTTGCTCCAGTCGGTCCAACGCTTCCCGCGCCGTATCGTCGGCCAGCCGGAAAGTTCCGTAATGCATGGGCACCATGACCTTCGCTTTCACGTCCAGAAAAGCCTGAATGCCTTCTTCCGGCGTCGTGTGCTGCGGCGTCATAAACCATTCGGGCTCGTAAGCACCGATCGGGATCAAGGCCAGATCAATCTCAAAACGGTCTCCGATTTCCGTAAACCCTTTAAAATAACCGCTATCCCCGGCAAAATAAATAACCGGAGGATCCGCCAAACCTTTGGCCTGCAGCGCCGACAGCGGCGGCATCACGGCCTGATCCCGGCCGGAATCGTTTCCCAGCCCTGACTGCCCGGCAGCGCGGAGATTTACCCGCGGGCCCTCCAGGCTCTTTTCCGTGGAAGGTTTCTCCCGTTTGCGTTTATCCCCGGGTTCAAGCACATACCCGCCCCAGTGGGACGAGTTGGTGTCAAACGGAGTACGGCGCGTCCAATGCTGGGTCGGCACAAAAGAAAGCTCGATGCCTTTGATGGGCAGACGCTCCCACCAGTTCATCTCATGGCACCGTTTAAAGCCCTTGCGTTCCAGCTTCCGCTTCAGGCCGGCAGGCACGATAATATCCGTTTCGGGGCCGTACAAACGCCTGATGGAGGAAACGTGCATATGATCATAATGGGAATGCGAAATGAGGATCAGGTCGATGTCCGGTACTTCCTGTATCGCTACGCCAGGGGAGCCGATCCGGCGCTGAAACCCCATTCTCAGTGCCCATACCGGATCCGTCACGATATTTAAACCTTCATATTGAATTAGAAAAGTTGAATGCCCAATCCACGTCAAAGTTGTTTCCTTGCGATTGCGGCGCAAAAATTCAAGGTCCGCCTGCATGTTGGGAACGACGAAGGAGTAGTCCTTTTTCTTCTTCCGGCGCTCTTCCCGCCACTGACGGAACTGCTTGAGCGTTTTGTCTGTACTTACATTGTCCAGGTTGTTAAACCGGTTTTTAGCCATGAAAAGGGATCCTCCCTTCCAATATTTGAACACCGTAAAATGCGTAAGCATTCTTCATTATTTTAACCAATAACAACGGCATTTCCAAACTGCGTCCGCCCATTTTTCCCGGCTTGTGCCCGGCATCCGCCTCCTTGCCTCCCGAACCGCACGCCTGCAGCATACGGTTATCGGTTTATAATTTAACGCCAAGCTTGGGACTTGCCGATTCTTGTTGTAAAATAGAACTGATATAAAGGAAGGATGTGAACATCTTATGAAAATTACGTTTATCGAGCCGACACCAAGCCCCAATTCGATGAAACTTCATCTGGACGAAACGCTGGCCCCTGGTGTCCGCAAAACATATACAACCGATAACGAGCGCTCCGCCCCGCCTTTTATTGTAAATCTGCTTCATATTCCCGGTGTAAAAAGCGTGTTCCATACCGCGGATTTCATTGCGCTGGACCGGATCGGCAGTGCGGACTGGCAGGCGATTCTTTCCGCCGTGCAGGAGCAGTTCGGGCAGGAAGGCGTCAATTCCGCCTGGTCGCCCGAGGATCCTGAAGCGGCTGCCGGCCATTACGGCGAAGCGGAGGTGTTCGTGCAGTTCTTCCGGGGCATTCCGATGCAAATCCGGGTAAAAGCCCGCGGCGAGGAAGAACGGATCGGCCTGGCGGAACGGTTTGTTCAAGCCGTTACCGAGGTAGCCAGCGCTACGCTCATTAAAGAGCGCAAGCTGGTGGATTACGGCGTCCGGTATGGTGAACTGCCGGAAATTGCCCGTGAGGTGGAGCAGGAGCTGGAGGCCGCTTTCACCCCCGAACGCGTAGCGGACATCGTGAAGCAGGCCATTGCCCACGGGCAAAACCAAAGCGAATTCGTGGAAGAACGCCGCACCTTCACGCTTGAAGAAGCAACTGCGCAAATGGAAAACCCGGACTGGCGCGTACGTTACGCCGCGCTGGACGGCCTGCAGCCGGACGAAACGGCGATGCCGCTGCTGGCCAAAGCTTTGGCAGATCCGCAGATGCAAATCCGGCGCCTGGCAGTCGTTTATCTCGGCGACCTCCGGACGCCGGAAGCGATGGAGCTGCTGTACAAAGCGCTCCGCGACCACTCGGCAGCCGTGCGCAGAACCGCCGGCGATACCCTTTCGGATATCGGCGACCCTGCCGCAACTGAGCCGATGATCGAAGCGCTGCGCGACAAAAGCAAGCTGGTCCGCTGGCGTGCCGCCCGGTTCCTGTACGAAGTCGGCACGGACAGCGCCCGCGAGGCGCTGCTGGAGGCCGCGCAGGATCCAGAGTTTGAAGTCAGCCTCCAGGCCCGCATGGCGCTTGAGCGGATCGAAGCCGGCGAAGAAGCCGCCGGTACGGTTTGGCAGCAAATGGCGAAGCGGAACCAAAGCTGAACCTGGCCTGCCCGGATTACTTGTTAAAAATATACGAAACGAGCCGCAGGGGTGCTCCCTGCGGCTCGTTTTTTTTCTAAATGTAACAAAGACCCCGCCTACCCGGCAGGGCCCTTCTTTTAATATTTTAAGCTACCTGGGATTTACCTGCCTGCTTTTATGGATTTTGCCCGCTTTCGCTTCTCGGAGCCGATCCGCTCTCCCATTCGATCCGCACCTTCAGGTCATTCGTTCCTTCCAACGGTTTCGCCGAATAAGTAATATTGCGAATATTTAATCCGTACAGCGAACCCAAGTCGTTCAAAAGCTCCGATTCCCGGCCCGAATAACGCACGGTGGTCAAGGTGTCTCCCGCCTCTACCGCATGCCGGGCTTTATCCATTAATCCCGCACTGTCCGAAACCGCCTGGCCTGCATCGTACAGCGTATAATCCAGCTCTTGTTCCAGGGCCTGATATACAGAACGGTTGGATGCGTCCGCGGCCTTCAGCTCCTCCAAAGCAGAGCGGTAGGTTTCCCCCGCCGCCGGGTAAGACTTTGTCCAGCTGTGATCCTTTTTCATCTCGTCATCCGAGAGCAGATAATAGTCGTAGCTTACGGTTCCCGCTTCTGCCTCTACTGGATCGTCCCAGGTGGTATCGAGATGGTACCAATGCCCGCCAAGAGAAACCAGGTTCCAGGCATGAGGTTCGCCGCCGGCCGTTCCTTCCACGATCAAATTTTGAATGCCCGCTTCGGAAAGCAGCTTGTAAGCCAGGAGCGTATAGCCCTGGCAGACGGCTTCCCCCGTCACAAGCCCCGAATAAGCCGTATAATTCTGGAGCTGCTGATCATATTTCAAATCCCGGACGATCCAGTCATGGATGGCCTTTACCTTCTCATGGCTGTTCATGTCCGGCTTGAGGATCCGGCCGGTAATTTCCTTTACGCGGCGGTCCACGTAAGCCGTCTCTTCAGGCGTCTCCCGGTATGTAAACGTCACGGTCACATTAACCGCGGTGCTGCTGCCTCGCCAGGCATAATGATAACGGTCGATAATGTACCGCATGTAAGGCGACTCGTCCATCGCCGTCAGCAAGGCATGATCCAGCAAGGCTTCGAAGTCTTTAACGCTGCCTTCGTATTTAAACTTAACCGTACTCTGATGATCCCGGACAGCTTCCTCGAGCCGCTGCTCGACCTCAAACTTGGAAACCAGCGCCGTTTCCGCGGACTGATAAACAGTCGGACTGCCGACTGCTCCCGCCGGAGACGCCACTACTGCAAAAGAACCGATAACAACCGCTTTCCAAACCATGTTTCGGAGCTTTCTCATGTTTTCCTCCTCTTGGGCAGTCTAAGCTTTTGGAATGATCTTGGACGCCTCTCCGGAATCTCCTGACAAACCTTGCCTGTACCTCGATTGTAGCACAAGCTTTCCAACGCGTGAGGTTCTAGTTTTGTCGAGCCAGCCCCTAATTTTGTCTACATTTTGGCCGCAAAATTCTTCATCTTCCGCGGGGCCGGCTTCAAACTCCCGGCAACATAGAAAAACAGATTTTCCGGAGGTCTATCCGGAAAATCTGTTTTAGGTTAAAGCCGTGTACAGCTCATGCCGGCATGAAACAAACGCGGCTTCTTATTAAGCCAGTTCAGCCAGAGCTTTTTCAATCTTGAGTTTGTTGTTGCCCAAAATTTTCTGCTCTCCGATCACGGTTACCGGTACGGCGCGCATACCCATATCCCACACTTGTTGAGCAAATTCATCGTTGGTTTCGATGTTGCGCTCTTCGTAGGAAATTCCCTTTTCGGAAAGCAGGCTTTTGACCTGACGGCAGTTCGGGCAGTTAGTGCTGGTATATACGATTACGTTTTCCATCGGTTAATCTCTCCTTTGAATAAAGTTTTTTGATTGTAACACCTTCTAAACGCTGTAAATCTTACCCATATCTATCTTAACCGAAATTGCTTTCTTAACTCAAAAACCTTAACCCAAAACCGCGGATTGTTCATGCTCCGTAGCTTCGATAAATTTCTCGGCGTCAAGGGCGGCCATACATCCGCTGCCTGCAGCCGTAATCGCCTGGCGGTAACGGGTATCCTGAACGTCGCCGCAAGCGAAAATACCCGGAACGTTGGTTTCCGAAGTGCCCGGTTTAACCACGATGTATCCGTTCGCATCGGTTGTGATTTGTCCGCCCAGGAAAGCCGTGTTCGGATGGTGGCCGATGGCCACGAAAACGCCGTTGGTTTCAATCAGTTCCTCTTGACCTGTAGCGTTGTTAAGGACTTTCAGGCCGGTTACGCCTGCATCGTCGGTAACCACTTCAAGCGGCGTACGGTTCAATGCCCACTCTACTTTCTCGTTGGAGCGGACGCGGTCCTGCATGATTTTCGAAGCGCGAAGCTCTTCTCTGCGGTGAACCAGGGTAACTTTCGAAGCAAAGCGGGTCAGGAACCCAGCTTCTTCAAGCGCGGAGTCGCCGCCGCCGATCACTACGATTTCTTTGCCGCGAAAGAAAAATCCGTCGCAAGTCGCGCAGGTGCTGACCCCGCGGCCCACGTTGTCCTGCTCGCCCGGGATGCCCAGGTATTTGGCCGTTGCGCCTGTGGAGATGATCAGCGTTTCGGCTACCAGTTCGCCCATGCCGTCAACCTGAAGTTTGAACGGTCTGCTGCTGGTATCAACGCTGTTCACCCAGCCGGTGCGGAATTCCGCGCCAAAACGTTCAGCCTGCTTGCGCATGTTGTCCATCAAATCCGGACCCATGATGCCTTCAGGGAAACCCGGGAAGTTTTCCACTTCCGTCGTTGTTGTCAGCTGGCCGCCTGGCTGCGGTCCTTCGATAACCAGCGGGCTCAGGTTGGCACGCGCCAAATAGATAGCTGCCGTAAGGCCGGCAGGACCTGTTCCGATAATAATGGATTTATACATCATAAATACCCCCATGTGCTGAAAATATGAAATCGAATCCGGAGCCTTGGGAAATCAAGGCCGCCGTCCTAAACACGGATCGAAAAACTTCGCGGTCATCCGCATCTTTTCTTCGTGTCCAAGTACCAAATCATCTATAAATCATTATCTGGCACCCTCAAAATGAAGTCAACATACGTACCGGGAGTATACTATGAAAGTTAAATGAAGAAATCATGAAGATGCAGAGCCATACCGCAAAAGTCTGAGTCCGTTCAAAATGACAAGAATTGTGCTTCCCTCATGCCCGATTACGCCTAGCGGAAGCGGAATTCCCGCTCCAAAATTGCTGGCCACAAGCAAAGTAATTACGGCGACGGCAAACACGATATTCTGTTTGACGATTTTCCGGCTGCGCCGGGCCAGCGCAATCGCCCCGGCGATACGGTCGATGTCGTCGTTCATAAGCACGACGTCCGCCGCATCGAGCGCGGCCCCGCTTCCGGCGCCCATGCCGATGCCGACATTTGCAGCCGCCAGCGCCGGCGCGTCGTTCACGCCGTCGCCGACCATTACCACGCCGCCGAACTCCTCGCGCAGCCGCTGGATCTCGCCGGCTTTATCCTGCGGCAGCAGGCCGCTCAGCACCAGGTCGATGCCGGCTTCCGCCGCAATTGCTTGGGCTGTCGCTTCATTGTCGCCGGTCAGCATCGCTGCTCGGATTCCCATTTTATGCAGACGGCTGATCGCGGCTTTGGCTACCGGTCGAACTTCATCCCTAAGCGCCAGCAAACCGACCGGCACGCCGTCCCGGCTTATGACGGATACCGTCTTCCCGGCGATTTCAAGCTTGCGGACCTGTTCTGCCCACCAAATCTGCTCCGGAAGCGGGTCTTCACCAAGCCCACTCTCTGCCGGATCGGCTTTCCCTATGCTCCAGGCCTCTCCTAGGATCACGGCTTCAACTCCCCAGCCTGTGACGGCTTTCATTTCGTTAATCGGCAGAAGTTCCAGCCCACGCCGCGCGGCCTCCGCTACCACGGCCTTAGCCAGCGGGTGCGAGGAAAGCTGCTCCGCCGATGCGGCCATTTGCAGCAAACGGTTTTTGTCTTCGCCTTCTTTAACGATCAAATCCGTCACAACCGGTTTGCCCAGGGTCAGCGTGCCGGTTTTGTCGAAGGCGACAATCCGCGTTTCCGCCAAATTCTGAACGTGTACGCTGCCCTTGAACAAGATGCCTTTTCTTGCGCTGCTGGAGATGGCCGACAGCATAGCGGGCATAATGGAGGCCACAAGCGCACAAGGCGAGGCGACAACCAGGAATACCATAGCCTTGTAAAAGGCTTCGCCCCACGACCAGCCGAACAGCAGCGGCGACAACCCTATAAGCAGTACGGTGGCTCCAACCACCGTTCGGGCGTAAATCCCCTCAAACTTCTCGATAAAACGCTGGGAAGCGGGCACCGCTTCCTCGGCTTCTTCGACGAGAGCGATGATTTTGGCGAACAACGTGCCTTCTGCCGGCCCCGACACTTCCACATAAAGTGCGTTTTCCCCATTCAGCGTGCCTGCATAAACCTGATCGCCGACCGTTTTGTCGACCGGGAGGGACTCCCCCGTAATCGAGGCCTGATTCACTGCGGACGAACCGCTTTGCACGATCCCGTCCGCCGGAATAATTTCTCCGGGCCGGACAAGCACCAGGTCCTCTGCGGCCAGCTCGCCTACCGGCACCATTTCCATCCCTCCGCCGCTGACCCGGACCGCTTTCTCCGGTCTGAGCGCCATCAGCGACGAGATGCTTTTGCGGCTCTGATCACTGGCAAACGACTCCAGCGCGCCGCTAAGCGCAAAAATAAAAATCAGCATGGCCCCTTCATTCCAGTAGCCGATAGAGGCTGCTCCCAGCGCTGCCGCGATCATCAGCAGATTGACGTCGAGATCCCGGTCCTTGATCAGCGTCACCGCTCCTTCTTTGGCTTTGGTCCAGCCTCCTACCCCGTAGGCCGTCACGTATAACAGGATAGAAAGCACATGCGACCAATGGTCCGCACCCCACCCCGCCAGCATGAGAAGGCCGCTGCCAAGCGCTTGCAGCATTTCCGTATGCCGCAGCAGCGCAAGAAGCGGCAGTTTGCGTCTATTTCTCGGGTCCCTTCCTCCAATCGCCTCGCTGACCGTTATTGCCCGTTTTTCCAATGCCTGCATCCAATAACCCTTCTTTCCTTAAATTGGGTAGTACTCCCTCTTGCCACAGCTCCCTTTAAAAAAACTCAAATGAGAATGAGAAGCATTTTTAGTCCCCTTAAAATGACACATGCTGCTCCGGGCAAGCCCGAAGCAGCATCTTATTGAGAATGATAATCATTTTTGCAATTATACAAATTTGTTTCCTTCATGAAACTTAAATTTATTATAATAGCCTCCGGTCAGGAAGTAAATAGGCGCAATAAAGGAAATAGGAGCAGATCACAATTTACCCAAGGAAACTGTCAAGCTCCCTTCATCCTATAAAAACTTTCTGCCCAAATATAAAAAACCTTCCGCCAAAATGACGGAAGGTTTCGGGTTTGCTTATCCAGCTATTGCTAATCCTATAAACCGCTGAAGCCCGGCTTAGTAATCCGCGCTGCTCTTAAGTCCTTGGGCAATCGCCACGCCGCCGCTGGAGCCCAATCTAGATGCACCGGCTTCGACCATAGCCCGCGCGTCTTCAAGCGTTCTGACGCCGCCGGAAGCTTTGACCCCGATATCCGGGCCAACGGTTTTGCGCATCAAGGTCACATCTTCCACCGTTGCTCCGCCTTTGGAGAAGCCGGTGGAGGTTTTGACGAAATGAGCGCCTCCAGCCACGGACAGACGGCTTGCGCGTTCGATTTCTTCCTTGGTCAGCAGGCAGGTTTCCAAAATCACCTTGACCAGCTTGCCGCCGGCCGCTTCAACTACACCTTGAATATCGCGTTTTACAAACTCGTCGTCCCCGTCCTTCAAGGCTCCGACATTAATCACCATGTCGATTTCTCCGGCTCCGTCTTTGACGGCCTGGGACGTTTCAAAGGCTTTAACAGCCGGATGGGAAGCACCCAGCGGGAACCCGATCACGGTGCAAACCTTCACGTTTGGACTGTCTTTAAGCGCTTCGGCAGCCGTAGCTACCCATACCGGGTTGACGCAGACAGATGCAAAGCCGTATTCCGCAGCTTCAGCCGCCAGCTTGAGGATTTCTTCCCTGCGGGCTTCCGGCTTGAGAAGCGTATGATCGATAATTGATGCGATTGAAGAGTTGTTCATCAGTAAAGCCTCCATTGTCGTGTAACGCAGCTTCCGCTGCTGCTCCTTATCATAGCAAAGCTTGTCTTCTTTTGCACCTGAAGAGCCTTATAGGCAGCCTAGTATAAACTTGAAATCCGTACGTTAGCAGGCAGCTTGAACGGATTCTCCTTGTTAATGTGATCGTAGAACATAATCCCGTTTAAATGATCGATCTCATGCTGCATCACAATCGCGGCAAATCCCCGGAAGCGCAGCAGCATTTCCTTGCCGTCCCGATCCCAGGCTTTGATCTGCACCCTCTCGTAACGGGGGACAAAACCCTGCACAGCCCGGTCGACGGATAGGCAGCCTTCGCTTTCGGGCAAATAGGTCATGGCTTCGGAGTGGCTGATAATCTTCGGATTAAAAAAAACCAGCTCTCTTAGATTTCCGGCATCGTCCGCAAAATAAGCGGCAAACATTCTTTTGTTCAGGCCGATCTGGTTGGCGGACAGCCCTACGCCTGCCCGGAGTTTGTATTTCTTGGCTATCTCTTCGTCCTGGCTGTTCTTCAGAAACAGCAGCATGGCATCCATTTCCGCAAGGTCCTCAGCCGTAGGCGGAATGCTTACGGGTTCTGTTACGGTTCTTAGAATCGGGTCTCCTTCACGGACAATATCATCCATGGTTATGATTGAATCGCTTGAAAATTTCATATGTAAAATCGTCATCCACCTTTGTTTTCTTATGCGGTTTATTCTTCTAAATAGGACTTATTATCATTTCGGAACGCTTATAAATTAGCATTACCATGCCCCTTTTGTCAAAAAATGCTACAATCTTTTCATAAAGGGCTTCTTTAAAGGACCCGACCTTTCCGGCAGGATAAGTTTTCCTTGGATTAAGCGTTTTCAGCTTGCTTCATTGCCCAAATTATGGTATACAGATTAAACTAACGCTTTATTCAGCTAAACTTCCTCAGCCGGCTCCGCCGTGATTTTTCCCGGCCGTTCCTGCACTTTTTTTCTTCCTATTGTTTAATATGCCTGCTAATGCGTGTACAAATAATCATACTCTATTTTAGACACATAAGATCGAGTACAAACCGAGCAAGCTTACTATATAAGATGAGCGATACAGGAGGACCTATGAGCGAAGACGGACATGTAACTTCACCCAAACGTGTTCCGGTCCAGCGAGACCGGTATGCAAGACTTAAGAAGCTGAAAGAGGAGCAGATCCTGAAGTGGAAACCTGTAAAAATCCAGCTGGCCCACTATTGGATCGACAATGAGAAAACGCAAATGAGCCGAAAAATGACAAGAGGTGCGGTGCACTTCTGCAATTTTGGCGAAAATATAGGATGCGAACAAAACGAAGAACGGCCGGTTATCATTATCTCCAATAATACGGTTAATTCGACTTCAGGAAACGTGCTGGTCATCCCGCTGACCAAAAACTTGAAAGCCAAAACCAACTTCAAAACCGGACAAGCCGTATTAACTAAAGACGGGCTGCCGGTACCCAGATTTCAAAGCCATTATTTCCTTTTTAAACATAAATACGACTTTCTGGCCTTTGATTCTGCTGCCAAAACCGAAGAAACGACATCTGTCAGCAAGGTTCGACTCAAGGAACACCTCGGCAATTTGGACGAAGAAGACATCAACCGGCTTGAAAACCGTGTCAAATGGACGTTTGGGCTTTAAAAAAAAGCGCAGAATTACTGTTGACAATAACCTACGAAAAGGTTACTATTATGCCAAGAAGTTTTTTGTGCATACATGTAGTTTATATGTCATCCGCCTTGTCGTGGATAAAATCACACGTTATACGTGTCTTGAGTCTGAAATAGGAGCCTAGTGCTCCTTTTTCCATTTCTGCGTTGTTTTTTTGCTTGGATCAGGCATAAAATTCCTGTTTGTAGATAGGATTATAATATGTCGCTCACCGGGTCGTGGGCAAAGTCACCCCGCCAACTTTATGACGGGGATTATTTGTGCCCGGATGTACCCTAACCCTGCCGCTCCCGGAAAGCTTCCTTGTTGTTTTTTTACCCCTCTGGTTTAAAGTTAATCAAGGTTTTCCCTTTTTATTTCGGCACTTCAGTTTTAGCCCCCGCTGCGGATCCGTTTGGCTCAAGCCCTTTCAGAAACGCCTTCAAAGCGTATTGCAGACTTTCTTTCCAGGCGTAAGGCAGGCCAAAGGCTTCTTCCCGGGAGAGCGAAACAAATCCGTGCAGGAGGCTGCGGAGCCCGCGCACCGCATGAATGGCCTCGTCTCCGTAAATGCCCCGCCGCTTCATTTGCTCCAGCATGATTTCAACAACAGGTTCTCCCGCCGCTTGGATCGCCGGATCCTGCGGACGTTGGGCGAGCGCATACAAGCCCGGGTGGTCCTGGGCAAAATTCAAATAGGCTTCTACCATCGGATAAAATCCTTCCTGCTCTTTATCTTTATTCTCCAACGCTTCTTTCATCCCCCTGTACAGCTCGTGCAGGCCGTATACGGCCAGCTTGGAGCGCAGGTCAGGCAACCCTTTTATATGGTTATACAGCGACGGCGGCCGGACATTCAGCTGTTTCGCCAGCAAAGCGAGCGTTACCGCCTCCGCGCCCAACGTATCGGCCAGTCCGGCCGCAGTTTGAAGCACATAGGACTCATCCAATCCGGCTCTAGGCATCCAGCTTCCCTCCATTTGGGGTATGGCCCCGTTTGTACAGCGCTTGCTCGGCATCCGCCAAAGCCTGTTTCATCGCGGCCGCCGGCTCTTTCAGCATACGCCCGTGCCCGACTCCCAGCAGGGTCGGTTTTAACTCGATCAGCCTGCAGGCGGACCGTACCGCCTCTTCGGCATTCCAGGTGGCGATTGCCGGGAACGGGAACAGCGGCTTCAACCGTCCGGATACCGCCACGCCTCCCCGCACCTGAAAAGCATCCCCCGCGATCAGACTTCCGTTCCGTTCATCATAAAAGGCCATGGAGCCCGGCGTATGGCCGGGGCTGCCGACGGCCAGCAGCGGACCCAGCTTATCCCCGTCCCGGAGCAAAAGGTCTGCCCGGGTTGTGATTCCGGATGGAACCGAGCCGCGGATCGGCATCTGAGGTTCCCCCGGATCCAGCGACCGGTCCCCGGCCAGCAGCCGCGAATCCCGCTCGGAAATCGCGACCTTGACGCCGGGGACGGCGTTTTTTAATCCATCCAACGCTCCGACATGGTCGTCATGCGCGTGCGTAAGCACGATCGTGCCCAGCGGTTTTCCCGTTTTCTCCACTGCCCGCAAGATCCCCTTTACGCTGAAAGGCAAAGCCGCGTCAATCAGCACTACTTCGTCCTCCAGCTCCACCAGATAACAATTTACCGGAAACAGACGGGGCAAAAAGCTGAGCTGGGTAACCTGCCTGCAGGTTGTCATTTTCATCTCTCCATACTCCTCCCAAAAAATAAAACTAATGATATTAGTTAATATAAACTAATATCATTAGTTTTGTAAAGCCCTTTTAAGAATGGCGTACGTTATGCAGCTTTCCGGAGAGCAAACTTCGGTTAGATACCGGAGCACCTGCCAGCCCCAGCCCCCCCTCTTTCCGTTTGGCCTGTTTATAAGCATACATTTGTTGGTCTGCCTCTTGAAACAGGCTTTCCGCCTGTCCAAAAGCGCATTCGGCATAAGCGTATCCGATAGAGATGCTCATCCAGGTGCCTGGCTCTACGCCAGGCGTTGCATCCGCGGTTTCTTTCATCGTCCGGATCAGCGCCTCGCTCTCTTCAAGCGTATGGCCCAGAATCAGCAGGGCGAATTCGTCGCCCCCGATTCGGCTGATCCGCACACATTCAGAGGCGAACTGCTTTAGCATCTCTGCCGCTGCTCGGATGTATTCGTCGCCCTTCTTATGTCCCAGCGAGTCATTGATCAGCTTCAGGTTGTCCATGTCACAAATAACAAGCGTAAGGGAGATATCCTCCCTTTTGTCCAGGAGAAGCAGCTGCTCCTCAAAATACTCCCGGCTGTGGACGCCGGTCATGAGGTCATGGTCGATCCGGTACTTCAGCTTCTCCTGCAGCTCCATTTTGGATTGCACATTCCTTAAGATCCCCTGGACCGCAACCACCTTATCCTTTTTGTACACGGGACTCAGGTTATCCTCAAACCAGGCGTACTCTTCTTCGGGCAGCTTCAGCCGGCACAACAGCGTCTCTTCAAACCCGGTTGTCTCCCTGAACCTGCGGATAAAAGGTTCATAGTCCTCGGGGTGCAGCAAGGAAAACAGCAGCTCAGGCCGTTTGTACGCCCGTTTCCCCTGCTCCGGACCGAGGATTTTCTCAAGCGGAGGACAAGTAAAGCAGATTTGGGGCTCCGGCTTTAATTCCAGATAATAAATAAAGTCGTTCGATTGTTCAGGAAATCGGAGCTGGCCAAGCTTCCTCCCGACCATACCTATAGATTTTGTAGGATTCTGTCTGCTAAATATCCATAACAAAACCGTTAACAGTCCTAACGCAAAAAAACAGCCGCTAACAAAAGCCCAACCCAGCAAAGGATCACCTTCTTACCAAGTTCCTTGACACACAGCCCGTCAGCCCTCAGTTATACATTTAAATACTATTCGTCATCTATGTCTGAATTCCTAGCGAAAATCCAAATCTCTATGAAATAAGTACCATTTTTTATAAAAATAACATCTGGCTCCGTTTAAAGACAGGCCCCGCCATCGTTCAATCTATCACCTGCCAGGCAGGCAGCGCGGATAAAATCCCATCACCAGAGAGATATCTCCCTCGGGATAAAAAAACGGGCGACTCCGTCACCCGTTTTCTTCTGCTGCGTTATTTAGCTGTTTACTTAAATTTCTTCCAATCCTGCGGGCTATTGTTCAGCAAATATTCAAAGCTGCTTTCCAGCCGCTTCTGCTCTTCCTTCCGGGCTTCCTCTACCCGCTTCCGCTCCTGTTCCTTGCGGTTTTCTTCCTCGCGTTTCATGTCCGCCGCCTGTTCCTTCAGCTTGCTGACCACTTCCGGATTCAGCAAATCCTTAAGCGTTGCGGCTGTATTTTCTTCACGGCCAGAAGCGTTGTTTGTTCCGCGATTTTTCTTCGCCACCTGCGGCCACCTCCGTTATTCGTTGATTTCAAGCCCTTTCGTTTCTTTACCCAGAAACCAAACAGCAGCGGCGCCAACCAGCACCGTTATAAAAAACATCGTAAATATCGCCGAGATCGATACCGCCTGATCCCGCATGTAGCCGACCAGCAGCGGCCCGAGCACGCCGCCGATCCGGCCGAAAGCCGTAGCCATGCCAACTCCGGTGGACCGCAGCTTTGTCGAATATTGCTCCGGACTGTACGCATACATGGCGCCCCAGGCCCCAAGATTAAAGAAAGACAAACACACACCGGCCGTAAGCAGCGAAGCCTCCGAAGCGGCATGTCCGAACCAGAAAGCGCTGAGCGCCGTCATGATCAAATACACGACAAGCACAAACTTGCGGCCGAACCGCTCGATGAAGTAGGCTGCCGTGAAATAACCCGGCAGCTGCGCGATCGTCATGAGCAGCACATATTCGAAGCTCTTCACCATGCTGTAGCCTTTGGCCTCCATAACCGTAGGAAGCCATAAAAACATGCCATAATAAGAAAAAACTACGGTAAACCATAAAATCCACAGCATGATCGTAGAACGGCGCGCCCCGGGCGACCAGACCCGGGAGAAACGTTCTCCAAACGAAAGCTTCGGCTCCAGCCTGCGGTTTAAATACTCCGGCGAATCTTCAATCGCCCGGCGGAGATACAATCCATACAGAGCCGGTACGGCGCCGATGACAAAAGCCGCCTGCCAGCCGTATTTCGGAATGACAAAATACGAGACGACCGCGGCGGCAATCCAGCCGACCGCCCAAAAGCTCTCCAGCAGGACCACGGCCTGGCCCCGGTCCTTAACGGCGACCGATTCCGACACCAGCGTGGAGGCGACCGGAAGCTCTCCGCCCAGGCCAACCCCGACTATAAAGCGCAGCAGGCAAAGAACGGCAAAACCTGTGGCGAGAGCCGAAAGGCCGCTGGCTACTGAAAAAATAAGCAGCGTCCACAGCAATACCGCCTTGCGCCCGAAACGGTCGGCAAAGCTGCCCGCAAGGGCGGCGCCAAACACCATGCCGATCGCGTTGATGCTGGTTAAAACCCCGATCTGGGAAGAGGTAAGCGACCATTTTTTAGCCAAATCGGTAACGACGAAGGACAGCAATCCGACATCCATCGCATCAAACAGCCAGCTGATTCCCGCGCTGAACAGCAATTTACGCTGCTTGGGCTGCCGGAGCAACTCGATACCGCTCATATGTATCCTCCATTCCGGGCTTTGGGCCCGAAGGTTGGTTAATTGTGAATATTCGAATAAAACAAAGCCATCCGCGGACACCCCGGCATGCTCCGGCGGACCCGCGGTGGTTCCTGTTTTGATTAGTTTGCTTGAAATAAGCATCGTCATTCACAAAGCTAACGTTTAAAGCTTATTATACCTTTATTTCTGCTTTTTTCTATCTTTTATAACTGTTGTTCAGCATAATTTTGCGGGGTTTTCTTACCGGCCGCCAGCATTCTGCCAATGAAAAAAACGGCCAGGAACAGCAGCATGATAAAGGATGACCAGCGGTACATCACCGCATACCCGGAATGGGAAGCCACGATGCCCAGCAGCATGGAGCCGGCCGCAACGCCAAAGTCGATGGAGTTGTAATACAGGCTGTTAACTGCGCCATGGCTGGTGGACGGGCTTTCCCGCAGCATCCAGGCCTGGGTGGCCGGCTGAATCGCCCCGAATCCGAGTCCGTAGAGCAAAGCCGAAACGACCAGCAGGGGCAGGCTGTGCACATAGGAAAGCAGCATAAGGCTTGCAAAAACGACCAGACCGGCGGGAACCAGCACGGCCGCAGGGCCTTTGCTGTCGAACAGCCGGCCGGAGATCGGACGAATGATCAGCACGGTTACCGCGTTAAACAGGAAAAACAGGCCGATCTGGGCCAGATGGATTTCTTTGCCGTATAGGGCCAGGAAGCCGAGCAGACTGCCGTAGGTTAAGGACAGCAGCGCGTTCAGCAGCGCAGGCAGCGCGATCTTTTTATTGATGTAGCGGGGCGCCTTCACAGGTCCTCCCTCTCCATGTTTCATTGGATGCGCCTGTGACCGGACAGGCTGAGGGGGAACGCTGCGGCTAACCAGCAGAAGCGGCACGATCAATAATACCGACAAGGTTCCCAATCCTGTCAGCGGCTTGAAACCGAAGCCGTCCATGACGGAAAGGCCGATCATCGGCCCGAAGGACATCGCCAGACTGGTTGATAATCCGAAGTAACCGATGCCTTCACCGAGGCGGAGTTTAGGAATAATCTGCGAAACAAGCGTGGGCATCACGGTGCTTGCCATCCCGAAACCGATGCCAAACAAGACGCGCAGTGCCAATACGGCGCCCATCGAACCGGCAAATCCGTATAAAACCGTGGCAATGGCTGCTAAAATCAAACCGATAAACAAAACCACGTTCCTGTGGACTTTTTTTAATACGGGAACGATCGCAAGCCGGGTCCCGATCGCGGATAAAGCAAACAAACTTGTCACAAGACTGACCGTAAAGTCATTCGGATGAAAACGGTCCTTCACATAGGCGGGGAAAGGAGACAGCAGCATTTGCAGGCTTAAAAACAAAAGCAGGTAACTTACGGTAAGCACAATAAACGATTGGGTCCAAAGCTTTTCCGGTTTCTCCAAACTTTCAGATGTCTGACTATTGATGTTCAACACTCCTGTTCTTTGTATCTTTATATAAAAACCTTCGCCACTATGCGCGGCTGTTTACTCGTGTAAAGGCAGATGCTCCGCATTGCGGATTACCCGCCGCAGCAGCTCCACAAGCTGCATATATTCCTCTTCCGTAAATCCTGCGCTGGCTTCTTTCATAGCGGCCTGCTCCAAAGGTTCGATTTCCCGGACTTTAGCGTTCCCCTCAGGGGTAATGTACACCCGGAAAGAACGGCGGTCCTTCGTCCCTTCCACCCTGCGGATCAGGCCTTTCTCCTCCAGCACCACCAGGATGCGGGTTGTGGTCGGTTTGTCTTTCTCCGCGCGTCTGCCGATCTCCCGCTGAATCATTCCTTCCTCTTCGCTGATCCGGTAAAGCACCGCCCATTGCTCAGGCGTAAGGTTGTGGTCCCTCAACTGCTGCTGAAACAGCTGCGCCACCTTCCGGTAAGCGACGCCAAGTAAAAAACCAAGCGACTGGTCCAGTCCCCTGCTCACAAGAAAACCCCCTATTTTTAAATAGTTGTTATAACAACTATATCGAAGGATTGCTGTTATTGTCAACTGGAGCCGCAAGGAAAAGTCCGGGATTTGGACGCAGAAATTGGGCATCAGGAAAAATGTGCTCAAAAAAAAGCGGACAGGCTGTCCGCTTTGGATTTATTGCTGTTATGGATTTTGAAAGAAAAACGATTCAACTTACAGGGAAAAATATTTCCCGATCATATCGGCAATGGCCTGGCTCTTCAAAGGTTTGCTCATATAATCGTCCATGCCGGCGGCGAGGCATTTCTCGCGATCGTCCGCCAGCGCATTAGCGGTAACAGCGACAATGACGGGACGCTGGTCCCGGGCATACTCCCGGTTGAGGATCCGAGCGGCTTCCAGCCCGTCCAGGCCTGGCATCAGCACATCCATAAAGATCATATCGAAGGCGCGAGCTTTCACCGCATCAAGCACCGCATGACCGTTATCGACGACCTCTACTTGATGGCCCTGCTTTTCCAGCATCTTCAGGATCACCTTCTGGTTGATCTCATTATCCTCGGCGACCAGCACCGATAGCACCCGTTTTTTAATTTCATTTTTCGGCTCTGCCGAACCGGCGATGCCGGATGGGGCCGGTTGTTCAGGCAGCGCTTCGATCGCAATCGTAAAATTAAAGGTGCTCCCCTGCATCGGCTTGGATTCCTCCAGCCAAATCTTTCCTCCCATGAGCTCTACAAGCTGCTTGGAAATGGCCAGGCCCAGGCCTGTGCCTTCGCTTTTCCGGTTCATGTAATCATCCAGCTGGTAAAAAGGCTCGAACAAACGCTCGCTCTGCGGCTCAGGAATGCCGATGCCCGTGTCCCGGACTGTGAATTGAAGCTTAAGCTTGCCTTTTCCCGCTTTGACATCCTGAGGCACTTGGTTTACAGTCAGCAGCACCGAACCTTCAAACGTATATTTGACCGCATTTCCGATCAGGTTGACCAGCACCTGCTTCAGCTTGCCGATATCTCCGGTCAGCAAATCCGGCACATCCGCCGCCACTTCGTAAGATAACGACAGCCCTTTCTCAGCAGCTTGCGTAGACAGCAGCAGCACCGTTTCCTTCAGGCATTCCCTTAAACTGAAAGTGCTGGCGAGCAGCGGCGTTTTGCCCGACTCCAGCTTGGAAAAGTCCAGGATATCATTAATGATGCTGAGCAGCAGCTCCCCGCTTTTGCGGATCATTTTCGCGTATTCGATCTGGTTCTCATTAAGCCCTCCGGAATCCATCAGCAGATCGGCCATTCCGATCACCCCGTTCATCGGCGTCCGGATCTCGTGGCTCATCATCGCCAGAAACTGGCTTTTCGCCTTATTGGTCCGTTCGGCGGCTTCCTTGGCCACCATGAGCTTTTTCTGCTCGGAAATATCTTTGGCAATGACATAAAGACCCACCTGCTCGCCGTTGATAATGATAGGAGCAAAGGTAGACAGCACTTCGGTTGCCGTTCCGTTTCGGTGAATAATCTGCTTGATCAGATTTTCATTGATCTGTCCTTCAAAGATCGGCGGCAGCGTATCCTCTCCGACATATTTGGCAAAGGGCTCCCCGGACAATTCAGAGGCTTGAAAGCCGGTCATATGTTCCGCCACTTTATTGGCGTTGATAATCCGCCCCTGCAGGTTCAAGGAAAAAACAGCGTCATAATTGTATTTTTTCAGCGAGGTATAACGTTCAACCGTTTCCTGCAGCTGCATCTCTACGATTTTCCGTTCCGTAACATCCTGAATCGTCCCGTTCATGGTCATTGGCGCGCCGTCCTCGCCGCGGGTTACCGTTGCCCGCAGATGCAAATAATGCAGGCTGTCCGCGGTACGGTATATTCCGTTTAAATCACCGCCGTCGAGCGTGTTCCCGACGGCTTCCTCCAGCAGGGGAAGATCCTCGGGATGAATGCACCGGATGAGCTCCGATAACGAAGCCACCACGCCTTCCTTCCCGCATCCGAACATGCGGCACAAAGAATCGGACAACGTCACTTTTCCGGAAGCGATATCCCACTCCCAAACGCCGATTGAGGTAATATCCATGGCCTGCTGGAGAATAAGTTCCTGGCGGGTCCGCTCCGAAATATCCCGAGCCACTGCTACGATGGCCTGCGTTCCTTCCTGCTCCATCCGGTTAACCGCCATTTCAAACGGTATATTTGGTCCTGCCGCGCTTCTTATCCAACAAGTCTCCGCCCCTTCTCCCGCCTCAAAAAGCTTCTCTATCCGTTCATGGTCTTCCGGACGGCAGAACTCCAAAAAACTTCTGCCCGTTATCTGATCCGGCTTAAAACCAAGAAGCTTTTCGACAGAGGGAGAAACCGACAAACAGATTCCTTCCCGTGTAAAGCAGTACACGATATCCGGTATGTGTGCAAGTACTTCAGCTGACTCTGTCGGTTTGTTCATGCCGTGCAGCGCTCCTGTCTGAAATTATATAAAATTTGTCATAAAATCAAGTCTCTATGTCTACATATCTAACAGACATTCATAGATTAGTCAATAAAACAAAAGAAAACCAACCTGAAAGCAGGCGGTTTTCTCTTGACTTGTTTTTTTTATAATTTGAAAACTCTACTATTAAAGCGTGTTAAACGTATCGGTCAGCACCGGAACGATTTGGGATTTGCGGGATACTACGCCTTTAAGTACGGCTTTGTTGTTCTCAAGCGTTACGTTATAGGCTTTTTCTACCGCAGCGGCTTTGTCGCCCAGAGCGATACCGACGGAGTCGTTGTTCAGGATGTCCGTTACGACGAACAGGAACAGGTCGAGCCCTTTGTCGGAAATAATGCCGGACAATGCCGCTTCCAGTTCAGCCTGACGGCTCAGCACGTCGTTCACGTCCACCGCATTGACCTGAGCGATTTCCACTTTGGAGCCGCCCATCTGGAATTCTTTTGCGTCCAGGGATACGAGATCCGCGATCGTTTTCTGGCTCAGATCCGCACCTGCTTTCAGCATGTCCAGACCATAGGCTTCGGCTTCCACGCCGGCGATTTTAGCCAGTTCGCGCGCGGCAGCCACATCTTCATCCGTGCAGGTAGGAGATTTGAACAACAGGGAATCGGAGATAATAGCGGACAGCATCAAACCTGCAATATTAGCCGGAATTTCTACGCCGTTCTCCTTGTACAGCTTCTTCAAAATGGTCGCCGTGCAGCCGACAGGCTCAGCGCGGTAGTACAGCGGGCCGCTCGTTTCGAAATTCGCGATGCGGTGATGGTCGATGACCTCAATTACACGTACTTTATCAATATCGGAAACGCTTTGCTGACGTTCGTTGTGATCCACCAAAATGACCTCTTTGGCTTCCTCCGCCGCCGCTTCAACAAGACGGGGAGCTTTCGCTCCGAACCGTTCCAGCGCAAATTGGGTTTCTCCGTTTACCGTCCCCAGGCGGACCGCTTCCGCGTCCATTCCCAGCTGCTGTTTCAGGTAAGCGTAGGCAATTGCCGAGCAAATCGTGTCCGTGTCTGGATTTTTATGACCAAAGACCAATACTTTTCCCATTTCGACTCTCCTCTTCCATTCTGTTTTGGCGAGACAAGTATACCCTATCTCGGGATTTCCTATCAAGATTATACCCGAAAAGCTGCTTTAATCCTATGATTTTAATAGGAATAAAAGGAAAACACTTTCCGGATCAGGCCTCCGGTGTTTCCCCTAGTAGCTGCAAACGGCTCCGCAATCCGGTAATGTGGGCTGTGTGATGATTCCCGTGCCAGGCGTAATTGCCCAAAGCATAGTCTAACCGGATGACAGCGCCTGATTCGGGATGAAGGAAAGGACGCGCAAAGTTTTCCTCGTTCATGGAACGTAGCAGAATAACCCATCTCTTATGCAGCGCTTCGAGCAGCGTCAAAGAGATGCCGATCTGCTCGCTGAGTCCGTCAGCCAGGTTCGCCCAACGGTCTTCATAATAAGGTTTGATCGTGGGCGTCTCTTCGGTCAACGCCAGCTTAAAGCGGGTCAAGCTGTTCATATGGCTGTCCGCCACGTGATGCACGACTTGGATTACCGTCCAGCCTCCGTCCCGATAAGGCAACTTCAGCTGCTCCGCGGTAAGTCCCGCAACCGCGGCTTTAAGCTTGCCCGGCAGCTCTTCGATTTCCTTGATCCAGCGCTCTCGCTGCTCCGCCGAAATTTCGCCTTCCCATTCAAAGTGGCCGATCGGATACCTTAAATCCTGTTCCATCCTTTCCATCCTCCCTTTCGATTAAAAACTTCAGCTGCCTGCGTACTTATTTCCCCTTCTAATTCGTTATTATAAATAAGAAGTTTCTGTCTGTGGGCCGTTGTTTTGATATAATGCAAATAAATCCGGCCCCGAACGGCCTGCTGCCCCATATCTTGCATCTATAAGGAGGATTCCGATTGAAAATCTTAGTGCTCGGCGGTACACGTTTCTTTGGAAAAAAACTGGTGGAGAAGCTGATCGAAGCCGGAGACGAGGTTACGATAGCGACCCGCGGGCTCGCGGAAGATCCGTTTGGCGACCAGGTAACAAGGGTTCACACCGACCGTCAGGAAAAAGCTTCCCTTCAAGCCCTGGCTGCGTACGGTCCATGGGACATTATTTACGACAACATCTGTTATGCTTCTGCAGATGCCGCCGATGCGGTCGAAACCTTTGGCGGCCTTACCGCAAGATACATATTGACTTCAACTTTATCCGTTTACGACCAGGGGCATGAAGCCTGGAAGGAAAGCGATGTCGATACCCTGCATCATCCGGTGACGTCTGGAAGAAGCAAGGATTTCAGCTATGCCGAGGGCAAACGCCAGGCCGAAGCCGTTTTGTTCCAGCAGGCGCGGTTCTCGGCCGCGGCCATGCGGATTCCTTTTGTGATCGGGGAGGACGACTACACGGAGCGGATGCTTTTTCATGTAAAAAAAGCCCGCGAAGGCGCGGCCGTTCAAGCTTTTAATCCGGAAGCCCGGGTCTCCTTTATTTCCTCCGAGGAAACGGCACGGTTTCTGTTCTGGCTGGGCCGGAGCACCTTGGAGGGGCCTGTAAACGCGGCTTCGGACGGAACCTTGTCTTTGGCTGAGATTATGCAGACGGTCCGCGAGGTGACGGGCGAACGCGCAGAGATCGAAGTGATCCCGGCTTCCAGCGCACCCGACAAGGAACGTTTGACGCCTTACGCGGTTGAAGAGTCTTACGGGCTGGACACTGCAAAGGCGGAGGCTGCCGGATTTGCTTTTACCCGTATCGCCGACTGGTTGCCGGCTCTGATCCGGGCCTTGGACAAACAAGCCGCGGCGGATGCCGAGTAAGGCCTGAAGATGGCGGTCATCATTTGATTTTTTTAAAAAATAGAAGCCGGACGCCTCCGAGGCTCCGGCTTTTTCTTTTTCCCCTTAAACGGTCAGTCCCGTTCCATGGCTTCGTTGCGGAGCACCATATGGATATGGTCCTCCCACACGCCGTTGATGTTCAAATATTTAAATGCTACGCCTTCATGATAAAAACCGAGTTTGTGCACTACGCCCAAGGAAGCCGCATTGCGCGGCATAATATTGGCTTCGATCCGGTGCAGGCCCAGCTCGTTAAAGGCATAATCGATCATCGGACGGAGCGCCTCGGTCATATACCCTTTGTTCCGCTCCTCTTCGTCCAATTTGTAGCCTAAATGGCAGGATAAAAAAGCTCCTCTGACGATGTTGGTCATGGCGGCAAAGCCGATAATCCGGCCGTTTTCGCCTAAAGTGCGGAACCACAGCTTAAACATATGCCCGCTGTTGATTTTGTCCTCATCCTCTTCCAGCAGGCGTCTTTGTTCTTCCAAAGTATAATAGGAAGCTTCCCGCCGGATTTCCCACGGCTCCAGAAACTGCCGGTTTCTTTCGAGATAGTCCAAAACCTCGGCTGCGTCCCGGCCGGTCAAGCTTTGAAGCTGCAGCCTTTCCGTATGTAATGAAATAGACATTTGTTTATTCTCCCTTCCTTTACAGAGATGCCATCCTGCCCGCACGCCGGTTCGCGTAATGCCGGAAAAACATTTCCCGCAGCCCGGTGTCCGTCTCCAGCTCCGGAGCGATCTCCGTTTTTCCATAGCCGGTGAGCCGCCCGTCCTCATAAGTGCAATGATGGTCATAGACCCTGCTGTCGTTCAGCAAGGTATCCAGCGTCCGCACGACATTGGAGGCGATTCCCAAATTTTCGGGATGGAGGACCCACCCGATCTTTTTCCAATCCAGGATGCCCTCCTCCGTCTTAAGAGGCGTTTCGACGGCCGCAGATTCCGGCACCTCCGCAACATATGTATACATGCCCCCGTAGCCGGAGCCGCTGTTCCAGGTAATCAGCCCTTTAAAATGAAGTTCATATTCCGGAATACCCGTCTCTTCAAAAATTTCCCGGATCATGGAGCCGCGCGGCGTTTCCCCGGCTTCCAGCTTGCCGCCGATCCCGTTCCAGCAGCCCATCCAGCTGGACCGCTCCCGATTCAGCAGCAGCACCTCGCTGCCCTTTTTCATAAAACAAATATTGTATTTGATCACGCCCAAAACCTCCCTTTAGGTGCAAAAAAACAAGCCAGACGGATCCATTCCATCTGACTCATTTTTCGGTTTTAATCGGCTCACTGATTGAGCCCACTTCCGGGTTCGGTATTGGTTAACAATATACCACCGGAGCATCAGAAGCGTGTAAACCGAAAACCTGATTTTTGTAAAAATTAAATCCATCTGAAAAATTTTCTATTGAGCAAGCGGATGCCATGCCGTTGCGCCCATTCGTCCAGCTCATCCAGACAAGGCTCATGGGCTTCCGTATACCGGAACACCAGCCCGGCCGGCGTAATTCGGACTCCCTTTGGTTTTACCGCAATACTTGGCTTCAAGTCCCCATCTACCATTATACATTGAATCTCCTGCGGATACAGCTTCCGGCCGGCAACGACCAGGAATTCCTCGGCCACGATCAATTCTCCTCTTTGGAAAAAACGTACCGCAGACACGATCAGTTGGAAAACAGCCAAAAGTATCAGGATGGAAAAAAACACTATATATGTCCGGTAACCCCTCTCGGGATGTCGTAAATGCGAATGATACTGCTGATACAGGGAAGAACTCATTAACAAGATTAAGAAAAGGCTCGTAAACACAGGTTTTATTCCCCAAAAAGGCGTAATCGGATATACGGCCGGCTGTTCTCCATTTTGATTCTGGTTCAGATTTTGATCTTGCCCTGGCGTTTAATCCGCCATTACTGCTCCAATAACGTCGCTCACAAAGGTAAGCACCGGTCTCGTTTCGCGTCGTTCCGTTATTCGCGCCATTAATCATTCATTACCTTTTCTATTTACAAGGTTAATAATCCTTTATTTTCAAATTAAAGGAATCCCGGAAGTTCAATAAAACGGGAAAACCCGCAGATCCGAGGATCTGCGGGCTGACTGTTGCCTGGTCAAGCATAGAGAAAAACGGCCGGGGTTACGCGTTTTTGAAACTTAACACAAACTCGAATTCCAGGTCCTGGCCGGAAGGAATCCGGTACTCCGGATGAACCGGCGCTCCCCAGCTGTCGTCACCGCCGACGCCCATCTGCCGGCCGGCTATCGTGACCACCGTGTAATGCACCGGCGGCAGCTCGTAAGCGTGGGCCGCATTTTCCAGCTCAAAGGCGGTGTAAGGCGACACGTTTGCCTCAAACGGCGTAGATGCGGCCCGGATCTGTAGGCCGCAGCCGGCTTCGTCCGTCACGCGAAGCTTGCGGACGCCCGTGCGGCCACCGGATTCCTGGGGCACCAGATAAGGCGAAGCCAGGCCAGCCACCGGCTTGCGGAACCAGCCGAGCCGCGCGCCAAAGCTGCGGTCGGCGTAATTTTCTTTGGGGCCAAGAGCGAGCCATTCCGTCTGGCTGTAATCCGCGTTCATTTTGAACGACCAGGCCACGATCGGCAGATTCGGCAGCCCTTCCGCCCCTTTATAGGAAGCTTTCACGTGAATCTGCCCGTCCCTGGTTACGGTGTACGTCGTAATAAACCGGACGTCCGGATGAATGCTGAAGCCGTATTCGAATGTCACGGATGCGCTGCTCTTGTCGCCGGGCTGCGTCACGGCAACGGACAGACACTTGCGCGCCAGGCTGGCCGCAAACCAGGCCCCGGCGTGGTAGTCAAGCGCAGTTCCCTTGTCATTGTCCGTCGAGGCACGCCAGAACAGCGGCACCGGCGGCGATTCGATTATTTCGCGGTCATGATAACGCAGCGATACCAGCGAACCCGCTCCTTTGGAGAACAGTGCGGCAAACCCTTCCCCTCTCACGCCGATGTTTACGTCACCTTCGATGATTTTGACGGGAATGGCTTTGCTTTGACCGTCTTTACCTTCTCCTTCACTTGCAGAGGAGGACCCCACTCCGGCCGGCCGTCCGTTGTCCACCGTAAAAATATGCTGCCCAAAGCCGGTCTCATATCCGGCTTCGGCCCAAAGCGTCGCTTCCTTTAAATGAAGCGACGCCTGAATGCAGTATTCGCCGGCCTCCAGCTGCTCCAGTTTGCCTCCCCAATCGGGCTTCACCACGCCCTCCCCGCCGGGAGGCACCTGAATCTCCTGCTGCCCGGCGGCAAGCTCCAGCCCTTCGCTTTGCAGGCTGTAGCTCAGCACGTAAGCATCCGTATTTTCAAACAGCTGCCCGTTGATCACCCGGATTTCCTCCGGAGAAGGCACAAGCTTGATGTTTTGGTACAGGAATTTGACCTCCTGCATCTTTGGCGTAACCGTGCGGTCCGCAAATACGATGCCGTTGCCGCAGAAGCTGTAGTCCGTCGGCCGGTCTCCGAAATCTCCGCCGTAAGCAAGGAATTCTTTGCCGTAGCGGTCTTTTTTGACCAAGGCCTGGTCGATGTAATCCCAGATGAACCCTCCCTGGTACATCTCGTATTTCTGCTCCAGCTCGGTATATTTGTGCAGGCCCCCGACCGAGTTGCCCATCGCATGCATATATTCGCAGCTGATGTACGGTTTGGCCGGGCTGCTGTTCAAATAGGCCTCGATATCCGCGGGTTTCGCGTACATCCGGCTTTCCATATCGCTGGTCGAATCATAATCGCGGTTATGGAACACGCCTTCGTAATGCACGAGACGGCCCGGATCTTTCGCGCGGAAATAATGCGAAACATTCAAAATCACCTCACCGGCATAAGATTCGTTGCCGCAGGACCAGATGAGAATGGACGGGTGGTTTTTGTCCCGCTCCAGCATCGATACGGCGCGGTCCATCACGATGTCCTGCCATTCCGGCTTGTTCCCCGGGATATTCCAGGACGGCTCAACGGCGCCAAGCTTTTGCCAGGAGCCATGGCTTTCCAGGTTCATCTCATCGATGACATATAGGCCGTATTCGTCACACAGCTCATACCAGAGCGTCTGGTTCGGATAATGGGAGGTGCGCACCGCGTTGATGTTGTTTTGTTTCATTACCTTGATGTCCCGGAGCATATCTTTCTTCGTGATGCTCCGGCCGCTGCGGCAGTTGAATTCATGGCGGTTTACGCCTTTAAAAATGATCCGTTTGCCGTTCAGCCTCATGATTTTGTCTTTCATTTCGAACCGGCGGAAACCCACCTTCTGCACAATCGCTTCCACCGTTTCGCCTGCCTCGTTCAGAACGGTCACGCACAGCTTATACAGATAAGGGCGCTCCGCGCTCCATAGCTGCACCTTGCCCGCCGGAAGCTTCACCTCCAGCTTGCCGTTCGCAAAAGCCGCCGTTTTTGTCAGGATCACGTTTCCTTCCGCATCTTTGAGCTCCAGCCGGGCTGAAGCCTGACCAGCGGATGCCGGAGCGATGCCGGTGGCTGCCAATCCGGCGTTCATGGATGACAAATTCCCCTGCCCAGTAGCCAATCCAGCAGCATTCAAGGTTAACTCGGCCTGCAAGGTCCCTTCGGTAAAGGTATCTTCCAGCTCCGTCCGCACCCAGATATCCTGCACATGGATTTCCGGAATCGTGTACAGATAAACCTCGCGGAAAATACCGGAGAACCGCCAAAAATCCTGGTCCTCAAGCCAGCTTCCTGTGCTGCGCTGAAACACTTCCACGGCCAGCTTGTTGCAGCCTTCCTGCAAATAAGGCGTCAGCTCAAATTCGGAAGGCGTAAAGCTGTCTTCGCTGTAGCCGACGAAATGGCCGTTCAGCCACACATAAAAGGCCGATTCAACGCCCTGAAAAGAAATAAATACTGGCTTCTGTATAAAGCCGTCCGGCAGCTCAAACCTCTTCACATAGCTCCCGACCGGATTATGCTCCCGAGGGATGCCTGGCGGTCTTACGCCGTCCAGGCCGTCCCAGGGATACATCGTGTTCACGTATTGGGGACTGCCGAAGCCCTGGAGCTGGATATGGCCGGGAACCTGAATCTCGCTCCAGCCGGCCGTGCGTCCGCGTTGACCGCGTAGTTAAACTTCCAGCCGCCGTTTAAGCTATGCCGCATGTCCATGGGGCCGCCGGCCTCCGCTTCCTCCATCGTCCGGTAGTAGCGGTGATCCGAATGCGCATCCATCCGGTTCACTCTATAAACGGCCGGATCGCTCAGCCAGGCAAGCTGCGGTTGTTGTTCTGTCATGGATAAGTCCTCCTTGTTGACTGCTTTGCTTGTCATTATTTAACGGATCCCGTCATGCCGGCAACAAAATGTTTCTGCATGAGGAAAAAGACCAGCGCCGTCGGCAGCGTCGAGATCACGATCGCCACCATGATCATGCCGTAATCCGGCGAGTAGCTCGAGCCCAGATTCGAAATGAGCAGCGGAATCGTCCGTTTCTCCGGCGACTGCAAAACGATCAGCGGCCACAGATAGTTGTTCCAGCTGGACATGAACGTAATGATGGCCCCGGCCGCATAGGTCATTTTCATCGTAGGCATATACACCCGGAAGAACAGCCCCAGCTCGCTGAGGCCGTCGATCCGGCCCGCTTCGAGCAGCTCTTTCGGAAACATTTTGGTGCTTTGGCGGAAGAAAAAGATCAGGAAAGCCGTCGTAAACGTAGGCAATATAACGGACGCCACCGTATCCACTCCGATAAAAGGAAGCGTGCCTGAAAACTTGGCGAACATTTGATACAAAGGCACCATCAGCGACGCAAAAGGAATCATCATCGAAAGCAGCAGGATATTAAACACGATGTCCTTGGCTCTGCTGCGGTAAATTTCAAAGCCATACCCCGCCAGGGAGGCTATCAGCAGCGCCAGCAGGGTTGTAATAACCGCGATCCGGCCCGAGTTCCAAAGCGCCTGGCCCAAATTGATCTGCTCGGTCAGGTGCTGGAAGTTCTGCAGCAGCTGCGCGCCCGGCAGCAGGCGGCCGTTCGAGACGTCTTTGGACTGGTTAGTGGCGCTTACGACAATCCAGAGAAACGGAAAGATCGAAACCGCGGCGGCCAGAATCAGAAACACGTACATCCAGAAACGTTTGAATTTGGTCATTTTCGGTCACCTGCCACTTTAAACTGGAGAATGGACAGCAGCACGATCAGGATCACGATCGTATAGGAGACGGTTGCCGCATACCCAAAGTCCGGCGTGTATTTGAACGACAAATTGTAAATATATTGCGAAATGGACAAGGTCGCGTTGCCGGGACCGCCTTTCGTGATGTTCATGATTTCGTCGAACAGCTGCAGCGTGCCGATCGTGGACGTGATCGAAGTAAACAAAATAATCGGCTTCAGCAGCGGAATGGTGATCGAACGGAACTGACGGAAGGCGGATGCCCCGTCGATGCGCGCGGCTTCGTAAATGGAGCTGTCGATATTTTGCAGGCCGGAGAGATAAAAAATCATGTTATAGCCGGTCCAGCGCCACGTGATGGCGATAATGATCGTAACTTTGGCCCAGAACGGATCCGTAATCCATTGGATCGGCGAGGATACCAGGTGCAGTTTGGTCAAGGCCAGGTTCACCAGGCCGTCCGTGCCGAACATATATTTAAAAACAACCGAGTAAGCAACCAGGGAAGTCACGCTCGGCAGAAAGATTGCGGTACGGAAGAAACCTTTGAATTTAAGCTTGCTGTCATTGAGAAGGACGGAAATAAAAATGGACAGCAAAATCATGATCGGTACCTGGATAATCAGGAAGATAAACGTGTTTTTCAGGGCCGTAATAAAAACCTTGTCGGTAAACAGCCGTTTATAGTTGTCTATCCCGTTAAAATGGATCATGGCCCCCGTGCCCGTCTTGAATGACAGCAGCAGCGCCTGAATCATCGGATAGAAATAAAACGCGCAGATCAAAACAACCGCGAGAATGACGAACATCCAGCCGGTTAATGCACCGTTAGAGCGACGGCGTAGTGCGGATTCGCTTTTCATGATGCGGGCTCCTTTCTCTTCCTTAAAAAGTAGTCTCTATGTCTATTCCTTTTTACACTCCGTATCCGGGTAAAGCCAGGTTGCCGCTCTTGTATAAAGAGCATACCGCCCTGCGGGAGGGCGGTATGCCGGACCTCAAGGATTCGGACCGGTAAGCGGGGCGTTGCTTTAGTGCAGCTGGCTTTCAGCCTGGGACTGCGCATCGGCAAGCACTTTATCCAAGTCTTGACCATTCAGGTAATTTTGCATTTCGCTGACCAAAATATCTTCGATGGCATAAGTGTTCATGCCGAAGTTGACTTGCGGTATCTGCTGCGTCCATTTGGAGAAGTCTTCGGCCGTTTTTTGTCCGCCAAAAAACTCGTCGGCTTCTTTATAGGCTTCGCCTCCGCCGGCCGCTTTCAGCGTGCCGATGACGCCGACCTTTGTCAGCAGGTCCTGGTACAGGTTAACGTCGGAGCCCAGCGTTTTGGAGAGGAATTCAGCGGCCTTCTCCTTGCCCGGGATGTTGAGCACATACCAGGAACTGCCGCCGATGTTCGTGGCGTTCACGGAGCTTGCCGTGTTTTTCAGCTTAGGCATCGGCACGACTGCCCATTTTCCGGACTGGGATGCCTCCGCTTTTACGGACGGGGTAATCCAGTTGCCTGTTGGAACGGTAGCGACGTCGCCGCTGTTGAAGCCCGCCAGGAATTGGCTCCAGTCGGAAGTGATTTTCACCGTGTTGGATTCCATCAGCGTTTTGTAGGTTTGAAAGGCGTCCTTTAAAGCCGCGTTGTCCTTCAGGTCAGGCGTGCTGCCGTCTTCTTTCGTATACCAGGAGCCGGCGGATTGGATCATCATCCGGATCAGGCCCAGGTCGTTCGGGTCTTGGGTCAGCATGTCGTGGCCGGTTTTGGCTTTGACTTCTTTTGCGATTTCAATGTATTTGTCCCAGTCGATGTTGGTTACGTCTTGCACCGTGTAGCCGGCATCCTTCAGGTAATCCGTACGAACGTAAAGCCCTGCTACGCCGGAGTCGAACGGAACGCCGTATTGCTTGCCGTCCAGGCTGCTGGACGCGATTTTGTATTCCGCGAAATCCGCAGGTTTAACGATGCTCGACAGGTCGTAAAAAGCGTCCGGATAAGCTTTCAGGAAGCTTTGCGCCCGGTAGTCTTCAATCAGGACGATGTTAGGAAGGCCGTTTGTCGTGCCGGAGTTGAGGCCTGTGTTCATTTTCTGGATAATATCATCCTGCGCATATTCGACGACGTTGATTTTTTGGTCAGGGTTTGTTTTGGCATAAGCCTCAACCGCAAGTTTCATGGCTGCTATGTTGAAGTTTGGATCCCAGGCCCAGACGGTAAGCTCTTTACCGGAATCGTTGCTGCCGCCGCTGGAAGCCGAATTATCCGATTTGCTGGAGCATGCCGTCAGCAGCAGGAAAGAGGCAAGCAAAAGAACGAGTGCTTTTTTCACTTTAAAAATCCCCCTTGTTCGTTAATGTAAACGCTTCTTGAAAGCGTCTGCTGTCTACGGATTTATCTTAGCACCCGGTTTTGGGGACCCGTTAGGAATATATCTATCCGGATTGGCGTTATTGTTGTATAAATGCAAACGCATTCATTTTGGCTTCTGGCACTTTTTTTAGTTAATAGCAATTTTTTTGGGTTATAGAGGCTCCTCGTTAACAAGCCAAGGCATTTTCAGTCTTATTTTTGTACCTTCCCCCGGTTTGCTTTCGATCGATACCCCATAGTTGTCCCCGTAAAGCAGAAGAATCCGCTCGTGCACGTTGCGGACACCGATGCCGGTAAACATCTGGCGTTTGTTTTTGGAGTTGGGCAGCTTGTCCCGGTCCGCCTCCAGAGCCATGCCTTCCCCATTGTCCACCACCTCGCACAGCAGCGTATTGCCCTCCCTTGAGATCATGACGTAAATGTAGCCGCTGTTCCGGTCTTTAAAACCGTGGAAAAAGGAGTTCTCAACAAAAGGCTGAAGGATCAGCTTGGGCAGCTTGGCTTTCATGCAATCCGGGGATACGAAAAAGTCCACCTGAATGCCGGTGCCGTAGCGGACCTGATTAATAAAGACATAATGCTTCAGGTTCACCAGCTCCTCCTCCACCGTGATGGTCTCCGATACATTGCTGATCGTATTCTGAAGAAGGGAGATCAGCGCGTGGATCGTCTCCGTCGCTTTCTCCTTGTTGCCGCGCTGCACCAAAATATTGACGGAAGCCAGCGTATTGTATAAAAAATGCGGGTTGATCTGCCGCTGCAAGGCTGCAAGCTCGGCGTTCCGCTGCTCCTTCTGGGTCTTCACGAGCTGGCTGATGTAATCGTTAAGCTCGTCTAGCATATAGTTAAAGGCCGTCCCGAGCTCTTTAGTCTCGTAACTTCCGCCTATGGTGATATAGTTATGAAAATTCCGTTTGGTCACGCTCGACATCTGGCGGACCAGCAGGCGCAGCGAACGGGTCACGCGGCGGATAATAATAAATAGGACCATCAGCGAAACGGTAACGATCACCGCCCCGGTCAAAAGGATCTGCTTGGCCGGAAGCAGGTGCTGGAGGGCCATTTTTTTATCGATCAGGTTTACGATGTAAAAGTCATAGGTGGGCAAATAATTGGCCAACACGATTTCGTTTTTGCCCTGGCTGGTCACCGTCATGTAATCGAGTTTGTTGTCGCGGATGCTTTGGGCGCTCTTCAGCAGCTCTGCCGAATGCTGCCCGATCCGTTCTTCCTGATTGCTGGAGACGATGAGACCGTTATGATCCAGGATCACCACGTCATTGCCGGTGCTCGTAAAATTATCGTAAAACTGCTTGAAGTCCGGCTCTCGGATCATCATGAATAAGGTGCCGTAAATCTCTTTGGTCGAAGGGGAACGCAGCGCTTTGGAAGCGATAATAAGCGGTTGGTCCGAGGTTTCTTCGTTGCCTTTAAAATAATGGTAGGACAGCTTCTCCGGATGCTGCAGCGTTTCTTCGTACAGCAGGCTGCCTTTCAGTTCGCCGGTAGTGCCCGTCCAGTAGGCGCGGTTGTTGAAATAACTCCGTCCGTTAACCCCGATAACCGCCACGGCTACTTCATTGATGTCCAGACTGCCTTGAATATGCTTCATCTGCTCGGTCATCCGGTAAACGGATTGGGCATTGGCGAGCGAATCCCGGTCCCCTTCCGTCAGGAAGGTTTTTACGGTATAACTTTGCAGCACTTCATTGGAGACCGTGACGATGCTGTAGTTAAAATCCTCAAAGCTGTTTTTGATCTGGCTGATCACTTTGGAATTCGTAATGCTGAAGGTGCTCATGAACAGATTCTGAGCCACCTGAACCATGATGAAAGAGGTAAGTACGGCCACCAGAATCGTGCTGACGACCATGACCACAAAAATTTTGCCAAACAAGGTCTGCGGGGAAAAACGGTTCCATGTCCATTTCATGCTAATATTGTCCTTCCATCCGTTGTTTGCGGTATTGGCTCGGGGAGATCCCTTTCTGTTTGCGGAACACTTTCGTGAAATAGCTGTGGTCGGAATAGCCCACCTCGCTGCTGATATCGGAGATCGGGGCGTCCCCCTGCCTGAGCAGCGCGCACGCTTTCTCAATCCGGACCTTGTTTAAATATTCGCTGAACCCTTCCTTATTGTGGCTGGCAAAATAGTTGGATAAATAGGATGGGTTAAAATGAAAATGATGGGCGATCTCCGTTAACGTCAGCGGTTCGGCATAATGCTCCTGAATATAATCAAGCATCCGCTGGACCGCCTGCTGCCCGGCCGAACGCGCCCGCTGCAGAATGCAGGCTTCGGCTTCGGCCAGGAAGTCTTCGATGAGCTCCGATGCCGCGCGGATATCCGCGGACTCGTGAATGCTGCGGAAGTATTCGTATTTCCGCTGCTCCAGCTTGAGCGCTTCGTACTGGAAACGAAGCAGCGCAAGGATGACATTAAAGACGCAGTGCCCCATCAGAGATTTGAACGCATACATGCCGGCGTCCAGCCTGCCCGGCATAAACGCTAAATAACTGCGCAGCCGGGTAAAGGCGGCTTGGAATTCCTGCTGGTTCAGCTCCCGGTTAAAGGCTTCGCTGTCAAACTCCCCGGCTGCCGCTCCCTCCTGTACTGCGGGCCAAGTCCCACCCGAGCCGGCTGCTTCGGTTAATCCGGCTGTTCCGGCAGTAAACACCCGCCGCTCCGGCAGGAAAAAACGTTTCTCCAGCAGGACCGGGATTTGTTCGGACGCGGCCTGATGCAGCTCCTCAAGCTCCACAAACGGAGCGCTGAGGGCCAAAACGACCGGCTGCCCTTCCACCTCGCAGCCTTCTGCGAGCTGCGAAAGCAGCATGTCCGGCGAAGCCAAAAACCGCTCCTCGGCATTCCATAAAAGGCGGACTCTTCCGTCCTCCTGACTTAAGGTTTTGAACTGAAGCGGGATTCCGCTTTGTTCGATCAAGACTTCGAGCCGGGCTTCAACCGTCTGCTGCAGCTCTTCCGAACTAAAGGAGGCCTGGCGGTCAAGCCGCTTCGCCGCCAGCAGCGCAAAAGACGAATAAGCAAAAGAACTGCGGACGAGGTCGCGCAGGGAATCCTTTTCGAGCGGGAAGCCGGAGACGAGCTTATCCAAAGCCGACGCTACCGACCGCTCCCGGTCGTCAGGCCTTGCGGCGCCCTGGAGCCGGGGTACGGCAGACGCAGCTTTTTTCAGGATGCCTACAAGTTCTCCCGCATCCAGCTTGGGTTTAAGAATATAATCGGACGCCCCGCTTTGGAACGTCGAACGCACAAATTCGAATTCGCTGAAGCTGCTGAGCACGATGATCTTCAGCTCCGGATACCGGCCCTGGATCAGCCGGGCAAGCTCTTCTCCGTCCATGACCGGCATTACGATATCCATCAAGATGATGTCCGGCTCAAGCCGCGGGATTTGCTCCAGCGCCTCTTTCCCGTTGGAAGCCTCACCGATGATCGTAAAACCTTCGCTTTCCCAGTCAAACAGATGTTTGATCCCTTGCCGGACCAGCATTTCATCGTCTACAATCAGCACTTTGCAATAAGTATCCATGTTGGACTTTCCCGCCTTTTGAGTCGAATTTCTTGTAACCGCTTTATAAACATTTGGTTCTATTATAACGCGTAAGTTTTGTCAAATTGAAAGAGAGACTGAATCTGCGGCCGAAACCGGTACCTTTTGAATACCAGGTTACCCGCACGTCAGTACTTGAAATGAAGCCTTTTTCCCCTCATAATGACGATATTATGCGGGCTTTTTAAGGAGGTTGCCATGAAACTGAGAGTTTCTGCCGTACAATATCATCTTCACACCATAAATTCCTTTGATGAATTTGCCGCGCAGGCTGAACACTATATTAAAACCGCTGCCGAATTCGGAACCGAATTTATCCTGTTCCCCGAATTCCTGACGACGCAGCTGCTGTCCATCGGGAACGGACAGGGCCAAGCCCTGGCCATCGGCGATTTGCCGGATTTCACGGCCCGTTACCGGGAGCTGTTCAGCGCGCTGGCCGCCCGCGAGAACATGCATATTATCGCCGGTACCCATGTCATCCGCAGAGAAGGAAAGCTGTACAATACCGCTCACCTGTTTTATCCGGACGGCCGCGTGGCCGAACAGGCCAAGCTGCATATTACGCCGACCGAAGTCGACGAATGGGGCATCTCCCGCGGCGAAGATCTGGAGGTCTTCGAGACGGAAAAAGGCAAAATCGCCATCCTGACCTGCTACGATATCGAGTTTCCGGAAATCGTCCGCATGGCGCGCGCCAAAGGGGCTAACGTGATCTTCAGTCCATCGTGCACGGACGACCGGCACGGGTTCTACCGCGTGCGGTATACCAGCCACGCCCGGGCCGTGGAGAACGAGGTTTACGTGGTCTCCACCGGTACGGTCGGCGCGCTGAAGACAGTTGATTTCATGCGTGCCAACTTCGGTCAGGCGGCGGTCATTACGCCAAACGACATTCCGTTCCCGCCGCGCGGCATTTTGGCCGAAGGCGAGCTGAATCAGGACATGATTATAACGGCCGACCTGGACTTGGCCCTGCTGGAGCAGGTGCGCAAAAAAGGCTCCGTCAGCACCTGGCGGGACCGCCGGACCGATCTCTATCCGGACTGGAAGGCCTGACTGAACGATTGGGAGACTGGCAGCCTTGGAGAGTGGCGCTATGCGCTGCGGCTCGGAGAAGCTGCGGATCCCAGGATTTATTGGGTTCAGGGGCCCAGAGAGCCAAGCTTCTGAGGAGGTACGAGACCAATGGCGGGTAACCGCGGCACTGTTTACCGAAAACAATTTTTTATATACGGTCAGGACGGTCCTGTCTCTGTTGTCATCCGCAATTACCGGGAGGACGACTTTGAAGGCATGATCGACATTCAGCGGGCCTGCTTCCCTCCCCCGTTCCCTTCGGAGCTGTGGTGGAACCGGGAGCAGCTGCTGAACCATGTCACGTTGTTCCCGGAAGGGACGTTGTGCGTGGAAATCGAAGGCAGATTGGCCGGTTCCATGACCGGACTGATCGTCGAATTCGATCCGGCTCATCCGGACCATACCTGGGCCGAAGCGACGGACGAAGGATACATCCGAAATCATAAACCGGACGGAAACACGCTTTATGTGGTCGACATTTCCGTCGATCCCGCTTACCGCAAGCTGGGACTTGGCCGCTGGCTGATGTTCTCCATGTACGAGGTGGTCGTCCAGCTCGGTTTGGACCGTCTGCTTGGCGGAGGACGCATGCCGGGCTATCACGCTCAGGCCGATCACCTGACTGCCGAGGAGTATGTGGAAGCCGTGCTGGAAGGCCGGCTGAAGGATCCGGTGCTCACGTTCCTGCTCCGCTGCGGACGCACCCCGGTCAAAGTCGTCGCCGATTATTTGGAGGACGAGGAATCGATGAACTACGGGACGCTGATGGAATGGCGCAATCCGTTTAAATGAAAGAGGATCTTAAACTGGGTGAAGGAGTTGGATAGACTTTGGGCAGCTCAAACATGCAATATCACCGCATCACCAGCCTTGCCGATCCGCTGTTCGCGGATATGCACCGGCTGATGCAGGAGGTTTTTCCGCCGGAGGAAGTGCTTGAATTTGATCTATGGAAAGAACCGCTTGAGGACCCGGGCATTCGTGTGTTTGTTGCCGTGCAGGACGGCAAGGTCGTCGGCACAACGGAATATCGCTACTATGAGGACTTTAACGTGGCGATGACCGATTTTACGATCATCGGACAGCCGGGGCTGGGCATCGGCCGCTATTTGTGGAAGCATCGGCAAGACGACCTGCTTGCGCTCGCTGCGGCAAACGGCAAAAAGCTTTACGGCATGTTCGCCGAAATTTATGATCCTTACCGCAATCTGGACCATGAATTCGGGGGCGTTAAACCGATGGATCCGTTCGTGCGCCGGGAGGTTTTATCCCATCTCGGTTACAAGCGGCTGGACTTCCCTTACGTGCACCCGTCCTGGAACAACGACGGCGAAGCCGTCAGCGGACTCGATTTGTGCTTCATGCCTGCCGATTATGAGCAGGACGAACTCTCCGCGGCGCTGATCGTCAGCTTTCTGGAGCGCTACTACAGCGTGCTTGACCGGAAACCGCAGCAGTGGCTGGAAATGGTGGCCGATTTGAAAAAGAAAACGTCGGTTGCTCTGCTGCCGATTTAAGCAAACGCAAAAACCCCGCTCCCTTCTATAACTGAAGGGTCGGGGTTTTTTGCTGTAAAAAACAAATCTTCTTGTGCAGCTGCCCTACGTAATGGCTTACGGCCGGTTCTTTTGGCGGCCGGCGTTTCAGGATTGCTGCTGTTTCTCCTGCTGCTCCATGTAATTGCGCATCTTCTTCATATACTCCGGTGCATCCAACGGGTCGGCGGAAATCATCTCAATGATGCACAGCTTGTTTTGATGCTCCGTTTCTGCGCGTCCGATGGCCTCTTCGAGCTCGGCGTTTGTTCTGACGAAAGCGGTGTAAGCTTCGCCGCCGAAGGCCTCGGCCAGCTTCGTATAGGACCAGTTCGGCACCTGGTTGTACTTCTGGTTCTCCGTTTTTACGTTTAAATACTTTTCGATCGTGTATCCGTAATTGTTCAGCACAAAGATGATTGGTTTGCAGCCGTACCTCAGCATGGAGCTGATTTCCTGCGCCGTCAGCTGCAGCGATCCGTCTCCCGTGAACAACAGCACCCGTCTTGCAGGCTCGGCTATGCAAGCTCCAAAAGCGGCCGGCGTCGCATAACCGATCGACTGCCAGCCTCCCTGGGCAATGTACGTCGCTCCCCGCGGCAGCTTGATCTGGGATAAACCGTAATAAAACGTTCCCGTTTCAGCGATCAGGATATCGTCTTCTTTCAGCATCCGTTGGAACCGCGGATAATACGCTTCCGCTTTCAGCGGGTCATTTGGTTCACCCTTCAATTCATCATAAGGGAAAGGATTTCTCATAACCTCGCCCTGCTGCCGGTATCCAGCATTTTGCAGCGCCATGAGCATATCCTCCGCCATCACGTTCGGATATTCCGCTTCCCCGATCTTTACCCGGTCAGGCTGAATCTCTACGGTCGTCAGGGGGTTCAGCTTCGAGGTGAAATTCGCCGTGTTGCTGTCCGCCCAAAGCAGGCCGACGGCAATGACGCAATCCGCGGTTTCCACCGCGCTCCGCACAGCTTGGCTGCCGAATTGCCCCGCGTACATGCCTATGAACTGTTTATGGCTTTCGTCAAAAGCCCCTTTGCCGAAGACCGCTGCGGTTGCCGGAATATTCATGGCTTCGGCAAGCTTCCGGACGGGCTCCTGAAGATGGAAGCGCAGCGTTTTGACATCGGCGATCAGAACAACGCGTTCCGCCTTGCCGAGTAATTGCATGGCGTGCTCCAACGCCGCTTTTAACGTTGCTTGATGCGTTGAGGGCTGCGGAGGCATGGGCACGCTGCGAACGGTAACCGGCTTTGAAACCAGGTCGGTCGCCACAACCAGATAAACCGGCTTTTTCTTCTGTTTCGCCATCGCGATCGCCGCCGGTATTTCCATTTCCGCGTTTTCCGGCGTTAATACAGCCGTGTAAACGGTAATCGGTTCATAAACCTTGCGGAAAACGTCATAATTGCCGTCCATCAAAGTATGGTGCATGAGTTTATGAGCCTGCTGCGCCATGGAAGGCGGCGCCCCTACGATATGAATGATCGGCACGTTTTCGCTGTTGGCTCCGGCTATGGCATTGCAGGCGCTCATCTCCCCCACGCCAAAAGTGGTAATCAGCGCCGATATGCCTTTTAACCGGGCATAAGCGTCCGCGGCGTATCCCGCGTTCAATTCATTGCGGCCGTTAACAAATCGCAGGCCTGCATAACGTTCGAGTTCATCCAGCAGCGTAAAATTATAATCGCCCGGTATCCCGAACACATCGGCGATCCCCTCTTGCTTCAGGCAGTCGAATAAATAACTTCCCAACGTCTTTTGAACGGTTCCGGCTGCCTTCATGTTTGGCTGCGGCATGTCTGTATCGATCATTTTCGCCATCGGCTGCTCTCTCCTATCCATTACTTGGGTTGCTTTCTGTAATACATTACCCAATTCCAATGAGGTTATACGGGCGGAAAGCGAGCAGCGGCCAAACCTCCCCCGCCACGAAACCGCCCGGTGGAGAGAAAAAAGCTTGAAAAGAAAAACAAAAAAACACGCCCGGACTTTTGGTCCAGGCGTGTTCAAACAAATTATACGGTTTTGACAAACAGCGGTTTAATTGCACACTCACAATATTTATCCGCGATCTCTTCAGCCGTGTAACCCAAATCATGAAGATAAAGGATCAGCTCCGGCTTCAGCGAAGCCGCGATCAGGCTGGAGGCAAAGATCAGATCGACGGTCACCAGCTCCTTGTTCTCCCGAGCTTCCAGCAGCAGCTCATTCACTTTGCCGCGGACAAAGATAAAGGGCGGAAACTCGCATAAATGCTCTTTGGCCTCCTCCAGCGTTGCCGAGTGCAGCAGCGTTTTAATGCTCTGCAGATCGTCGTCCAGATTGAGGACCAGCTTCTTCATGATAAAGGAAAGCCGGACCACGACCGGCTGGTCTTTGGCTTCCATCAGATAAGTTTCGATATCTCCGGTCAAACGGTCAAACTTGCTCTCCATCAGCGAAAAGCAAAGCTTGCTTTTATTAGGGTAACGCCGGTATAGGGTTCCCTGACCGATCCCGATTTCCTGGGCGATGCGGTGCATGGAAACCTCCTCGACACCCAGTTCGTCAAACAACGTTTGGGCAGTCTCCTGAATTTTCAGGGACAACTCATCCACTTCTTTACGGTTCGGCAACAACCTTCACTTCTTTCATATCTGCTTCTTCTTTGGAGAAAGTCCGTTTGACAAACAAACCTACAACAAAGGCTACAGCCGCGAAGAAGACGCCGGTCAAAAACGAGTTGTGCAAACCGGCAATCATGGCTTCAATCGGGTTTTGAGCGCCGTTTTTCTCAATATAATGTTTTGTACCGGAAGTCATGATACTGATAAACAGAGCTGTGCCAATCGCACCTGCTACCTGCTGCAGCGTATTCATGATTGCCGTACCGTGCGGGTACAGGCGTTTTGGCAGCTGGTTCAGCGCGGTTGTCTGCGCAGGCATCATCACCATCGAAATCCCGATCATCATCAGGACATGGACCAGAATAACGTGAAGCTTCGACCAGGAAGAATCCACCTGCGCGAACAGGAAGATCGAGATGACCATCAAAGCTAGACCCGGAAGCACCAGGGCTCGCGGTCCGAATTTATCGAACAGTCTGCCGGCGATCGGAGCCATCAATCCGTTTACGATACCGCCCGGCATCAGAACAAGGCCGGCAGCAAGTGCAGTGAAGCCTAATGCGTTCTGCAGGAACAGAGGCAGCATAATCATGGTGGAGAACAAGCTCATCATCATGATCAGCATCAATACAGCTACGATGGAGAACATCGGATATCTGAACGCTCTTAGGTCCAGCATCGGCTCTTTAACGACCAATTGGCGCCAGATGAACAAGGCCAGGCATACAATGCCGGCGGCAATCGTCCAGATGACCGTCGTATCGGACCAGCTGTGCTCACCTGCACGGCTGAAGCCGTAAACAACGCCGCCAAATCCGAGCGAAGACAGCAATATGGAAATGAAATCGACTTTAGGTTTCGTAAGTTCGGTTACATTTTTCAAAAATACCACCGCAAAAATGATGGAGAAAGCAGCCAGCGGAATAATGATAAAGAACAACCATCTCCAGTTCAGCGATTCGACGATCAAACCGGACAAAGTCGGGCCGATCGCAGGGGCGGTCATAATAACCAAACCGATCATCCCCATCGCCGCACCGCGGTTTTGCGGAGGGAAAATGGCCAAAATCGTGTTCATCAGCACGGGCAGCATCAAACCGGTCCCGAGCGCCTGAACAATCCGGCCGACCAGCAGCACGCCAAAAGTAGGCGACACGCCGCAAATAATCGTACCGATCAAAAATAGGGTCATCGCCCCGATAAACATCTGTCTAGTCGTAAACCACTGCTGCAGCAAAGCCGTCACCGGCACCAAAATACCCACGACAAGCATGTAGGCTGTAGCCAGCCATTGAACCGTCGGCTCGTCGATCCCGAAATTATTCATCAGATCGGGAAAAGCGATATTCAGCAAAGTCTCGTTCAGAATCGATACAAACGCACCGATAATGAGCGCAGCGACAATAGGTCCTCTCTTGATTTTGCTTAGATCCAAGTTAGCTGAGGATGCAGCTCCAGCTCCCATATCCAAAACTTCCACTCTCCTTTTATCTATACGCGGACAATTGTCCGTCTATGAGGATTATCATAGCTGACAACTGTCCGCTCGTCAATGGAAGGAATGGTTAAAAAAAATCCAGCAGCGCCGTTCCGCGGTGCGGAAGGACCTGCTCAAGCGCGGCAATGCCCGCGCTGCTGCCGCCGATCCGTTCGGCGCGGTAAAGCTCAACCGGCCTTTTATAGCCCAGCAGCATAGCGGCGAGGGACTGGATGTCACAGCTGATGACAGCTGCTGCCCCGGCTGCGGCGGAATCAACGGCGGCACCTTCACCGGCGGCGGCAGACTCGGTCTCGGCGGTTAGGCTGCCGACTGCAAGGTCCGCCTTCGGAGCGGCTGCTTCCTCTTCCGAAGGCCCGGCGTTCCCGGCGGCCAGCCGGGTCAGCTTTCCCTGCCCTTCACGGCCGACGCGAAGCTCCCACTCCCCGTCGTTCCAATCCGCAAATCCGTCCTGCAGGCGCAGCCTGACCGTGACTTCGCTGCCGCCGGAAATCACGGGCTCAAATTTATACTGCTCCACAAAAGCGGGAGCATCCACGATGCGGGCCATAAAATATGGCCAAACCTCCTGCTTGCAGCGCGGATCGTTCAGCAGGAACGGCAGCAGGTCGTCCGACGGTACATGGTCGACCACCACCTGCGAAACTTTGGAATCATGGTTGGACACGAATTCCCAGAGCCCCCTGCGGGCCGTTTCGTTCAAATAAACAAACTCGTCTATCGTTAGCTGTTGACCGCTGCTCTTGTACAGCAGATACCCTTCCGCTGTGCCGGACTCCGAATAATAAACGGCCGTCAGCAGCTCTTCATCAAAAACGGAGTTTTCCCACCATTCGCGGCTTCGGACCAGCGTGCCGTTGTAACGTTTGGCAAACGTCTCATAAAGAGGCGCAAGAACGCCGAGGTCTCTGATCCCTCTTTTTACAGTGCCCGACTCCCGGAATTTGCCGGAGAAACCCAGGACCGGAACGGGGATCGTATATTTTTTGTATTCGGTATATACCTCCCAGCCAAAGCGGCGGTAAAAAGGGACTAGAAAAGGATGCAGGCAGGACAAGCTTTGCCCCTGCTCTTTCATGACTTTTAACGCCTGGAGCAGCAGCTGGTTAACAAGCCCCTTGCGGCGCTGCTCCGGCCAGGTGCAAACACCGGCTATGCCGCCCATCGGCATTGCGGCTCCCTGGACATAAAGCGCAAGCGGCAGCAGAATCAGGCGGGCCTGCAGCTCTTCGTCTTCCCAGGCGCCCCAAAACTGCTCCGGCTTGAAGCGGGCGCGGCGGCGTTCTTTTTCCTCCGCAGAAAGTTTATAACCAAATGCATATTCCGCCAACTCGGTGCTGCGATCGAATTCTTCGGCTTTGAGCTGTCTGATTTCCATGCTTCCACCCTTCCCTGTCTGATGTTGGTCCTGCTCTTGTTTATCTTAATTCTCCGTCCCGAGGGAAGATGCCTTCACGCTGGTGCCCGGAAAAACCCATCCGCGCCTCCCTGGCTTTCAGCCGCAGGGTGTTGAGCAGATGCCGGGCTTCGCCTTCCCTTGCCCAGAGGAGACGGAGGCAAGCTCCATTCCGGAACAAAAGGATCTGTTTGTCCGCCTGCACCTCGTCAATTTCCTCATAATCATAGGCGGTAACCCGCCCCGCGCCGAAACCCCAGCACTCATGGAAAATCAGCCGGCGGGTGCTTGCCGCCAAACATCCTTTTTTATAAAACGGGCCCATCGGCTCCTCTTCGATAAACAACCCGGAAATGCTTCCGTAGACGCCTTCTCCCGGCTGCAAATATTCATTTAAGCTCCTCATGGACAACCTCTCCTTACTCCGTATTCATTATTGGCTGCAACATCGATCTTTGATCTGCAGAAGCGGATGAATCAAGGCCTTAAAGAAGTTGTAGAGGATGAAAACATTTTCAGGTCAAGCGCCAACTTTAAAAAACACAAAAAAGCCTGCGATGCCTACGCATTCACAGGCTTTTTACCGTTTGCCGGATCACCAGCCGATGGGGCACGCAAACCTGCCGATTGTCCCCGCCGAGCAGCATTTCCAGGGAACGCCGGCCCACCTCCTTGATGTTCAGGTCCATCGTGGTCAGATCCAGCGTCTCTGAAAAAGGCTGATTATCCGACCCCACAATCGACAATTCGCGAGGGATGGCCAGTCCCTCCAATTTAGCCTGCTGCAGCATGCCGGCCGCCACCTCGTCGCCATTAACCAAAAGGGCCGTCGGGCGGTCCTCCATTTGATTCAGCTCGCGGACCACCCTTTTGCCGTCTTCAAACACAAAGCAGTCCTTGAAAATCCAGGCTTCCTGCTCCGGCATTCCTGACTCCGCGCAGAAATCCCGGTAGGCGGCCAGACGGCTGCGGCTGCTCGCCCCCTCCTCCCTTCCCGTACAATAACCGATGCGCCGGTGTCCCCGGCTCTGCAAATATCGCATGCCGTCCAGGAAAGCGGCGTAATGGTCGATATATACGCAGGGCAGATCCGGAACGTATTCGCAGGCGGCAATCGGACCGTATTTCCGGTATGGCAAAATATCTTCCCAGCTGCTGGCATGCGAGCAGACGACAAGGCCGTCGATTTGCTTCTGCTTCAGCATCAGCAGATAGTTTTGCTCCTCCTGCTCGCTGTAATTGGTCGGACAGAACAGCACCGAATGCTGATGATGAAAAGCCGCTTCAAGAATCCCTCCGGCCATGAGCTGAAAGGCGGGATGGTCGATGTAAGGAAGCAGAACCCCGACGGTTCGCGTTTTTCCTTTAACCAGATGTACGGCGTTCATGTTCTGCCGGTAATTCAGCTCCTCGACGATCGCTTCGACCCTGCGCCGCTTGTCTTCCTGCACATAGGGATGGTGATTCAGCACCCGCGACACCGTTGCGATGGATACGCCAGCCAGCCTGGCGATGTCTTTAATAGTCGGCATAAGCTGTTCGTCCCCCTTATAAATAGGTCACTTACTATAACCATAAGGCAAGAGACGAGTTATGGCTACGTGCGGATCCTCTTTTTAACGCGTTTTCCCAAAAAACCGCTTGGTCGCCGAAAGTGCGGCTGCGGCACGAGGCCAGCCGGCGTAAAAAGCCAGAGGTCATTATTTCTGACAATTCCTCTTCTTCCAGACCGTTATCCTTCGCCAGACGAAGGTGGAAAGGGAGCTGCTCCGTATTTCCCTGGGCGACAAGAGCCCCCTCTTCCTTCCTGCAGCACCTTTTAAGCAAAAAGAAAGAGGACAACCGCTCAAATCGGCTGTCCTCTTCTTTCCTTATTGAACCGGCTCGGCCGCTCGGCCTGCCTTTCCATATCTTTATTTGCTTACCTTCACCGTAATCGTGTCACTTGTAGTAGCGCCTGCGGCATTGACCAGCTCGGCCCGGTATTCATAAACGCCGGGGGCGTGTCCGCTGATGGAAGTAACCGCAGACTGAGCCGCCGGGGTATTGGCGCTGAGTGTTTGGGTATCAATCAGCTCACCGTTTTCATATAAACGGTATTCTGTCGCATTGGTGCCCCACCACAAATTCATGGTGACCTTATAACTTCCGTCACCGTCCCAATTGTCCTGGGACAGCACCGGTTTGCCCGGTGAAGCGTCGCGGATCGTCACAGTGAACGGATCGCTTGTGGTCGTGCCGAATTTGTTCGTCAATTCAGCGGTATACACGTAGGTTCCGTTCGGTTTGCCTTGAATGTCCGTGTTTGCCGATTGTGCCGAAGGAGAAACGTCGGTCAACGTTTTGGTGTCGACCAGCACGCCGTTTTCGTAAAGTTTGTAAGTCGTGCCGTTGTTGCCCCACCACAGGTTCATCGTCACGGTATAATGGCCGTCGCCCAGTCCGTTTGCATAACCGCTGTTAGAGGACAAAACCGGCTTGCCGGGAACGCCCGTAGCCAGCGTTTTGCCTCCAACCTCGAAAGCATAGCTTTGTTCGGCCGTGTTGCCTGCAGCGTCGGTCACGACATATTTTACCGCATGGGAACCGGCGCCCAGATCGGCTGCGCTGAAGTTTTGGCCGCTGCTGATCGGCTGGCCGTCCAGCAGAAGCTGCTCGGAAGCGATACCCGACAGAGCGTCGCTGTCCGTCAATTCAAAAACAAGCTGATCCTGCTCGCTTACGTCTCCAACCGCATGGCCGGATTGCGTCAGCTCAGCCGTTGGCGGTGTCGAATCGATTTTGACCTGCAGCGCTTTGGGTTCTTCCGACAACCCCGAGTTGGTCACGGCATGATAAGTCAGGGTATAAATGCTGTCCCCGCTTAAAACGATCGGGGCGCTGTACACTTCGGTCGTGCTGCCATCCAGTCCATAATAAACCGTCGCCTCGGAACCTTCGCCTGTGGAGGTTTCAAGCACAGCCGTTACAGGCTGATTAAACCAGCCGGCCGCATTTGGCTCCGCGGACAACGTCGCGGTGGTCACCGGAGCCGCTTCTTCCCGGGCCGGGGAGAAGTCCGCCAGACTTCTTGGCTTGAGCTGGTAAATGCCTTTAAAAATCGCGGCAACGCCTTTAATATTCAGCGTTTGCCCTTCACTGTAAGGGAAATTTGCCTGGGTGATGCCGGTCCGGGTATCCACACGAATATGGTTGCTTGTGCCGTCGGCGGCAACCGCATCAAATTCAAAGGAACCGGCAGGCGTGGCGCTGATGATGTTGGTCACCGTCACCTCATCCAGCTCTACGAGCTGACCCTGGTTCGCATCGGTTACCGCAGATGTGATGACAGGCTGCGGCAATTCCGCCGTACCGGTCTTCTCGATTTGGACGACATCGGACAGCTCCAGCTCCGTGTTATACAAAGCAGTCGGAGCCGTAACCTTTACCGTGTCGCCGGCATGGAAACCACTTTGGCTTTGGAATACGTAAACACCGCCTGTTTCATCCTGCAAATAAAAAGCTTGTCCGCCAAAAATACCCGGCTCCGTCGTCACAACGCCTTCCACAGTCACCAAGGATCCGGCCGCTTTAGCGCGGGCTTCGCCAATGGAAACCGCTGCCGGAATCGGACTTTCTTCCGGTGGAAGCGTCTCGGCCGGCACATTGCCCAGCGTCACCGATTCCGTCTTGAGATTGCTGCCGTTCAAACGCAGCCGCAGGTTGGAAGCAGCCGTCGTGCCCGGCTTGATGCGGACCGTCAAATCTTTAAACGCATGCCCCTTCAAGTCGCCCGTCAAGCTGAAGTTTGCACTGTATCCATAGCTGGTCGGCCATGTGCCGTCGCTGTTCTGCACCATGGCGATCTGGGCGCCGCCGCTGACCTGGTAGATGCCGAGCTGGAAGCCCGATACCGTCGTGCCGGCCGGCAGGTTATCTGCAGTTACGCGGATTTGGAAATCCTCCGCATTCGGCAGAACCGCCTGGTGAGTAAAGCCGTAAACCGCGCTCGCCGATGCCGCCGGTCCGCCATAAGACCCCGGCTTGAAGGTGGAACGGTCATACCATTTGTAGCCAGGGTCCGGTGCGGCCCAAGGTTCAGGCTGCGGCTCCGTGGACAACGAAGGATCTTCGAACGGCAGCAGAGTCGTCGGCTGATCCAGCGTCAAGCCGTCCACTTGGGTGAAATCCGTATAATCCTCCTGATTGGCCAGCCAGTTGACGGTATTCACCAGCAGGGTGCCGTCGTTTACTTCTTTGAAGCCGTCATAGGTGGTTTTTCTGCCGCCCGTATCTTCGCGCAGATATTTAGGAGTCGCATCCTCTACCGGCGAAGAATCGCCGATAAAAGCGGCTTTGCCGGCACCTTTTTTCGCTACGGCCACAAAAGGGCCTTCCGCCACGCCGCCGCCTTCATAGACGCCCTGGTCAACAGCGTTTGCCCAACCCTCGTTGGTTTGCGGCATATAGACGATGCCTTTGGCTTTTGTCGGATCAAGGATAGCCAGCGTAGAACCGGCATGCATCGCCACGGCAAAAACGCCTTCCGTAATGCCGAATGCTTGAGCCGGGGCTACGATGTTGGTCGCGTTGATATCGGCCAAAGCGTTGTACCGGAACCGGACGCCAAACTCGTCCGCCAGCCAGTCGGAGCTCTCGACGCCCTGCATCGCTTCCGAATTGGCTTCTTCGGCGCTCATGCCTTTGGCCGGGTTATCCCACGCGCCGCGGCGGTAGCCGTTAAATACCTCGGAGCCGTCCCAGCGGTTTTTGTTGCGGTCCGCATTATAGTGGTCGGCAATAAAGAAAATACTGCCCCCGTTATCCACATAATCCGCCATCGCCTGCTGTTCGCTTGCTTTATAAGGAACGTTGGACTCGGCCACGACAAATACGTCATAGCCGCTAAGATCGCTTAACGTAATCGGGGTAGTCTTGCGAAGTTCTTTTACATAATAACCTTCCTCTGCAAGTGCATTGCCGAAGTCGGAAAAAGCGCCGTCAATCACCCAATCGGCCGCGCCTGCGGTTTGTTCATGGGTATTGTCGAACAAAATCTTTTGTCCTGCATGCTCATTGACGACCTTAGCCTCAATAAACGGCGCCGGATCAGCCGGCCCTTCGGCCAACGCGGCCGGTACGGCCCCAAATGCGAACAACTGAAGCGGCAGAGCCACCGCTGCTGCAAGCGTGCTGTTTAGCAGCTTCTTTTTCCAACCTGAATGCTTCTCCCTCATACCCTTCCTCCTCAAAAAAATGGATTGGGACAAAATTCGTCCACTTTTTTCGTCTATAATCCTATCACGGAAAAATTAGGAGAAGTGTTTTTTTATGTAAATCTATGTAACTTTGTACTTTAGTCCTATGTTTTAGCTAAGTTAGGAGAGAAATCATATCGTTTGTCCCGGTTTCCCTCTTATTGGCCCACCTCTTTCACCGCTTTTTCGGAAAAAGGTTCACTATACTTTTTTCTTAGAGTAAACTATTAAAATACTGGGGCTTATATCCAAAAGGGAGAATCGGATTCACCGCCCTTTAAAGTATTTTGCACAGCCCATGAAAGGATGTATAAAGGTATGACGATGGAAAAGATCAGCCAGGCTGAGCAGTTCGAGCAGCTGCTTGGAGAAATCAAACGCCTCAGCAGCAAGGAGCCCAAAACGCTGGAGCAAATGGCCCTCAAGCTCTCCGAGGAAGCCGGGGAAACCTCGCAGGCCGTGTTGTCCGCCTTGAACGCCAGCGGCAGCGGATACAAAGAATTAAATGTTAACGATGTGAAAGAGGAATGCGTGGACGTCGTTCTTGTGGCTTTGGCCATGTTCTACAAGCTGAGCAGCGAAGACGGGGAACTGATGAAGCTGCTGGGCGAGAAATCGAAAAAGTGGGCTAACAAAATGAGCTGAACCCTTAGGGTCAGCTCATTTTGTCGTTCAAGCTCAATCGCCTGAAGGATTCGTCTACTCCAATGGAACGCCCTGCAAAGAACGGCTCATCAACTCCCTGCTGATCTCCAGAGCTTCCTGCCGGTTTTCAGCCGGGGCTGAAACGGGTTCGACATTAGCAGCGTTGCCCTCGCCCAGCTGATATTTGATTCCATTTAAAGTCGTATGGATCTGCTGCGGCCACGTATACCAAATGAATCCGGCCTCTCAAAGCCTTTGTTTCATCATAAAATCGTTTGGATAAAATTTCAATTTTTTAATTCTTCCAGCTCAGCCCGTCTGCAAAAAAAAAGAACCCTCATCCCCAGGATGAGGGTTTAGGGTTCCATTTCAAGCTAATTTCCAAAGCTGATCGTGGGGGAACAAGCCAGAAATTTCGCCAAATAATCTGGAAACGGCGTTTCAGCTTTCTTTATTGGCGGATCCAGGCGTTGGCCAGCAGCAGCGCTCCTTGTGCGGAAGCGGTATCGGCCAAGGCGTTCAGCATTACAAAGTCATGGGTAATCCCTTCAAAACGGACAGCCGTCACGCGGACGCCAGCTTCACGGAGTTTGGCGGCATAAGCTTCGCCTTCATCCCGGAGCACGTCGGCTTCAGCGGTAATGACCAGCGCCTCGGGCAAACCTTTCAGTTCATCCACGCTGGCGCGCAGCGGTGAAGCGTATTTCTCCGCTCTTTGTGCAGGATCGGTTGTGTATTGATCCCAGAACCACTGCATGCCATCGCGGCGGAGGAAATAGCCGGTCGAAAATTGATAATAGGAATCGGTGTCAAAGGAAGCATCCGTTACCGGATAAAACAGCAGTTGTTTTTGAATCTCCCGACCTTTCCGGTCTTTCGCCATTAGCGTCACGGCCGCGGTCATGTTGCCTCCGACGCTGTCGCCGGCAGCGGTGATCCGGCTTGGATCAAGGCCATAATCCGCGCCCTTGTCCGCTACCCATTGCAGGGCTGTGTAAACCTGTTCGATCGCTACCGGGTAACGCGCTTCCGGCGACAGGCTGTAATTAACGAATACTACGGCAGAAGTGGAGCCTACAGCCAACTCCCGAATCAGATGATCATGCGTGTGGGCATCGCCGAACACCCAGCCCGCTCCGTGTGTATACAAAATAACCGGCAGATGGGCCGTCGTAAACTTAGGCCGCACGATTTCAATGGAAACGGAACCTGTCGGACCGCCCGGAATCGTCAAATTTTGAATATCCACCGGGGGTTTGCTGATAGGAGAGTCCTGAACGGCATCTACCGCTTTACGCCCTTCTTCAGGTCCGAGATCAAACAAATACGGCGGGTTCGCTGTATCCTCCACGAATTTCTGAGCCTCCGGCTCAAGGACTACCTTGTTCGCCGCGAAAGTAGAGGTGGTACCATAACCGGACAGCAGGATAAAGGCGGCAAGCCCAGCTGCCAGAAGTTGTTTTTTGGATTTAAATTTCAATTTAATTTCCTCCCTTAATGATTTATGGTCTAAAACCATTTTTCAAAATTATATTGCTAACAATGTATACGGGTAAAAAAATACCTTTTCCGCTCTAACAGCTGTTTGGGGAGCCGCTAAAACTTATGCCTGATTCGAGTTACTTCCACCGTTCTCTCCAGCTTTCCTCCTTCCCGTCCGGCCTTGCATATCCGCTTTGGCTTTCGGCAGTTCAGAATCAGGTTATTGCCCAAATCAATTGCTTACAACTATATTCTACACAATATATTTAATTGTTGTCAATCATATTGTGCAAAATATTTTTAATCATAAAAAACCGACTAGCATCCGAAGATGTTAACCGGCTTTAATCGCAAAAAGGTCAACCCATTTGGGCGGCTGACCCATCCGCTATTTTGTATCTATTCGGCGAACTACAGCGTTCCCGCCGCATTTTTCCCCAGCTTCTTCAACTGCTCGGTCAAAACTTTCTTCTCCTGCCGGGTCAGTCCAGGCATCATGGAATCTACGAAAGCGGCATGCTTCGGAAAAATGTCGTCAAACAGCTTCCGGCCTTCGTCCGTCAGCTCCGCCAGAATCACCCGGCGGTCGGCCGCGCTCGGAACCCGCTTCAGCAGCCCTCTGTTCTCCAGCTTATCGATGTTGTAGGTCATGCTGCCGCTCGTAATCAGCACCTTCTCCCCGATCTGCTGCAGCGGATAGCTGCCTTTATGGTACAGCACCTCCAGAATCGTAAACTCCGATGCCGTCAGCCCGTACTGCTTCATATCTTTGACCGCCCGGTCCATCAAGGAACGGTACGCTTTCGAAAGCACGATGAACAGCTTCAGGGAATCCTGATAGCTTTGTTCCTGCCGTTCTTCCTGCTCCACCTGCTGTTTTTGCTCAAATTCAGGCATAACCTCACCTCTAACGTTGTCTAATCAAGGTAAAAATATCGCCAAGCCCCGCGTAATCATCGCCCGCCAAACGGCTGACCGGCTTCAGCGCCGATGCTTCGATATAACCGTCCCGGTACACCGATTCGTCAAAATGGAACCGGACCACCCGGACAAGCAGCAGGTCGCACACTACTCCGTCTGCATCTGGACCGCCCGCTTCCGTTCCGGTTCCGGCCGTTTCGGCGGCCCGTTCCTCGGAAAGCTCTGCCGTGACTGCCCCGGCACCGCTTGTTCTCCTAATGGGGATGTTTTGTTCCACTACACATTCCATCCGGATTTTGGCCTCCCGAATGCCGGGTACGGCAACCCGTTCGCTCGGCACGGTCGTCAAAGCGGTCAAATCCAGCTCGCTTTGCTCCGGCGGAAGCGGAGCGGCGGTTTTATTCATCTCTTCCGCGAGCTCTTCATCCACGATATGGACGACGAGCTCCTTGCGGTTGACCGCATTGCGGGCCGTGTCCTTCATGACCCCGTTTTTGCGGTGGACGACTACCGACAGCAGCGGCGGGTCGCTCGCCACGATTGAAAAATAGCTGAACGGAGCAGCGTTAACCGTCCCCTCTTCTCCAAGCGTGGAGATAAAAGCAATCGGTCTTGGAATGACGCTGCCGATCAAAAGCTTGTAATTGGCCCTTTCATCCTGGCCGTCCGGATCAATGGAGATCATCGCCATGCTCCTTTACCCTTTTAGTTCTTTGCCGAACTGCTCGTCGTACCAGGCTTTTGCCGCCTCAACCTCGCTGCGGGACAACTGATGGCCCTGGTTTTCCCAATGCGTAGTTACCGCAATGCCTGCTCCCTGCAGCAGCCCGGCCAGCTCTTCCGTTTCGCTGGAACGGACCAGCGGATCATTGGTCCCAGCTCCGATAAATACCGGCAGTCCCGGGGATGCCGGGAGCTCGATATGGCGCCGCGGCACCATCGGATGCAGCAGAATGGCCCCTTTCACGGCGGAGGCATAATGAAACAGAAGGCTTGCGATAATATTCGCTCCGTTGGAATATCCTACCGCAATGAGGTTGCTGCGGTCAAATCCATACTCTTTCGCCGCTTCCTCCAAATACGCCTGTACCTCCCCAGTGCGCAGAATCAGATCCTGCTCGTCAAAAATCCCTTCCGCAAGCCGTCTGAAAAAACGCGGCATCCCGTTCTCCAGGACGCTGCCGCGTAGTCCCAGCACGGAAGATTCCGGCGAGATCATTTCCGCGAGAGGCAGCAGGTCACGTTCATTGCCGCCGGTGCCATGGAACATAACAAAGGTCGGGGCTTCGGGGTTGCTTCCTTTTACGAATACATGTTTCATGTTATTTATCCTCCTTTAGAACTCTGACTTCAATAGGCATCAAATTGGCCTCAATGGCTTGGCGATGCGGCTCGTACCACTCCGGCAGCTTCAGTTCCAGGCCCAGCTCATCCGCCGGCTCGTCGGTAGCAAAACCCGGAGGATCCGTAGCGATTTCGAACAGGATGCCGCCGTCCTCACGGAAATACAACGCTTTGAAATATTGGCGTTCCACAATGCCGGTCGTGCCGAAGCCGTAACCTGAGACGCGGCGGTTCCACTCCAGATGCTCCTCGTAATCTTTCGCTCTCCATGCGATATGGTGAACGGTACCCGCGCCGCCTGTTCCCCACGGAACATTGGAGACCGGCACATCGATGACATTGCCTAACTCTCCTTCGGCTTTAAAACGGATGAACCCGTTTTCTTCGCCGATTTCCGTCATGCCCAGTACGTCCGTGAGCACTTTCCGTGTACTTGCCGAATTTCCGCTGTACAGCACGACCCCGCCGAACCCTTTGATCGCTTTATCGGCCGAAACACCGCCAAACGACCAAGCGCTGGCCGGGCCTTCTTCCCGTTCTACCAGCTCCAGCTTCAAACCGTCGTTATCCGAAAACTGCAGGTAGCTTTCTCCGAAACGCGACGCTTTCATCACGGTAATACCAAACTTAAGCAGCCGTTCTTCCCAGAATGGGAGCGCGCCGGCAGGGACAACATAAGTGGTGATGCCGACCTGGCCGCCGCCGATTTGCCCTCTGCGGGCTCCCGGTGCCGGGAAAAAGGTAATGATCGTTCCGGGTGCCCCTCCTTCATTGCCGAAATACAGATGATAAATGTCCGGGGCGTCAAAGTTGATTGTTTTCTTCACGAGCCGCAGCCCAAGGACTCCGGCATAAAAATCGACGTTTGCCTGCGGGTCGCCCGCAAAAGCGGTGATGTGGTGGATACCGGCTGTTTTCATACTCATGTTAATCGCTCCTCTTATTGTACAATTATGTTTATTCTATTTCAAATATCTTTATAATAAATATCTTTAATTAAAGATTAATATGAAAAAGACCTCTTGTCAAGTCGTTAAAATCGGACCTCTTGACGCGAAACCATTTGGTTTCGTATAATTGACAAAAAGGAAACCAAATAGTTTCCTATTAATCTCTGCGGCGGTTTCATTTGCAGGATCCTAAGTATAATATATGGAGGTTATTCCATGTCAGAGAATCAGCAGGCTTTTTCCCACGAGGTTCATAAAACGGCGGTATTCAAGGCCCCCATTGAAAAAGTGTGGGCGGCGGTAGCCACGTCCGACGGCATTGCCGCCTGGTTTATGCCAAACACCTTTGAACCCGTGCTTGGCCACGAGTTTATTTTGAAGGCCGGCCCTTACGGCGATTCGCCGTGCAAGGTCATTGAGCTCGAACCTCCGACCCGGCTGAGCTTTAACTGGGGCAAGGACTGGATCCTTACCTTTGAATTGAAGGACCTCGGCGGCCAAACCGAATTCAACCTGTACCATAAAGGCTGGGATGCGGACAAGGTTACCGAATTCGGCCAGCCACATCCGGTTGTACAACCAAATATGGCGCAAGGCTGGAACCAGCTGGTGGCCAAGCTGCAGCAGCTGATGGAGCAATAATGTCCTCCGCTGCCGTAAAACACGATGTTTTCCAGGCGATCGCCGATCCCAGCCGGCGGAAGCTGTTAAAATTGCTCGCGGATAAAGAGATGCCGGTGAACGAAATCTGCGAGCATTTTTCGATGACAAGAACGGCGGTTTCCAAACATCTTCGCATATTGGCCGATTCAAACCTGGTCAGCGTGCAAAAGGTCGGACGGGAGTCCCGCTACAGGCTGGAAGCCGGTGGCCTCAAAGAGGTGCAGGAATGGGTGTCCTTTTACGAGCAGTATTGGGACAACAAGCTGTCGATGCTGCGTCATCTGGTGGAGAACGACGGCAAACCGGTGCCGCTGCATGCGGCGCGGGATGCGGAATCCGATACGGAACTCGATACGTAAAGCAACTCCCGGTCGGCCCGGGAGTTGCTTTAAGATGATGAATAAAAGAGGAGCAGTCTGCCGGGGGCGGCAGACTGCTCCTCTTTCTTCTTTTTTTAAAAGGGACCTGACAAAACCGGCAGCGAAAAATAAAATTCCACCCTGCCCTGCCCGGCTTCATGACCATAGGCTGCCTGATGGTTCTCGAGAATGGTGCCGGTAATCGACAAACCCAGCCCGGTGCCGCTTAAATGTTTGCTGCGGGATTCCTCCATGACAAAAAACGGCTCCCAAATCCGCTCCCACCGGGCTTCATCTCTCGTATCCGCCCTGTTGGCGATCCGGAACCGCACCTGTTCCGAACGCACTTCCGCCAGAACCTCCACCCGGCTGCCTTCCGAATATTTCACCGCGTTGGACAACAGGTTGCGCAGGACCGATTCCAGCTTGCGCCGGTCCCCCCTGACCCAAACCTCAGGAGGAAGAACGTCCTCCACGTTCAAATCCAGCTCTCGCTGCCGGAAAGCAACCCGGTAATCCTCCAGGGTTTCGACGAGCAGTGAATGAAATTCAGTCGGCTGAAAATCATATGTTTCCGTCTGCAGCTTGGACAGCTCCAGCAGCCTGTCGATCATCCCCGCCATTTCCTCCGTCTGCCGCCGGATGACCTCCACATACGTTCCGTCGTCCATTCCGTCCTGAATCCCGGAGGCATAAGCCCGGACCAGGGCAAGCGGAGTTTTCAGCTCATGCGACACATCGGCGATAAAGGTCCTTAAATTGTCGTTTCTCGCCTCCAGCGACCGCTGCGCTTTTTTCAATTTATCGCTCATTTTGTTGATGCTGTCCGCCAGGGACTCGATTTCGTCTCCCGTACGGACATCCGCATGAATAAAAGTCAAATCGGCAATCGATTTGGCGGTTTCGCTCAGCTTGGCCAACGGCTTTACGATTCTGGCCGTATACAAAGCCGACAGCAGAATCAGCAGCAGCAGCATGCCTGCCCAAATATACAGGTTAAACCGGTTGACGATGCCGATCGTCTCCGAGGAATAAGAGATGGACTCCCCTACCGCAATGACTTTCCCGTCCAGAGGCAAAAAATTAACCAGAAAGCTGGATTTTAATTTGGCCTGATCGTAAATTTTGTTGACCTGCCGGCCTTCGCGCAGCTGCGCCAGGCTTTCCTCGCTCAGCCAGAATTTGCTTAACGCGATGCCCTTCCGGTTTAGCTGCAGCAGGATATCGCTGTTTAAGTCGTTCAGGTTTTCCGACAGCGGCGCATAAACGACGGTCACTTGATTGCCAGCCTCCATTGACCGAATCCGCTCGTCCAAGCTGCCGCTGCCTGCGCTGGTCTGCGCCACTGCCAGCTCGGAGGTCACCTCCGCCAGCTTCACTTTTGTTTGATATAAGAAATACTTCGGCAGGAAATAGGTGTCCACGGCAAACGTCAGCATAAAAACGGCGCACAGCGCCAGCGTAATCCGCGTAATCAGCTTGCGGGTCAGCTTACTCATCCGGTCTGTCCCCCAGCGGGTTATCCGGCTTCTCTCCCCCTGGATCGTCCTCCAGGCAGTAGCCCATTCCCCGGTAAGTTTTGATCCGGCGTTCCCCGATTTTCTCCCTCAGCCTGCGGATATGCGTATCCACCGTACGTTCGTCCCCGAAGTAATCAAAGCCCCATACCTGGTCCAACAGCATTTTTCGGGTCACGATTTGCCCTTTATTAATCGTCAGATATTTCATCAGCTGAAATTCCTTCGACGTAGCCTGCAGATCCTGGCCTTCGCGGAAAATTTTTTGCCCCTCCAGGTCCACCACCAGGTCTCCGATCCGGATTTGGGCGTCCAGATTCAGCAGCTTGCGGGCTCTCGCCAGCAGAATTCGGGGATCAAACGGCTTGCGTATATAATCGTCGGCACCGGCATTTAAGGCGTACAGTTCTTCGTCGGTTTCGCCTTTTGCCGTCAGCAGCAGCACCTTGGTGCGGCTTGCTTTTTTGATCTCCCGGCATACCTCCACCCCGCTGAGCTTCGGCATCATCCAATCCAGCACGGCCAGGTCCACCTGATGTTCGTAAAACAGCTCCAGCGCCTCTTCCCCGTCCCGGGCCATATATACCTTAAACCCTTCTTTGATGAAATAACTTTTTAAAATCTGCAGCATCAGCAATTCGTCTTCCGCCAGCAGCAGGTTCATCAGAGTCCCCACCTTTCCGGCTTCGCTCAGCCCTTGTTTCTTATAAGAATTTAAGAGTGTTTATACATTTTAACTATAAAAAAGAAAGGTTACAGCAGTGTGACATCTCCGTCCCTCTTTGGCACATTGCTGTAACATTATGCCCTTACAATGGTTCTGTTTTTCAAAATCAGAAATAGAGGAGCAATGTTATGAAACCCAAATTTGCATGGATGACATCCTCGGCCCTTATGGCGGTTATGCTGGCCGGATGCGAAAGCGGCGGCGAAGCCGGCCAGGCTTTGCCGCCGGCCTTGGCTGCGGGCCATGTCGAGCAGACGAAAGCGGCCGTAGTTCCGGCCGGCGAACCGTTTGATTTTGAGGTGGATCCCGAAACCTTTGCGTTAACCCTTATCAAGGACGGCGTCCGGGAGCCGGCTTCCCTGCCCCTGCCCAAAACCAAGGTTACGAATCTGGTCAAAACCGAAAATTCCGTTTCCTGGACTTATCCCGGCCAGATGGACATCAGCATCGCCAAACAAAGCAACTATCTGGATATTCAGCTGAAGTCGGCCGGCGCCCCCAAATTCCAGTGGCCGGTGGTTCAGTCAGACAGCTATACGATGCCGCTTGGCGAAGGGAAACAGATTCCGGCGGACGACAAGGATTGGCAGACGTTTTTGAAAGACCAGACTTATACGTTCAGCGAGTCGTTTTCCATGGACTTTTTTGCCTTGAACAGCAAAGCTTTCTCCATGGTTTACGTGGTCACCAACAAATATAACGACGAGGTTCATTTCTCCGCTTCGCCTTCGCTGCAGTTTCAGTTCACGCATGACTTCCCGACGATTAATCCGGACAAAAGCTACGGCTTCCGCCTGTACGTAACGGGCAGCGATCCGCAGCAGATCGTGCAGCCTTACAAAAATTATGTAGCGGAAAACGGCGGTTTCGTCACACTGGAGCAGAAAGCCGCCCAAAATCCGAATATCCGCAAGCTCTACGGCGCCCCGCAAATTTATCTTTGGAGCGAACAGATCCTGACGGCCGATGACGTCAAATGGCCCAAGCTCAAAAATGTGCTGGCGTCCAGGCTGGGGCCATGGCTCGTGCATTTGATGAGCGAAACGGCCGACGGCAGCAGCGAGCTCTCCCAAACGCTGGCCGACGTTTCCGGTCAGGATTACGTAGACAGCTATCAAAAAAGAGTCATTTTAAACGCCTTCAACCAGGCGCTGAAAATGCGGGATTTTTACTCATTTGACCAGTTCCCGAATCCTGGCGAGGACGCCGCCTCCCTCATCCAGCAAGGGGTAGAAAACCTCAGTGAAGAGAAGCTGTACGATTTGAACAAGTTGCTTTTAAAAAATAGCCTGGGGGACGCCGTGTCCGACATCAGCGAATGGGGTCAAGCCGGCTCCACCGATCTGATTCAGAATCTGCACGACTCCGGCATCGACAAAGCCTGGATCGGTCTGCCCAATTGGGCGGACGGCCTGATGAACCCGGCTATGGTCGATGAAGCGGTCAAGGAAGGTTATCTCATCGCCCCTTACGATTCTTATCATTCCATCCAGGAGAAAGCGGACATTTCCTGGAATACGGCATCGTTTCCGGATCCGACGCTTTATGAAAAAGCAACCGTCACCCGTGAGGACGGAACCAAGGTGGCCGGCTTCCTCGGCCGGGGACGCAAGCTGAATCCTACGCTGGCAATGCCAAGCGTCAAGGAACGCGCCGAAGGCATCCTGCAGGACGGAATCGGCTATAACTCCTGGTTTGTGGACTGCGACGCCACCGGGGAAATTTACGACGATTACTCCGCCGACCATCCGACCACGCAGGCCGAGGATTTGAAGGCGCGGCTGGAGCGGCTCAGCTATTTTGCCAATGACCAGCAGATGGTTGTAGGCTCCGAAGGCGGCAACGACTACGCCAGCGGCGTGATCGCTTTTGCGGAAGGCATCGAAAGCCCGATTATTGCCTGGGGCGATCCCGATATGCGCGATAACAAGGACAGCCCTTATTACGTGGGCGGCTATTATGCGATGTCCGGCATCCCGGAGCGCTACGGCAAAGCCGTGCCGATCAAACCGCTGTATGCAAAGGTTTATACGGATCCGGCTTATTCCGTCCCGCTCTACAAGCTGGTTTATAATGATTCCATCATCACCACCAACCATTGGGAATGGGGCAGCTACAAAATTAAAGGCGAAGAAGCCGACCGGATGCTGTATGAGCTCCTTTATAACGCTCCTCCTCTGTACCATCTGGACCAAACGGCCTGGGATGCGGAGAAATCCAGCATCACCGGTTTCCTGAAGGTGTGGTCTCCTTTGCACCAGGCCGCCGTAACCGAAGAGATGACCGGCTTCGGGATTCTGACGGACGACAAGCGGGTGCAAAGCGCGCAATACGGAGACGACATCAAGGTGATTGTGAATTTCTCGGATCACGATGTTACCGTTCAGGGACAGAAGCTGAAGGCCAAATCCGCCTTTATTTTGCAGGACGGACAAACGGTCTTTTTTGATGCTGCGGCCAACGCCGCGCTGTTGAAATAGCTAGAAAAAAAGAACCCTTGATTCCTTACGGATCGGGGGTTCTTTGGCATGTGCGGGATACGGGCCTGGGCGAAAAACGCCCCTGGCGGCCTTGCCCGGATTACTTGTTCAAATACCGCTCCTTCAAGATCCCGAGCGTATGCAGCTCATGCCCGGCAATGATGTAAGCCAGCGCCCGAACCGTAGCCGGATTTCCGTTAACCGTGCCTTCCCGCGGCCAAGCCTCCTCGGATAATCCGGCGAGCAGCGTCAGGGTTGCGGTTCGCACGGCCGTATAATCCTTGGCAATCTCCTCGAAGGTCCGGCTGACTACGGCCGCGTTGCTTACATATTCATTTTCGTCAAAGCCGGGCAGCGGCGTTTTGTCTCCTCTTGCTACACAAAGCAAGCGGTAGCTCATCACCCGTTCCGTGTCAACCATGTGGCCCAGTACTTCTTTAAACGTCCATTTTCCGGGCGCGTAACGGGTTTCGCCCAGCTCCTCCGGGAGCCCGTCGATCCAATCCCCTACTTCGTTCAGCCTGCCCGCCAGCAAATCCGTAATTTCTCCCTCAGGAACCTTGGCTATGTACCCGTCGTAATAAGCCGGATATTCCTCCGGCAGAGGTCTGTTCATCATTTGATCTACCTCCTTATGGATTTTTTTATTTAACATACTATAAAAACCTAGCGAAATCAGCAGTTGATTTTAGCTGCCGTCGCACCATCCCTACTCTTCAATCTCGCTGCTGCCTGACCGTTTTATGGCTTTTCGAGTCCACTTCAAATCCATCGATCGTAAAATAACGGTTGTTTTTCCAATGCACCGTGCTTTCCATTCTGTAAGGACCCGAATAGAGCGTTTTGTCCAAAGTAAACGGACCGTAATACGTTCGAAGCGTTCCAAGCGTGCTTCCGCCCAAAGCTCCCTCATCCACCATCGTCACGATAACCGCCCGCCTGCCGTCCGGCGACTTCGCCTCGGCCAATACATTCTCGGCAGTAAGACCCCCAAACAGAAGTTTGACCAGAATGACCATCAGCAGCGCCAAAACAGCCAACAGATGCAGAACCCCTCCCATTACTTTGAGGCTGCCATGCGCTTTCTGCGCAGCGAGCGGGGGAACCAGCAGCAGCCAGGGCAGAACCAGCCAAGGGTAAAAAAGCGCAGCCGCAAACAGCGCTCCATCCAGAGCAAACAGCAGGAAGGCGGTGCGATTGCCCAATCTATGGGCATGGACATAGGTACGCCAAACGACCAGGAATACCGCGGCCGTATATAAACCTAAAGCTGCGTGCTGCAGCAGCGGGCTTTTCCAGTAGACATGAAATCCGTAGAAAAACGCAAACACCCCGGTGTAAACCGCACAAGAACTCACACCCAAGGAACATTTGGCGCGCAACATGAATTTCCCCCCTATCGCTTGCCTTCTTTTCGCAGGTTCCTTTACTTGCTTACCAGAAATTGTATCCTTTATCTTAACAACGAACTTAACGGACCATAGTTACACCTTGTTTTCTCAAAAAAGAGATTTCATTCCGATACACGCCTCTCCTTATTGTAGATGGAGCAATTCTATTACTTTTTCCGAAGCCGTCTACCAACTCCGATCAAATATGTTACTATTTATTTAAAAGCTAAGAGATGGACAACCATAACACCATTTTCCAAAGGGGAGCTAAGCGGTAAAATGGGCTCATTTATCACTAATTACATCGTGATCGTGTCGATCTCCGGTGTGCTTAACGTTTTCCTGGCTTTTCTGGCCTATTCCAGGCGCACGGATTTTCAGGGATTCAAAGCTTTTGTCGCTATTGCGGTTACGTCAGCTATCTATATTTTCGGTTACGCCTTGGAGCTTTCAAGCGGGTCCCTTGAGGAAATGCGGTTCTGGAGCAAAATCGAATATCTCGGGCTGCCGTTTATATCCCCCGCCGACCTGGTTCTGGTGTTTTTTTTCGTCGGAATGGAAAGGTGGCTGAACCGGATCACGCTGCCGCTGCTTTTTGTCGTCCCGGCCATTTCCTGCTTGTTGTCCTTAACCAACGATTATCATCACTTGCTGTACCGCGATATGTATTTGCATCCGGATGCGCCCTTTGCAACGGCCGATATCGTAATGGGCCCCTGGTATATCGTGAATGGCAGTTATACCTTTGGCTGCCTGTTTGCGGGAGGCTGCATCATTTTAGCCAAATGGAATTCGATGAAGCATAATTACAAATGGCAGATGCTTACCCTTCTAATCGGGATTTGTCTGCCGTCAGCCGCTTCCCTCTCCTACCTGTTCGGGCTCTCCCCTTACGGGATGGATCCCGTGCCGGTCGTCATGAGCGTGACCTCCACCTTATACATCATCGCCATTTGGTCTCGCGGCATGCTGACGGCTGCGCCGATTGCCCGCGAAAGCCTATTCCGGAACATGGTCGACGGAGTGCTGGTCATGGATTCCGCCGAAAGGGTGATTGATTATAACCCTTCGGCGGTCAAAATGATCCCCGGCTTGAACGCTGCCTTGATCGGCAAACCGGTGTTCCCGCTGCTGGAACCGGGAAGTCCCGAAGCGGCCGCTTTTATCCGGACAAACGGTCAGACCTCCCAGGCCGAAGAGCAGGTCAGATGGAGCAGCGGAGGACAGACCTTTCATTACCTGCTCCGCACGGCCCCCATCATGAAAGAAGGCGGCCGCTGCGTCGGCCGCATGATCAAGCTGATTGACGTGACGGAGCAAACGGTCATGCAGGAGAAGCTGCATTTCCTGGCTACAAGAGACAGCTTGACCCAGGTTTATAACAGGGGGCACTGGATGGAATTATCACGGGCGGCCCTACATGAGGTTAAAGAAGCTGGACGCCCGCTGTCCCTGATTCTGCTGGACATTGACCATTTCAAAAGCATTAATGACCGCTATGGGCATGATGCCGGCGATGAGGCTCTCCGCCATATAGTTGCCGTCTGCGGCCGTTATTTAGACGACGGTGCACATTTCGGCCGGTACGGCGGCGAAGAGTTTGTCATCTGTCTGCCGGGACAGGATCTCCAGCAGGCCTGGCGGCTTGCCGAGGCCCTTCGGCAGGGCATCGTGACAAATCCGCTTATGACGGAGTCGGAACAAGTGCCTATTACGTCAAGTTTTGGAGTAGCGGATGAAAAATGCGGCGACACGCTGGAAGAAATCCTTCGTTCAGCGGACAAAGCCCTTTACCGGGCCAAACACGGCGGACGAAATCAGGTTCATCTGGCCATGCCGGAAACCGTTCATTAATAGCAAAGACAATCAGGCTCCTATCCGTTTAAGACTAAAAAACGGATAGGAGCCTTTTTCTGTGCAGTTTGCGGAGATTTCCACTATGTAAGGAAGAATAAGGAATCCAAGGCCGGGAAATAATACACCAACAGCCAGTAAAGGAGGATTGACGATGAATACGCCACGACCATCCAATACCAGTCAATCTAACCATTCCGAACCGAAGAGCGTCCCCTCTTCACGTCCGTTTACAGACTCTCTGGAAGATAACCTGAATGAGCTTCTGGACCGTTTAGGAGAAAGCGCGGACGTTGTTGTGAGAAAGCTGGATTCTGAGGATGTCCTTCCTATCGCTTTGGTTTATATTGACGGACTTATAAACGTAGATATTATCAACCAATCCATTCTTCAGCCTCTGACGAATACGCTCCTTCAATATAAGGGAAAGGAATCAAAGGAAAGCGCTGCCGAACACCTGAGGGCAAAGCTGCTTCCCATTACCCAATTCCAGGAATGCAAAACCTTCGAAAGCGCATTCTCCATGCTCTTCGAAGGCCATACCCTCGTTTTTATCGACGGGAATAAAGTAGCGCTCTCCATGGATACCACCGGTTGGCAGATGCGCAGCATTAACGAACCCACTTCACAGGCGGTTGTACGCGGCCCTAAGGAAGGGTTTACCGAAAATCTCCGGACCGGAACTTCCTTGCTGCGCAGAAAAATCAAGTCCCCCGACCTGCGGATTGAGGAATACAAGATCGGGGCGCGTACCCAAACGAATATCGCGTTGGTTTATATGAAGGGAATAACCGACGATCAGATCCTGAAAGAAGTCCGGAGCCGGCTTAACGGGATACAAACAGACGCTATTCTTGAAAGCAATTATATCGAGGAATTTATCCAGGACGGAAAATGGACTCCGTTTCCGACCATACAAAACTCCGAACGTCCGGATGCCGTAGCTGCAGGCATCCTCGAGGGTCAAGTCGCACTCTTGATTGACGGGACACCCTTTGCGCTACTAACTCCGGCTACCTTTTTCAGTTTTTTTCAGTCCAGCGAAGATTATTATCAGCGGTACGATGTTGCTTCATTTTTACGACTTATCCGGATCGTCTCCTTTTTTGTTTCCATGACGCTGCCGGCTTTATATATAGCCATCACCACCTTTCATCAGGAAATGGTGCCGACGCCCCTGCTGGTGAGCCTCGCCGCGCAAAGGGAAGGGGTTCCTTTTCCCGCTCTGGTGGAAGCCCTGGTCATGGAATTGACGTTTGACGTGCTGAGGGAAGCCGGCGTCCGGATGCCTAGAGCCATAGGACCGGCCGTTTCCATCGTAGGCGCGCTTGTGCTGGGGCAAGCAGCCGTACAGGCTGGCCTGGTATCGGCGGCCATGGTTATCGTCGTATCCTTCACCGCGATATGCAACTTTGTAATCCCTTCCCAGGTGATTTCCAATGCGCTCAGACTGATCCGTTTTGTCATGATGCTGGCGGCCAGCGTGCTCGGATTATTCGGGATTACTTCATTCCTGATGTTTCTGATGATCCATATGGCGGGACTTAGCTCGGTCGGCGTCCCTTATCTGTCGCCTGTTGCGCCTATGACGCCCCGCTATTTGAAAGACGTATTCATTAGGGCCCCACAAACCCTGTTGAATGTACGTCCTAAAATCGCTGCCAAGCAGGAAGCTTTCAGACAGGCCAAAATCTCCAAGAAAAATTCGGATCAAGAAAATTCCGATCAAGACCCATCCAACCAAGGAGGTCAGTCCCCATGAAACCAAAAATAGGAACCGTACAGGCATCCTTCTTGCTTGTGAATGCGATTGCACCTACGGCCATCCTTCTCTTACCCTCCATTATCAGTACCAGACTGGAGCAGGACGGCCTTTTCAGCCTCGTTTTTTCTGCCGGTTTTGGCATGCTTGTGGTTTTGCTGACCGCCGAATTGATCAGGCGGAGCGGAGGAACCCCTTATATCGAATGGATTGGCAAAATAACCTCTCCGTTAGTTGGAACGATCATGGGCGCATTAATGATTGGAAATTTGATAGAGGAATCGTCCATTGTTTTGCGCCAAAGTACCAACATGCTCAATGAACTTGTCCTTATTAATACGCCGTTTGCCGCCATTTTGATTGTCATGGTAGGCGTAGGCGTTTACATGGCCCATCAGGGCATAGAGGCCTTTACCCGGGTTAACAATATCCTGCTTCTGGTGTATTTTCTGCCTATCCCTACGTACTTATCCGGGGTAATCGATTTCAATCAATTCAACCGGCTTTTGCCGATGTTCGATCACTCCTTTAACGAGTTTATCTTGGGCAGTCTGGGACCGGCCAACTGGTTCTCCGAATTCACCTTTCTTCTTTATATTGCCCACTATCTTAAAACCCCGGAACGGGCCAAATTTATTGGATTCATGAGTCTGCTCTATATCTTCCTTGAGTTATTCCTTGTTTATTTTCCAACCTTGCTGGCCTTCGGCCCGCAATATATAAAAGTACTAAACTATCCCGTGTTTACGTACTCACGAATCGTCCATTTAGGCCAGGCTTTTGAAAACCTGAATATCTTTCTCATCTCTTTTTGGATTATGGTGAGCTATATAAAGCTGGCCTTTTTCCTGTTCGTGACGCTGGAATGTTTCAAGCAAACCTTCCGGATCAAGGAAACCCAGCCTTATTTGATTGCTTTGGCTCTGATTATCGCCCTTGAATCTTACTACACCTGGGACGATCCTTCCGAATTGTATAAAACTAATCTCGAGAATCAATTTCCCGGCTTCATGCTGTTTAACCTCATAATTCCGTTAATTGTATATGCCATGAGCGTCGTTAACCAATGGAAGACACGGAGAAAGGAGATTAGTCGTGAATAAGTTCTTCTTACCCGGATCAAAAAAATGGCATACGGCTCTATGCATTTCTTTGACCGCCGCCATGTTGAGCGGCTGCTGGGATAACAGGGAGCTGAACGAGCTTGGGATCTCTTCGGGCACCGCCTATGATTGGGCCGATAACCGCTGGACCATTACTTATCAGGTCATCAATCCCCTGGCTTCATCGGGCTCGATGGGCGGCGGCGATGCCAATACTCCTCCTTTCCTGACTTTTACCGAACAAGGTTCTTCTATCATGGAAGCCGTTTCCCGTACCAATATGTCCAGCACCCGGCAGCTGTTCTTCGCCCACTCCCGGATGACCGTCTTTAGCGAAGCCATGGCGCGCAAAGGAATTACGGAGGTTATGGACTTGTTTCTGCGCAAGCCGGACGCCCGGGAAACCGTCAATGTCTTTATAAGCCGGCGAAAAGGCAGGGATATCCTGGATCAATTGATGCAATCGTCCAAAAACCAGGGGGCAGGCGTCCAGTTAATGATGCAGCAGGAAGCCAACCTGAACTCCTATTATCCGGGAATCAGAATGTTTGAGCTGGCTGTCAATCTGGCCTCCGAATCCCACTGCGCTACCGTTCCGGAGATTAAGCTTAGCGGTCAAGAAGTCATGGATACGACGCAGGAAACCGCGGTTACCGACCTTCCCAGCCGCCTTGAACTGGGCCGGCTTGGCGTGCTGAAACATGACAAGCTGGTCGGCTGGTTATCGATCAGGGAAGCCTTCGGGTTGACTTTTCTTACTGATCAGATTAAAACGGCCAGCATCTCCATCGCTTCGGATCCCGAAAAGGAGGACGTAAAAGATTCCTCCTTTTCCCTGCTGCACTCCAAAACGAAAGTCAAACCTAAATGGGAAAACGACCATTTCGTCATGGACGTCCATGTCCGCGGCGGCGGCATGCTGCTTCAGCTGTCGGGAGACGTCGATTTGAACAAACCGGGTGAAATTAAACGGCTGGAGCAGAACATTAATAAGCAGGTGCTCTCCTACATTCAGGAATCCTGGAGTGCCCTGCAAAAAATAAATGCCGACGCCACCGGCTTCGCCACCCTTGTCCACCGGAAATACCCGCGCAGGTGGAAGCAAATCAAAGCCGCCGACAGTTGGGACAAGGAATTCAGGGCGATTGAAATTCGCCCTCACGTTTCCATAAAAATCGAACGTTTTGGACTGGGCAGCAAATCCTATAAAAGTATAGAAAATGAATAAGAGAAGGACAGGAATTTCATGCTCACTGAAATTTTGCTGGTTATCGCCTATGCGGCGGCGTTTATTGTAGGCTGCCGACAATTAAAAGGAAAAAAGCAGGCTTACAAAAAAATAGTGCTCGCATTTCTTTTCGCTTGGAGCGCCGGGGAATGGCTCCTGGGGAGCAACGAAAAATGGTATCCGACCCTTTCGGTCGTGTACTTTTATTTCTATAAGCCCGTGGGCCAAGCCATCGTCCATTGGTTAGGAGGTTAAGCTTATGAAAGCGGGAAAAGAGCAAATCACATCGCTGCAAATCACCTTTATGGTCACTATGTTCGAAATCGGCAGCGCTCCGCTATTTTTGCTGGGCTCCCATGCTCGGCAGGATGCCTGGATCGCTACCGCGATTGGTTCCCTGGCCGGATTGCCGCTTCTCTTCCTGTTCTTCTGGATTCAAAGCAAAGCCGCCGACCGCGACTGGACAGGCCTGCTGCGCAAAGGCTTCGGCCCTTACATAGGTTCCGCCGTCGGCGGCATCTATTCCTTTTATTTTGCTTATCAATCCATGCGAAATGTTCGCGACTTGGGGGAATTAACCAAGCTCAGCTTATTGCCGGGCACCCCCATGTTTTTGACCATGCTGATCTTTGTTTTGACTGGCGGTTATGCGGTATGGAAAGGGGTCCCGGTCGTCTTCAGACTTCCGGAAATGCTGCTCCCGGTTGTTTTAACCTTGTATGCTCTGGTTATCGTAATTTTCTTCTTTTTGAAGGTTCCGGACTATAACCGTCTCGCTCCCGTGATGGAGAACGGATTTTGGCCAATTCTCCAGGTCGCCGTGCCCAATCTCGTGTCCTTCCCTTTTGGCCAAACTCTTGTTTTTCTGATGTTCTGGTCCTTTTGGGAGAATAAAGGCATCCCGGTCAAGCAGACCTTGCTTGGTTACCTGATCGTCAGCTTATTCCTGATCTTTGTTAATTCCGTGATCGTGGCCGTTTTAAGCGCTCCTATCGCTTCGGCCAGCGAGTTTCCCATGCTTAAGGCGGTGCATTCCCTTTCCAGCCTCCGTTTTGTTGAGCGGCTTGAAATCTTGCTGAGCATTTTGCTGTATGTCGGACTGTATATAAAAATGACCGTCTTCTTCCTATGCGCTGCTAGGGCCATGGCCTTCATTACAAAAAAACCGGCCAGGTTCTGGACGATCCCGGCCGGTTTGGTTATTTTCGGAGCTTCTTTTATTGAACAGGGTTATGCCCAGCATTTTGCCATCGGACTTGGTCCCAGCCTGAAAGTGGATGTCGTCTTTCAAATCGTCGTTCCCGTGCTGCTGATCTGCTTTCTGCTGCTCAAAGGACGAAAGAACCGCCGCGCGGGCACTGGCGGAACAACCAAATGAGCGCGGATGTTTTTCCAAAAAGTCAGCAGCTTTAAATCCGCATTTTTATAAAGGTTTAGGCAAAGGATTTCCTTCATTCCCAGCGGGAATATTGCGGGGCTGCAGTTCCGCAGCCGGGACAATGAGATGGTACACCCGGCTTTCGTACGGCTCAAGCTCCATTTCAGGCGAAAGCGCCACCTTCTCCGAGAAGCGGTTATGCAGCAGCAGGCCGGCAGCCGTATATTCCAGCGTTTCCGGCAGCTCGAGCTTCGCCTTACGGCCGCTCAGGTTGCAGATGACGAGCAGCTTTTCTCCGTCAAGCGTGCGGGTATAAGCATAAACCTGCTTATGCTCCGGGAGAAGCAGATCATAAGTGCCATACACAGCTGCCTTATAGTCCTTGCGCAGCTTGATCAGACTTTTATAGAAATGATAAACGGAATCGGGGTCATGCTTCTCCTGCTCCACGTTGATTTCCGTATAATTCGGGTTGATCTTCAGCCAAGGCTTGCCGGTGGTGAAGCCCGCATTTTCATGGCTGTTCCATTGCATGGGGGTTCTGGAGTTATCGCGACCGTTTTTCCAAATGATCTGCATGATCTCTTCATGGCTTTTTCCGTTTTCGGTTTCGATCTGATAGAGGTTTCTGATCGCAACATCATTATAATCGCCGATTTCAAACTGCACGTTGGTCATGCCGATTTCCTGGCCCTGGTAAATAAACGGCGTACCCTGCATAAGAAAATACATGGCGGCCAGCGCTTTTGCCGACTGCTTCCGGTAGGTGCGGTCGTTTCCCCAGGTGGAGACGATCCGGGGTTTGTCGTGGTTTTCGATAAACAAGGCGTTCCAGCCGCTGTTTTCGAGCCCTTTTTGCCAGCGGGTAAGCGTTTGCTTTAATTCCACCACATCCAGCTCGCCATCGACGCTTTTGTCCCAAAGCTGCATATGCTCGAACTGAAAAATCATGTTGAATTTGCCGTTTTCCTCCCCGACCCACTGATCAGCGTCCTCCACCGTCACCCCGCTTGCTTCGCCCACCGTCATCACGTCGTAGCGGTCAAGAGTCTCCTGTTTCAGCTCAAGCAAAAAATCATGGATGCCTTCACGGTTCATGTGGCCGTCAAAAGAAGGCACGTAACGCAGCTTGTCAGGGTTTGGCAGATCCGGCAGGCCCGGGAGCTTTTTAATATGAGAAATAGCGTCCACGCGGAAACCGTCGATTCCTTTGTCCAGCCACCAGTTCACCATGCCGTAAAGCTCCTTGCGTACCTCGGGATTCTCCCAGTTCAAATCAGGCTGTCGTTTGGAGAACACGTGCAGGAAATACTGCCCGGTGGTTTCGTCAAATTCCCAGGCCGATCCGCCAAAAATGCTCTCCCAATTGTTCGGCTCTTTCCCGTTCTTGCCGTCTTTCCATATATAATAATCCCGTTTGGGGTTTTCCTTGCTGGACCGCGACTCCACAAACCAGGGATGTTCATCCGAGGTATGGTTGATGACCAAATCCAGAATAAGCTTCATCCCTCGTGCATGGACCTCATCCAGCAGCTGATCAAAATCCGCCATGGTCCCGAAGTCTTCCATAATATCCTGATAATCCGAAATGTCGTACCCGTTGTCATCGTTAGGCGACTTATAAGTCGGACAGATCCAGATCACATCGATGCCAAGGTCGGCCATATAATCCAGTTTGGATACAATGCCCTGCAAATCGCCGATTCCGTCCCCGTTGCTGTCCATGAAACTCCGCGGGTAAATTTGATAAGCCGTTGCTTCTTTCCACCATTTTTTGTGCACGGTCTGCAGCCCCTTCACAGAAGTATTTCTAAGTGTTTTGAAAACAGATTTAGGAAAATATTTTCCCAACGCTGCTCATTATATAAGGAAGCCCTGCTTGGGGTCAATACAATAATCCTTGTCATAGCAATGAAATTATAGAATAAACCCTTTATATACTCGGGAAATTTTTTTCCTAAAGAACGTTCACGCCCCTCCGTATTTCCTAAAAAAGAGCCAGGGAAGAGACTTCTGCTCTCCTTCCGTTTACAATAAAAACAGATAAACCCTGAAATGAACGGAGCGAAGACCTGGAAGGACGTGAATTTCCACTTGAAGATCACCATTAAAGACATCGCCAAAATGGCGGGCGTATCCATATCTACCGTTTCGCGGGTCGTCAATAACAGCAAACCCGTCAACGATGACGTACGGCAGCGGGTGATGGATGCGATTCGGGCGACGAATTACCGGGCGGGCATGATTCCGGGCGAAACAGCCGGACTAAAGCCCGGCAACCCGCTGATCGGCCTTATCATCCCGCACAACGCCAATACGGTGCTGGATGATTTTAATACCGGCATTAATAATGTGGCCGATTTATATGGTTATGATGTAACGGTCGGATTGACGGATGCAACCGTAGAAGCCGAAACCGGCTATCTTCGTCTGTTTGGGGGAATTGGACTGCAGGGCATCCTTTTTGTCGGTTCACCGCTGAATGAACGCCATTTGGAGATCATCCGGGAATTCCGGCTGCCCTGCGTCGTGGTCGGGGAACTTTCCCCGGAGCCGTCCATCCCGTCGGTTCATGTGGACAATGTGACAGCTGCTTTTGAAGCGGTGACTTACCTGATTCAAAAAGGGCACCGCCGGATCGGCATGATCCGGGGCGCAGACGAAGGAGCGGTCGGCGGCCAGCGCTTTGAAGGTTACGCCCGCGCCCTGAAAGAAGCCGGCGTCAGCCTGAACGACAGCTGGGTTGCCGTCAGCGGCATGTCGGTCCAGGAAGGCATGGAAGCGATGGCCGGGATCATGAAAGGCAGCGATGGCGAACGCCCTACAGCCGTCTTCTGCTCGACGGACTGGATGGCGATCGGGGCCATGAATTATTTGCTGGATCACGGCTTTAAGGTGCCGGAGGAAGTTGCCGTATTCGGGTTCGACGGGAGTTTCATGTCCTCCGTTGTTCGCCCTCAGCTCTCTACGGTTTCTTATTCGGCCACGGAAATCGGCATGACGGCCATGCGGAATTTAATCAAACTGATTAAAGGAGAAGAAGTGCTTCCTCATCATACCAACGTGCCGCATCATTTAACCGTACGAGGGAGCACCCCCTAACGGAGATCCGGACCGGAGGTGCTCTACTTGGACTTGGGCTGCTGCTGGGTAATGCAGTGGATATTCCCTCCACCATAGGCGATTTCGCGGGTATAAACCTGCACGACCTTCCGGTCGGGGAAAAGCGCCTGAAGCCGTTCATAAGCCGGCCGGTCTTGCGGATCCCCGAAAGCCGGCATAATCACGCCGCCGTTGCAGATATAAAAATTGACGTAAGTGGCGGCAAGACGTGTGCCCGACCGGCGGCTGTAGCTCTGTCTAGCCCGGTCGATCAGCCGCGCTTCCTCTTCCGAAAGCACCGGCTGGCGGGGAATAGGAATTTTATGCAGCTCCAAACGGCGGCCTTTGGCATCGACCTCTCCTTTTAACTGCTCATAAGCCCGTTTTAACACGTCATATTGCGGATCCTTCTTGTCCTCGGTCCAACTGAGCGCCACTACGCCTGGCCGGATAAATGCGGCGACTTCGTCCACATGGCCGTCCGTTTCGTCATCAAGCATGCCTTCCTTCAGCCAGATGATCTTATCCACGTTTAAATATTCCCGCAGGTTCGCTTCGATATCCGTACGACTCATCTCCGGATTCCGGTTCGGGTTCAGCAGGCACTGCTCCGTCGTGATCAGCGTGCCTTCCCCGTCCACCGCAAACGACCCGCCTTCCAGAATAAAATGGCCTGCGTCGTAGCGGTTTTTCCGTTCGATATCAAGCACCTTCTGCTTCACGAACAAATCCTGATCCCACGGAAAATACAATCCGCCCTTCAAGCCGCCCCAGGCGTTAAACCCCCAGTCGATCCCCCTGACTTCCCCTATGCCGTCCTTCACGAAGGTTGGCCCGATATCCCTCATCCAGGCATCGTTATACGACAGCTCAACAACGCGGATCTCCGGCGGGAACAAAGCCCGGACATGCTCGTATTGACTGCCCGTCACGCCCATCGTGACCGGCTCGAACTGCGAAATCGCCAGCGCCACTTCATAAAAAGCATCCTGGGCCGGCTTGGCTCCGAGCCTCCAGGTGTCCGTCCTTGTGGGCCACAGCATCCAGGTTCCCTCATGAGGCTCGAACTCGCCCGGCATCCAAAAACCGTCCTGCCTCGGTCTGCCGTTCACGGTATATGACATGCTGCCCACCCCTTCTTTGCAAACTGATGGAACGATAATTTGCTTAAGGACCAGGTCCGCTTAATAACGCGGGTTATATTAACATATGAACTTGCGGACGGAGAGTGTGTTATTCCGCACGTTCAGAGATTAAATTGGTCAAACGAAAAAGCCGCCCGGATGGGCGGCCTTTCTTAAAGCGAAGGAAGGGGATTCGTTCTAAAACCTCAACCCTTCACACTCCCCTGACAAACCAGTTATCTTTGAAAAACGCCGCCAGCTTGCGTCGGTTGGCAAAAGCCAGCAGAACGAAATTTACAAATCCAAAACACAGAACCGGAGCCGGGAACCCCCGTACCAGCAAATAACCGAAAAGCAGCAGCATGCCAAGCACGACCTGGAAGCCGTTGGCATCGTCCGAAATCCGGCGGCTTCCCTTCAGCAGCATCGAAGCAGACAGCAGGCAAGCAAGCAAAATGGCGTAAGCCAGAGCGGCCTCAAAAGAAGTTACCGCGCTCCAAACCCCAAAAGTTACCGCGATGCCTTTCCCGCCCTTGAACTTTAGAAACGGAGAAAACATATGCCCTAGAATCGGCGCAGCCGCCAGCAGAGTCAGGCTGTAGCCGGCAAGGAAGTCCTGGCGGACAAGCCAGGCGAGCGGAAAATAACCCTTCAGGAAATCCAGCGCTATGCCCGCCAGACCCAGCCTCCAGCCTGCTGCCGCCCATAAATTAAACGCGCCCGGATTCCCGTCGCCGACCTGCCTCACATCCTTGCGGACCAGCAGGCCAAGCCAGTAAGCAAACATCAGGGAGCCGAAGACGAATTCCACCCAAGCCAGCATAAAAATCATCATGAAGACTTCCGGCCCCCCACCTCTATCGTCCTGCCTTTCCAGGCGACTTTCTTAAGAAAAACAACCTGGTAGGCCGAATAGATAAACACAATGAGGAAAAATAAGACAGACAGCACATGCAGCAGCGGCATCAGAAAGCCAAACCGTCCGACGTATCCGTTCAGGATCAGCATTTCGATGGTGAAAAGCATGTAAGCAATAAACGTCGGGTAAGCCCAAACCGTCGGCCAAAGGAACCACGCCGACTGGGAGGCGATCAGCGCTATAAACCAGACGGCGACCAAAGCTACCGTAAAGGGACTCAGCTTGGACGTGCTGGTTACCGCCCCTTTGCTGAAGCCCTCCAGTTCGCTGCGGATCCCGCCGGGGTACATCCGGAAGGAAACGTCTTTGCCTCCCAAATAATTCGTGACCGGAATACCCGCTTCCCGGTATTTGGCGCCCAAATTCAAATCGTCCAACACTTCGAAGCGGATGCTGTCATGGCCGTTAACGGCCACATAATCCTCTCTGGTGGTGACGATGCAGGAACCGTAAAGCCCCTGCTGCGGGTTGCGCCGTTCAAACGGCGAGGTGAAAGCAAATACGCCCAAAATATTCGGCACCATGGCCAGGCGCTCATAAAACTTCTCCGTGTAGTGAAACGGTACGGCCGATACCACACCGCCATTGCGGGCTCGTGCATGAAGCAAAACATTTAAAGCATCCGGCGAAAGCCGGATATCGGCGTCCAGAAAAACCAGAAGATCGCCGCTAGAACGGAGGAAGCCGTTCCAGACCGCCCAGGTTTTGCCTGTCCAACCCGCGGGGAGCGATTCGTTCTGCACTACCGTCACCCCGTAGCTTTCGGCCACGGCCCGTGTTCCATCCTCCGAGCCGTCGTCCACGACAATAATTTCGTCTGGCCGGCAGGTTTGGGCCATCAGGGAATTTAGCAGGTACGGCAGGTTCCCCTCCTCATTCCTGGCCGGAATAATGACGGATATCCTCCCGCCGCTGTAAGGGGCGGCGGCTGAAGGAAGCTTTTTCCTCCTAAACAAAACCAGCCCCGACAAACATCCAATCACGCTTAACAACAGTATCCACAAGGTAATCCCTCGCTTTCCGGAGAGCCGGGAATAGCCAAGCTGCAACAAACAAACCGATAAACGGACTCCGGCTTTGCTAACATTTTAATTTTATGTACAAAAAAACCGAGAGATGCCAGATACATCGAATTCTCCTGGCAGAGGCCGACGCTCCTCCACAAAAACAGCTCGATTGATTATCAGCAAAATCTCGGTGATTCTTTTATTATACTACTTCTAATTGGCAGGATAATGGAACTTTTTTTTCGGAAAAGGAACCGAAGGCTCTGCCGCCAGCGCTCTAGCGATCAAACCAACCTCCTCCGGACCTAGCGCCTGCTTCCGGCCGGTCAGGTCCCACTGCCGCAGCATCAGCCGGTAAAGGGGAAGCATGGGCCGTCCGCTGTCATACCCCTCCGGTTGATAAAATTCTTCGAATTGGCCGTCCTCGTCGATGACAAAGCTGGCAAAGGAGAAATGCTGAAATTCCCAATGCCGGCTGAAGCCGCGGAATTCCACCGTCTCAGGGGGAAGAGGAACCGGGCTGTCGAGCTCCTCATAGGAAAGCTGAAGCGCGCGAAACATCTTCAAGATAAGAAAGACCTCGTCGCTGATTTGGCCTGGAATATCATCGCATACCATATCGAGTACCTGATCGTAATAATGGGCGTAGCCTCTTTGCAATATTTTGATCTTCTCGTCGTAGTATTGGCCGTCTCCAAGATTCAAGGCTTTCAGAATTTGCAGCTGATTGCTCAAAATAAGCCTTTCCGCTTTGGTAAGCATCGTTCCCCTCCCCTTTCCGAGTCCTTCCATTTCCCGCTGCCAAGCACGGGTACAGCCAAGTCCCATCCTCATTCTCCCGCCATCAGGCTTCCAAGCGAGATCCTGCGCAGACCGCCCAAATAATCCTCTTTCCTGTCCCTCAGCACCAGCTGGGGCACATGTTCCGCCGGCACGTATTTGGCGCAGGCCGCCGCAACGTCCCGGACCGCCGCTTCATCCAGATTCTCCCGGCAAAAAACAACCGCATGCGGATTGATCACCGCAACCAGCATGGACACCATCCTCGCCAGGCTGTCAATGACCAGCGGTTCGTTCCGAATCCCCTCGGGGCAGCTTCTTCCCCGTTTCGTCGCCTGCAAAAATGTCATCTGATCGTATTGCGGAATATAGGAAATCTCTCCGGAGAAAAAGCTGCTGCCGCGCACGACATCGCCATTAATGAGGATGCCGGCTCCCGGCCCTTCGGTGCCAAGGAACAAATAAACAAGCGTGGGGCTTTCCGTTTTGGCAAACCTTCCGTGATAGCCGAGCACGGCTGCGTTCATATCGTTTTCCACATCCACATGCATGGCCAGTTTCGACTCGTAATAACTTTTGAGGTCAAAGTTTTGGTAGGACGGAAAAATGGGAATATGAAACGTAATTCCGTTTTTGACCGCTCCCGGCACCCCCAGGCTGAGCGCCCGTATTCCGGGATACCGCTCCGAAAGGGACCGGACGATTTCAGTCAGGGAATCCGGATGCTCCTCCCACGAAATGGCCGTCTGCCCCTGCTCCAGCACCTCGCCGACATAATTAAAGACGGAATAGACGGCGTCTTTTCTTTCAATATATAGAGCAAGCCCAAGCTTAAAACCGGGATTAAGCGCATACCGCTGGGCACGCCGCCCCCCGCTGGATTCGTCGGTGCCCACCAGCATGATTTCCCCGTCTCCGGCAAGCTGGTCCACGATTTTGCTGACCGTCGGAAAGCTGACCTCCGCCGCACCGGCAATTTCCGTTTTGGTTGCGTCACCCAGATGCAGGAGCTCCGTACGGATTCGTCTAAGGACGAGCTCGCTCATTTGTTTCGGCGAAACAAAGCGCTCTTTCATAAAGCCCTCCTTCGGGCATGACTTTTTAAACAGGTTTAATAAGTGTTGATTTGAGTTTATCACAGGGCGGAAGCAGTGGCAATGCGGTGTTTTTAAGATTATCGAGGTTGAATTTATGAAGGTCAAATCGCAAAAACAAGCAGGAAAAATCCCGACAAAGCTAGAACATTCCTTCCATGATTATGCAGAGTCCCGAGACCGGAGGTGTTTCCCGCGTGCCTATTGATTATGAACCCTTAAAGGATGCTTTTTTCAGACAGACTTTTCATTATGCTCCCATCGGTATGGCCATCCTGTCAACAAGCGGCAAATTCCTTAAGGCCAACCCGGCCTTATGCCTTCTATTGGGGTATTCGGAATCCGAGCTGAAGCTCAAGCGTTTCGAAGATATTACCCATCCGCATGATCTCCCCCACAATCTGGGACATGCCCAGCTTCTGCTTAATGGAACCCTCGATCTCTATGAAACCGAGAAACGTTACCTTCATAAAAACGGACGGGAGGTATGGGCCCTGCTGGCCGTATCCCTGCTCCGGGACGAAGAGAACACGCCGCTGCAATACATCGCCCAGATTGTGGATCTGACGGAGAAGAAACAGGCTGAGCAGAAGCTGGAACGGGAACACCGCACTCTCCAGCAAAAAGAACTGCTGTACCAGTCCATCGCGGACAACAGCTTTGATTTTATCACCCGGCACGATCTTGACGGCACTTATCTGGACGTTTCGGTTTCCTGCTATGAAATGCTAGGTTACGACAAAGAAGAAATGATCGGCCAGCCGGGACATGCCTTCCTCCATCCCGAAGAAAGGGCCGCTATTCTGGAACGCCATCTGGCTTTGCTGCAGACCGGACAGCGGTACCGGCTGATTTACAGGCTGCGAAGGAAGGACGGACATTATTTGTGGGCGGAATCTACCATGATCGGCATTCCGGACGCGGACTCGGGCCACTTAAAAGAAGTTGTGATCGTCTCCAGGGATATCAACGACCGCGTCGAAACATGCAGCCATCTGATGGACGCCCAGCAGAAATACCAGGTGATCGCGGAGAACGCCAGGGAGATCATTACCTTTACGGATACCCGGGGCATTGTGCAGTATATTTCGCCCGCCGTCTCAGCGCTGCTGGGCTACGATACCGCAGAGGTCATCGGGACCTGCATTTTTGATTACTGGCATCCGTCTGAACGTCGGGCCAGACAAGGCGTGGAAAGAGGCAACGACTGGTTCACCGCTGCGCCCTATAGCCGCCTCCTGCATAAGGACGGCCGCTATGTCCATGTGGAAACGACGTTTCAGCCGGTGCGCAGCAAGGAAGGCGAAATTGTCCAGATCCTCTGCATCAGCCGGGACATTACGGGACGGAAGCTGGCCGAAGACGAGCTGCGGATGACCAAGGAAAAGCTGGAGTCCTTTATTTCCAACCATGCCGATGCCATTTGGCTGATGGACCGGGACGGCCATGTCCAGCAGATCAATGCCTCGTTCCAGAAGCTGTTTCTATGGAGCCCCGCCGAAATTTTATCCTCCCGTCTGCCCGTCATCCGGGAACAGGACGCCAAGCAGATGGAGGAGCTAATAGCCAAGGTGCTGTCTGGCGGCTCTGTAGCCGGTTATGAATCCGTCTGGAGACGGAAAGATGGCATTGGGGTCGAAGTCAGCACCACTCTTTTTCCGATCAGGGACAGCAGCGGCAGCATTACCGGCATTGCCGGAACCACCCGCGACATCCGGGAGAAGAAGCGTTATGAAAAACGGCTGAAGGCCTCCAAGGAGCAGCTTGAGGCTTATCTGGAGCAAAACATCGATCCCGTTTTGATTCTGGATACGGATTACCGGGTGGTAAGGGTGAATCCGGCCTTTGAAACCACCTTCGGCTGGTCCACTTCGGAAATCGTAGGCACGTTCATTTTTGAGCTGCCCAGCGTACCCGCAGGCACGCAGGACAAGCTCAACTCCACTTTCGAGAAAATGAAACCGCATTCCATAGAAACCATCAGAGAAAAAAAGGACGGCGCGGTCATCCCCGTTCTCCTCTCCTTATTCCCGCTTCAGGATGAATCCGGCGACCATAACGGATGGGCCCTCAACCTGCGGGATATGACGGCCTACAAGCAGGCCGAGCAGCTGCTGATCAATTCGGAGAAGCTGTCGGTGGCCGGGCAGCTTGCAGCAGGCATCGCCCACGAAATCCGCAACCCGATTACCGCGATTAAAGGGTTCATTCAGCTGATCAATTCGGGCATCGCGGATAAGCAGCTCTATTATGACATTATGTCTGCAGAAATCGAACGCATCGAAATGATATTAAGCGAGCTGCTGATTCTGGCCAAACCGCAGGTCGTCCAGTTCGAGCAAACCGACATCCGCCGCCTCCTGAACCAGGTCATCACCCTGCTCGATTCCCAGGCCAACATGAACAACGTGCAGATCACGACCGAATACGAACCGGGGACCGCCTTGATCTTATGCGACCCAAACCAGCTTAAGCAGGTGTGCATCAACTATATTAAAAATGCCATCGAAGCCATGCCGGATGGCGGGCATGTCCATATCCAGCTGAGTCGGCAGGAGGACAACCAGTTTCGGGTTCGTTTTACCGATAATGGCATCGGCATTCCGGAGGATGTTTTGGCCAAGCTTGGCCAGCCCTTCTACACCACCAAAGAAAAGGGCACTGGCCTAGGCTTTATGGTCAGTAAAAGGATTATCGAAAATCATAGCGGGACCGTAACGGTCTACAGCAAAGAAAAAGAAGGAACCATGATCGAGGTGGTCCTGCCTGCCATGCCGTCTCATAGTTAAATCCCCCCCGGTCTCTCCACCGTCTTTTTCTTCAAAAAAAGAACCGCTCCCAAACAGCCGGCAGACTGCGGGAAGCGGTTTTTTTGATTAAGCGCGTTAACGATATAGGGAATGAATCTTATTTTCCGGCTGATTAGTTCAGTTTGGCAACTCCCACGGCGATATTCTCCAGCGTCTTCTCCGACAGGGTGCGATCCGGTGAGCTGAGGGTAACGAAACGGTCGTTCAGCTTAAAGGAAAGCATCGCCGTATCGCTTGGCGTGTACCATTTGGCTTTTACGCCGTTGGACAGCGTGATTTCCTTGCCGTCATATTCAAAAGCGTTGTCCCTTGGAGATACCTGGACCCTCATGTGGTCAAATTGAAACGTTACCGAGTCGCCGCCGGCGGCCGCTTTTTGGAAATGGTCGCCTTTCGCCATCTTCATAGGAGCATAGGCCGTAGTAAACCCGTCGAATTGGGCAAATTCGGCTTTGATGGCCTGGACTTGAAATGGCGCATAGTTTACAGCTGCAAGGCTGGTTACCGTTTGGGAGCCGCCGATTTTGGCAACGCTGGCGGCTACCTTTTCCAACTGCGTCTTCGTCATTTTCTGTGCCGGGGAAGATACCGTTACAAAGCGGTCATTCAGTTTGTAGGTCAGCATTGCCGTATTGCTTAGCGTATACCATTTGCCTTTCAGACCGTTGGACAGAGTAACCGTAGTCCCTTTGTAACCATCAGAGTAATCGCGCGGGGATACGCTGACCGTCATGCGGCTGAACTGCAGTTTCACGCTGTCTCCAATAGCTGACGCGCTTTGGAAAGCATCGCCTTTCAGCATCAGTTGCGGCGCATAAGCCGTTTCGAATCCTTCGAAGTTTGCGAATGCTTTCTGGATCGCAGCCGTTTGAGCAGCCGTATAACCAGGCACTACCCAGCTGTCCACGACAACCGGGCCGCCGCCGGAGCCGCTTGGACGGCTGCCGATGGACAATACGCCGGTCTTTTTATCATAGTAGACAGGAACCTTCAGCGCTTTGGAAAGAGAGCTGACCGGAAGATAAATCGAATCCTTATACACGATCGGAGCCAGCTTATGGCCGTTTGCATCGGTTGGCGTAAAGGCTGTTCCGTTAATTTTAATGTTCAGCGTGTGATTCAGGTAAGCGGTAATCTTTTGCAAATTGCCCCCGGCATAAACGCCTGCCGCACCCGATAAAGTCATGCCTGCCACCATCATGGCCAGCACCGATTTCTTGACGTTCTTATTCATAAAATGATCTCTCCTTTGTTTTTGGCTGCCGGAGCAGCATATTTGGTTAGGGAAGATGCCTTAACGAAAGAAATTTGAATTCTAACCTTTTCTATATCTCCTTGCCTGAATTCAATTTCCCGGCTTCTTTTTCTATATCTCTTGTTGAAGCAGCTCCCTTACAAAACCAAGTATAGAACCGCCTTATCTCTAAAACATTTCTGCTTTGTATCGGACCTGTAAACATTGTTTTCCCAAAAAAGTCCTTTAACCACTGCCGGGCGCATTGGCCAAACCGATAAAAAAAGCCGCCGGACTCGAAAGTCCGGCGGCCTGGCTCACAGCCTGATCCGCGATCAAAAATTAAAATCCAAAACCTGCGTAACCGTCTGCGAATCCTTGCCTTCAAAAGTGACGCCGATCCGCTTGCCGGACGGGCTCCAGCTAATCGGAAACTGCAGAAAATAATCCGGTCCTACCAAGGATAACTGTCCCGAGTCATAATCAAAAACATAGAGGCCGTTCAGCCCGTTTTTATCTTCGTTATAAACGTTCAGCGCCAGCTTCGAGGAATCCGGCGACCAGGAGATATAACGCAGCAGAGTACCTTGGGCCAGTGCGCCTCCTTCAACTTTTCCGTCAGGCCCGAGCAGCCGGAGTTCGCTGGATTTCCGGTCGCTTTGAAGAATGACCGCAGCCAAATGTTTGCCATCCGGAGAAATCTCGAACTGCGCCACCTGCTGGCTTACGGTTTCAGGCTGACTTTGCTCAGGCTCGAATTTCTTTAAGACGGACTCGCTATCGACATAATAAATCCAGCCTTGGCTGACCCCAAACTGGGTAAAATATTCCACGGTGGAATCTTCCAGAGCCAGCTTCTTCATCGTCCCGTCCGTCCCGATCTCCAAAATATCCCCGCGGCTGGACATGCTTCCAGCGGCAAGAATATAATGCTCTCCGTCCAGCCAGCCTCCGCGCTCCATATAGTTGTCGACCTTAACTTCGGTCATCGCTCCGGTCTGCAGGTTTTTTATAAAGTTTTGGGCCTTATATTTGTCCGGCCATTTCTGGATAAAGCTGAATTTCCCGTCCGGGGAAACCTGTTCTTTCACTACGGTTTGGTCCGCTTTATCGCTGCCGCTCGCTTGTTCCCGTTTGTCCCCGGCCGTCAAATCCACCACGAAAGGCGTGTATGAAAACTGCGCCCCTTCCGTGGCGGTTGCGGGTTTAACCTCCTTGATCGTCGTAACCCGGAGTTTGTCGTCGGAAACCCAGGAGTCGATGACAGTGTCCTTAAGCTGGTGAATATGACTGACCGAAACCGCCTGAGTCTGCTTTTTCTCCGTGCCCCCTACAACCGTGAGCTTGCGTTTCTCCGGAGAGATGTCCCCCGTAGCAGCCCCGTTATCGGCCTTATTGTTATCCGGCGTGCCGGAGCCGCCGATCAGCCGGTCCTGCAGCGGCTGGCAGGCCGCCAGGCTGACGGCCAAGGCAGCGGCGGCGGCCACCTTCAGGACACGTCCGTAATCCAAATGGTTCATGTTCGTGAATCCCCTTCCTTAGTAGATGTTACAGGTAGTATAGGATCCCCTTATCTCCAATTCATCTCCGGATTGTAACGGGCTTGTAACAAAATGGAACCCGGCTTTTTCTGACCGGAGAAATCCTGTGAACCGCGCAAAAATCACCCGGCAGCCTCGGCCTCGCCCGGCAGCTCAATCACAAACCTGGAGCCGTCCGGTCCGGATTCCGCAAGCTTTACCGTACCGTTTTGTTTCTCAGCAAGACTCCGTACAAGCGACAACCCCAGCCCCGTCCCGCCGGTCTCCCTGGAACGGTCCGTGCTGACCGTGTAAAAAGGATCAAAGATCCGGCTTTGCAGCTCTTTCGCTATGCCAATACCGGTATCCGCAACCTCGATGACGACAAGGCGGCGGCCTGAAGCCGTCCGTTCCGAACGGCTGGATAACGTCACTTTACCGCCGGGCCGGTTGTATTTTACCGCGTTGTCCAGGAGGTTGGTCACCATGTGCATGACATTATCCGGGTCGGCCCAAGCCGTCTCATCCGTTAACCGTGCTTCGAGCGTGACCTGCCGCCTCTCCGCCTTGATCCGCAGCCGGCCGACCGCCTCCTGCAGCAGCGGCTTCAGGCGCACCTCCTCCGCCCGGGTCTGGAAATCGTAAATGTCCATGGAGGAAAGCTGGAGAGCTTTCTCGACCAACGCATAAAGCCGTTCGGCCTCTTTGCCGATTTGGGTTCTGGCGTTGCGCAGCAGCTCCGGATCGTCGCTGTACATCTCCAGCAGGTCCGAATAAGCGAGAATAGAGGTCAGCGGCGTCTTCAGCTCATGGCTGATGTTGCCGATGAACTGCTTTTGCTGCTGCTCCAGCTCCTGCAGCCGGGCTATGGCCGCCAGAAGCTTCTGCTGTTCTTCATTCAGCTCGGTGACATAATTGGCGATACTCCCGCTCATTTCGTAGATCCCCTCGGCGAGTTCGCCGAATTCGTCTTTCCGCTTGACCGGAGGAGCGGCCAAATACTGCCCCTGCCCGATCTGCTTCGCGGCCGTGTTCAGCTTGGACAAGACGTGAACCTGCCGCCAGACATAGAGATAGCCGACCACAAATCCGGCCAGCAGCACCGCCGCGCCGGTGACGATAAACAGGTTTTGGATCCGCTGGTAGAAAGCGTTCTGCTCTATCAGCGAGCTGTGAAACTGTACGGTCCCCAGAAACTGGTCGGCATTGTATAGCGGAGCCAGGTACAGCAGCTGCTCGCCGTCGCTAATGTAAGCCGATTTCCCTTGGGCGGTGTAAGCGAGCGCATCCTTCACGTCGGTTAACGGATGAATCGGCAGCGAGGTGCCGGCAAATTCACCTTCGTCATTATAAAGCGTCACGGCCATCCCGCTTTGCTCGCCCAGATCGACGGCCAGCCGCCGGCCGCTTTGCTCCATAAAGACATCCGGGGGTACCTGCTCGCCGGTCAAATAATCCTCGCGGACCCGAAGGTTGGCCGCATCGGCCTGGTGGGCAAAATTTTGCTCCAGCCGGATCCGCTGATCTTCACGGATTCCCGCGAGTACAAGCGTGCTGAGCAGCACCAGCACCGAAGCCAGCAGCAGGGCCAGCAGCAGCGAAAGTTTCCCTTTGAGCCCGATCCGGAACCTGCGGGATTCTCCCGCCTTCGAGGAAGGCTCGAGAGGATTCTGTTCGGAGGTCATGAGAGGGTCCTCGTGCTTTTATAGCCGATTCCGTAAACGGTCTGGATCAGCCCCTGCCATTCGCCGAGTTTCTTGCGCAATCTTTGAATATGGATATCGACCGTCCGGGTTCCCCCGGCAAAATCCATATCCCAAACCTGATCCAGCAGCGTTTCACGGGAATAAACCCGCTCCGGATGACGGGCCAGCAGAGCCAGCAGATCAAACTCTTTAGGCGTCAAATCCAGCTCCCGGCCATCCATCCGCACCGTCCGGCTGAACGTCTCGATCGTCAGGCCGCCGAGCTCGACTTTTCCCTCATCAGGACCGGTTTGCAGGTCAGCCGCAAAATTTTTCCGCCGGGACAAAGCTTTCACCCGGGCCACGACCTCCCGGATATCAAAAGGTTTGGACATAAAATCATCAGCGCCCAGCTCCAGGCCAAGCACCTTGTCTACGATATCGTTTTTGACCGTCAGCAGCAGCACGGCCGGCCGGTTTTTCTCGTCCAGCTTCCGGCAAACCTCGTACCCGTTCAGTTTCGGCATCATAACATCCATCACCATTACATCCGGATGAAAGGAGGCCACCTTTTCGAGGGCTTCTTCCCCGTCCTCTGCGGTGTCCACGGTGAATCCTTCCCTTCCGAGTGCATAGGCTACCGCGCTGGAAATGCTGGTTTCATCATCTACGACAAGCACTTTAATCATGTTAATTACCCCTTTAAACCTAATATATGTATGATTTTAAAAAAAGAAAGAGCCCCACCCTTGTCGTAAACTAGACGAACCCAGGCGTAAAAAAGTTGTGCCCTTTGTTGCCCCGGCATCTATTCCTTATTTTGCACTATATTTCGGAGGTTTACTCGGTGGTGATTTCAGACCCTCCGAACCTCTGCATGCAAAAAAACGCCTCAACCGGGCTATGGCTATAGACTATAACCCAACCCGATTGAGACGTCCTTTTAACTTTTGTCTTAATCTTTACCTTTAATCACCAGCCCTACTCCTGGTTCCCTTAGTCCTTCGTCACCAGCTTCAGCGGCGCCGGAATGGATTTTTCGACCGTTTTGCCCTGCAGCACGTCGCGTGCCGCCTGCACGGCCATTTGGCCGATCAGCTCAGGCTGCTGAGCCACCGTTGCGGTCAGCTTGCCGTCTTTGATCGCTTTCAGCGCGTCGTCGCTGCCGTCAAAGCCGATGACCGGAATATTTTTGCCCGAGCTTTGGATCGCTTCGATTGCGCCCAGCGCCATTTCATCATTCTGGGCAAAAACCGCCTGCACGTCCGGATGCGCCTGAAGCAGGTTCTCCATCACGTTCAAACCTTTGGTGCGGTCGAAATCGGCCGCCTGGGAAGCTACCACATTCAGCTCGGTGTCCGCCACCTCGTGAAACCCTTTGCCGCGTTCACGGGTTGCGGAAGCGCCGGCTACGCCTTGAAGCTCAACGATCTTGGCGCCTTTACCTACCAGCTTGGCCAGGTATTCCGCCGCCATTTGGCCGCCTTTGACGTTATCGGAAGCCACGAAGGCTTTAACGTCGCCTTTATCCGCCGAGCGGTCGATCGTAATGACCGGAATGCCCAGGTTGTTGGCGTTCTCCACCTCGGTAGAGATAGCCGCCGAGTCGGTCGGGTTGATCAGCAGGGCGTTTACGCCTTTTTGCATCAGATCTTCCACGTCGTTGGTCTGTTTCGCCGAGTCGTTCTGGGCGTCGACCACAATCGTTTCAATGCCCTGCTTTTTGGCCTCGGCCACAACCCCTTCTTTCAAAGAAACGAAAAACGGATTATCCAGGGTCGAAACCGAAAGGCCGATTTTGATGTCGCTCAAATCCCCGCCGGTTTTCGGTTTGGCCCAGCTTGGGGGCTGCATGGAACAGCCGGTCGTTAGCACAAGCAGCAGCGCTGCAATTAATAACGTTAACTTTTTCATCGTTTAATCTCCCCTTTATGCGGATTTCTTCCGGTCGATGAGTACGGCAATCAGGATGACGACCCCTTTGACCACCATCTGGTAGAAGGAAGATACGCCGAGCAGGTTCAGCCCGTTGTTCAGAATGCCGATGATCAGCACGCCGATCAAGGTGCCGACGATGCGGCCGCGGCCGCCGGACAAGCTGGTGCCGCCGAGAACGACCGCCGCAATCGCATCAAGCTCGTAAGATGTACCGGCTGTCGGCTGGGCCGAATTCAGACGGGAAGTCAGGATGGCGCCCGCCAAGGCGGAGAGCAGTCCAGCCAGCGCGTAGATCATGATTTTGACGCGGGATACTTTGATGCCGGATACGCGGGCCGCTTTTTCGTTGCCGCCAATGGCGTACGTTTTGCGTCCGAAAGACGTTTTATGCAGAACCACCCACAGGATGGCAAAAGTAATAATCATTGTAACGGCCGGTACTGGAATGCCGAATTGATAACCGCGGCCAAACAGCTGGAACGCCATGCTGTCGCCGAGTCCCGTAATCGGGTTGCCGTTTGTGTAGACAAGCGTCAAACCTCTGAAGATCGTCATGGTTGCCAAGGTAGCGATAAATGGAGCCATTTTGCCTTTCGCGATCATGAGGCCGTTAACCGCCCCCATAACGCCGCCGGCCAGACAGCCGATGATGATGGACAGGACCGGATCAAGTCCGGAAACCATCAGGTTGGCGACAAATGCGCTGGACAAGGCCAGAATCGAACCTACCGACAAGTCGATGCCGCCCGTCAGAATAACGAAGGTCATGCCAAACGCGATCAGCGCGTTAATCGAAACCTGGCGCAGCATATTCAGAATGTTAAGCGGTTCCAAAAAACTCGGATTCAGCACCGAAACGATGATGATCAGTATAATCAGGCCAAGCAGCGGGCCGAGCTTTTGCGTGACCTGCGACAGCTGGAACCCTTTGGCTGTTTTTGTTTCATTGATCGTAGACATGTTATTGTCCCCCCGTAGCGAGTGTCATGATTTTTTCCTGCGTAGCTTCTTCCCTGCTCAGTTCGCCGGTGATCCGGCCTTCGTGCACAACCACGATCCGGTCGCTCATGCCGAGCACCTCCGGCAGCTCCGACGACACCATGATGATAGCGACGCCATGTCCGGTCAGCTCGTTCATCAGCTGGTATATCTCTCGTTTCGCGCCGACGTCGACGCCACGGGTCGGTTCATCCAGAATGAGTACTCTCGGACCGATGCCCACCCATTTGGCGATAACCACCTTCTGCTGATTGCCGCCGGACAGATTGCCCGCCGCCGTTTCGGACGTGTGGGTTTTGATGCGCAGCCGCTTGATCAGCATATCCACGAACGACTTCTCTTTCTGAGCCGAGATCAACCCTTTGGAGGTAAAGCTCTTCAGGCTCGGCAGCACCATATTCTCACGGACGGAAAAATCAAGGATTAGCCCCTCATCCTTCCGGTCCTCCGTAATAAACCCGATGCCCAGCTTCACCGCGTCGTCCGGCTTGCGGATGGCGGCTTTTTTGCCGAACAGCGTGACTTCGCCGCGGTCCAGCGGATCGAGTCCAAACAAGGCGCGCATGATTTCGGTGCGTCCCGAGCCCATCAGCCCGGAGAACCCAACAACCTCTCCCTCATGAACCTTGAAGCTGATATCCTCGAACATCCCTTTACGGGAAGCATGCAAAACCTCAAGCGCCACTTTGCCGGGATTCGGCGTCCGTGCCGGATAACGTTCCGTCAGCTCGCGGCCAACCATTTTTCGCACCACTTCATCGAAGTTTGTGTCCGGGATCGCTTGGGTATCGACCGTTTTGCCGTCCCGCATCACCGTAATCCGGTCGCAGATTTCGAAAATTTCCTCCATCCGGTGGGAAATGTAGACGATGGAGACGCCTTCTTTTTTCAAAGAGGCTATAACTTCAAATAACTTGCGGATTTCCCGTTCGGTCAGCGCCGACGTTGGTTCATCCATAATGATGACCTTCGTTTCCGTCAGAAGCGCTTTTGCGATTTCGATCATCTGCTGCTGGCCCACCGAACACGCTCCGGCTTCGGCGTTCAGCGGAATGTCCACGGACAACTTGCGGAACTGCTCGGCTGCAAGCGCCTTCATTTCTTTCTCTTTCAAAAGCCCGAAGGACGACGACATCTCGCGCCCGATAAACAGGTTCTGCAGCACGGTCATATCCGGCCATACGTTCAGTTCCTGGTGGATAAAAGCAATGCCCGCTTTCTCCGCTTCCTTCGGATTCGAGAAGTACCTCTCTTGGCCGTCAATCGTAATTGTCCCGGCGTCTTTCACGTACAGGCCGGTCAATATATTCATCATCGTCGATTTCCCGGCCCCGTTTTCGCCCATCAGCGCGTGAACCTCGCCCGGCTCCAGATCAAAATCTACGCCGGACAAAACCTGGTTGCTGCCAAATGCTTTATGAATGCCTTTCATTTCAATGCGCATAACGGCTCCTCCTTAATTCCCGAAATTAACGCCCGCCTGCAAAATCACGTTTGCATACGGCTTGGCTTCACCCGTGCGAATCACGGCTTTGGCCCTGCGGGTCAGCTGCTTGAACTGCTCATGAGGCTGCTGTTCAAGCTCGGCTCCCGCAAACTTTTCTCTGATATATTGAAGCGCTTCCGGATTACCGGTTTGAATCTCCTCCGCCAGCACTACTTTCTCCACAACCATATCCTCGGCCACCGCATTGACGGTGTCTTCAAAGCTCGGCGACCCGAGCGTCAGCGCCAGGTCGATTTTGGGGACCCCGTCCGGAACGGGCAATCCCACATCGGCGATCACGATCGTATCGGTATGGCCAAGGTCGGCCAGCACCTTTGCGATATGACTGTTTAATATCCCCAGTTTCTTCATGTTACATCTGCTCCTCTACTTCCCGTCGTTCCGGCATCCCGCCTTGTGCCCCAAACTTCGTCACGGACAAGGAAGCCGCCCGGTTGGCAAAACGCACGCTGTCATAAACCGGTTTGCCTTCGGCCAGCGCCACCGCAAAAGCCGCGTTAAACGTATCGCCCGCTCCCGTAGTATCTACCACTTCGACCTTGTAAGAAGGCACCAGCACTTCCTGCCCGCCGTCGAAATAACGCACGCCCTTGCTGCCTTCGGTAATAAACAGCTTGTTCGGATATTTCCGGAGGGCTTCGGCGATACTCATTTCCGTAAAAAGAATCTTCGCTTCGTGTTCATTCGGCGTAATATACGCCGCATTGTCGATAACCTCCTGCGGGATCGGCCTTGCCGGAGCCGGGTTCAGCAGCAGCGGAATGCCCAGTTGTTTGGCCAGTCTGCTGACGTAAACCACCGTCTCTTCGGGAATCTCCTGCTGGATCAGCACCATATTCGCGCCGCTAAACGCGTCCACTGCCCTGGAACTGATATAAGCAGGCGTTACTTCATCATTGGCGCCTTTCACAACCACGATGCTGTTGTCGCCTTCAGCCAGAACGATGTGCGCGGTTCCGCTTTCGCAATGTGTAACCGGTTCCACATGCGTCACAGAAACCTGATTGCTCTTGAAGTTCTCCAGAATCTGATCGGCAAAATGATCATCGCCCACGCGGCCCACCATCGTTACCTCTGCGCCAAGGCGCGCAGCTGCTACGGCCTGGTTGGCTCCCTTGCCTCCGGGAACCGTCTTGAAGCTTTCGCCGAGAACCGTTTCGCCGGCTCCCGGACGTTTGGATGCCGTCACTACAAGATCTACGGCCGAGCTGCCTACCACTACGATTTTTGCCATGTTATTCTTCCGCCTTTCTCGTCGTATCCCGTTCGGTAAACGTTACGGGCATTTGAATTGTAGTTTGATCAATAGGTTTATTCTCCATAAATGCTATCAGCAGTCTGGCAGCCGCCCTTCCCATATCGTAAGCAGGCTGGCGGACCGTCGTCAGCGAAGGGTTCAAAATCCGGCTGAGCGGCACATCGTCATACCCGATGATCTGCACGTCTTCCGGCACTCGCTTGCCCAGCCGCAATGCCTCATGCAGCACGGCTGCCGCCACGATGTCGTTGCTGGCGATGACCCCGTCCGTATCCGGATATTGGCTGAACAACTGCTCAGCCCAGGTCCCCGCTTCCGTAAAGGAAAAAGAAGAAGTCTGGATGACATTGTACGAAATCCCCTGCTCCTTCAGCATATCCACGGCGCCTTTGTAACGGTCCTGTGCCGGACGGATATGTTTGGGTCCCTGCATGACCGTTACACGGCGGCTGCCCCGGGCTACAAGCTCGCGGGCGGCGATTCGGCCGCCTTCCCGTCCGTCGGAATAAACCGACGGGCTGTCGTCCACCGTCCGGTCCAGAAACACCACCGGGATCTCCAGCTTCCGGTAGGTATCCGTGTCCGGATAGTTGGTGGAAGCGATGACGCCGACCACGTTATTTTGCACAAAAGTCTGAATATATTCCTGCTCTTTATCCCGGTCCTCGTCGCTATTGCCGAAAATGATGCGGTAATCGTTCTCCTGCATCTCGTCTTCGACCCCTCGGGCAAGCTCCGGAAAAAAAGGGTTTGTAATATCTGGCAGCAAAAGGCCGGTCAGCTTCGATTTTCTTTTGTAGAGAGATCTTGCGACCTCATTCGGCGTATACTGAAGTTCCTTGATAGCGATTTCAATGTTGCGGCGCGTATCCTCGTGGACATAACCCGTTCCATTAATCACGCGCGAAACCGTCGCCACCGAAACTCCGGCATGTTTGGCCACATCACGTATGGTTGCCATAGCTGTTCTCTCCTCATTGGGAAACCGGTAATGTGTAACCGGTTACATCATTAAGATAACATATCGTTTGAAGCTTGGCAAGAGGGGTTTTGGCGGCATAATTTGGAAAATGTTTAAATTTATCCGGAGGCCGGTAAGCCTGGGCCAGCTCCTGCGTGATAAAATAAACGGAGCACCGGGCAGGTTGATTATATGGATCTTTTTAAGCTCAAGGAAACGACGGACAACAACAATAAAGGAGGGTGGGCCAGCATGACCACTGAACTGAAAATCATGTCTTTCAATATACGCACGCTGCACGGGGATGATGGAACGGTTAACTGCTGGGATAACCGGAAAAACCGGGCCGTGCGGGTGATCGACGCTTTTGCGGCGGACATCGTCGGCCTGCAGGAAGCCTACGAGGCTCAAACCGATTATCTGCTGAAGCACTCCCGTCTGCCATACCGGTCTATCGGCACTTCCAGACTCGGAGATACGAGCGATGAATACGTTAATATCTTATATCGGACGGATAAGTTCGACGCCGTTCAATCGGGCCAGTTCTGGCTGAGTGAAACGCCGGATGTCCCCGGCAGCCGCAGCTCTCTGGACTCCGATTATCCCCGTATCTGCACTTGGGTTCGTTTGCAGGCCAAGGGCGGCAGCGCTGATTTTTATTATTTTAATATCCATTTCGCACTGAAAGAGGCCGCACAGGTTCAGTCCACCAAACTGATGCTGGAGCGGGTCGGGCAGATTGCCGGTTTAACCGGACTTCCTGTCTTTATCGGCGGAGACTTCAATTCCACGGAGCAAGGCGAAGCTTACCTTCTGCTGCAGGGCTCCGATTTCACCGATACCTGGATGCAATCGGGACAGGACCTGGCCGGCACCTGCACCTTCGGCAATTACACCGGCGATACAGAGGGACCGCATATCGACTGGATTTTTCAGCGCGGCGCAGGGCCTGTGAAATCCATCGTCATTAACCATTGGAATGAAGACGGCCTGTACCCGTCGGACCATTATCCCGTGGAGCTTACGATTGAAATCCCGGGGCGGTAGAATAACCGGAACGGAAAAGAGCCGCTGGCGGAACGAAATCCGCAGGGGCTCTTGCTGTTTTTCCTCTTATTCGTTTCGGGTCAAAGCCATGCTGAAGCGGGTGCTGAAGCGGGTTAAGTAACGTTCGCCCCAGCGTTATTGTCGTGTCTCTTCTGAATCTCATGAACGCCCATAATGACCGCCACCAGCTCATAATCATTCAACAGCTCGCTGGAATTGCTGAGTTCGTAGGCACTCGCCGAAAACCAGCCGCTCACCTTGGCGAACCGGGCTACGACGCCGTAATCATTGACGACCTCATATTCCTTGGAGAAAGCCGGGGATAAAATATCGTACTCCCCCCTCCCGTTCGTTTCGTACGTGTATTTCTTGCTGAAGAAGGTAAAGCGGCTTCTCAGCTTGCCCCATGTATTTCCGTGGACGTCCTGAACCTCCCAGCGGCCGGAGAAAAAGGGGAATCTCCCGCTGCATACTTGTACGCCATTCCCGTAAACCTCAATCGACGATCCAAAAGCGCTCTTCAAATTCAGATAACCGACCCGCTCATTCCGTTCGTTCAGAATTTCCGTTTCACCGGCATTAAAAAAATTATCGCGGAAATATAAGTTCATCAGCTTCACCTCCATAATAATTTACATACGGCTGAATTTCCAAAAGGTTACAGCTTACTTCATTCCACTCTAGAGATTCATTTGCCAAGCACATATTAAACAGACATTAATTATTGTGTATACTTTCTATATGATGTTCATTAAAGCCGCTGCGGAAGTAAATCAAAGAACAGGAACAATAAAGGAGGAACCCAAGCTTTGGCCAGATCCCTGAACAAAGAACAAAACAAAACGAACATGCTGCGGAAAATCATCCCTCCCATCATGGATCAAGGCGGTTTCCAGCAGCTTAAAATGGAAGAAATCTCGGTCCTGATGGAGGTCAGCCGGGCCACTATGTATAAATATTTTTCGTCAAAGGAGGAGGTCGTCGAAGGAATCGTGGACATTCTAGTCGATTATATCCAAGAGCTGAAGGAGCCCGCGGTGGATGACGACCCGGCGTCTTTCGGGCTGTGCTTTCAGCAGCTGTTCGAGCAGGCTGCCTCGTCCGTCGGCAAAATTACCGAGGGATTTCTGGCGGAGCTTCAAGCCTCGTCCCCGGATGCATACGACAAGCTGAGCAGGGCGCTGGAGCAGCGCAATCGGAAATTGCTCGAATTTTACGCGGCAGGCAAAGAGAAAGGCATCTTTAACCCGATTAACGAAACCTTTATTCTTCTCCAGGACGCGCTGCTGCTTCGCGAAATCACGAATCTCAAATACGTGCTTCAGAATCAGACAACCCTCAAGCAAGTGCTTACCGACTACTATCAATTAAAAAAGATTCAGCTGTTCCGCCCGGAGCGTCTTTCCCTGGTAGACGACTCCAACATGATGCCCGTGATCGAACATCTGGCGGATAAATACACACGCAGACTCCAGGCTTTGTTGTAACAACAAGCGGCCAGCCTCCGAGGACTCCCGGAAACCGGCCGCTGTTTGTCTGCTTATTCCCGGCCGGAACGCAGCACGCGCATCGCGTTGATTACGGCGATTACCGTAACGCCTACGTCCGAGAAAACCGCCTCCCACATGGTGGCGAATCCGAAAGCCCCCAGCAGCAGGAAGACCGTTTTAACCCCTAGCGCAAAAATAATATTCTGCCAGACAATCCGCCGGGTTCTTTTGGCGATGCGGATCGCCGAAACCAGCTTGGACGGCTCGTCGTTCATAATGACGATATCGGCCGCTTCGATGGCCGCATCGGAACCAAGTCCCCCCATGGCCACACCGATATCGGCACGTGCCAGAACCGGCGTATCGTTAATTCCGTCCCCTACAAAAATAATTTTATCTTTGGCCGTTTTCTGCTCGTTCAGCCTTTCCATCCGGCTCACTTTGTCCTCCGGCAGCAGCTCGCTGTAAACTTCGTCGATCTTCAACTGCTGCGCTGCGGCTTCCGCAACGGACCGGATATCTCCGGTAAGCATGACGGTTTTCTTCACGCCGAGCTCTTTCAACGCTTGAACGGCGGCTGCCGCATCTTTTTTCAACTCATCCGAAATGATGATCGAACCGGCATATCGGCCGTCAACGGCCAGATACACCACGGTTCCGGGGGCTTCAGGCCGAACGAAAGGGATATTTTTCAGCTCCATCAGTTTGGCATTGCCGGCCAGCACCTGGTTCCCTTTAACGGCTGCTTCTGTGCCGTGCCCCGGGATTTCGTTATATTCGCCAATCACGCGCACCTCCAGCTCCCCCTTGTACGCATTCCGGATGGACTCCGCAATAGGGTGATTGGAGTGAAATTCAGCATATGCGGCGTATTCAAGCAGCTCCTCTCTGGAAAACCCGGGTTCAGGGTTAATCCCCGTAACTTGAAAAGAACCTTTCGTCAGCGTGCCGGTCTTGTCGAACACCACGTATTTGGCCGCATTCAAAGCTTCCAGATAGTTGCTCCCTTTCACGAGCACTCCCTGTCTGGACGCCGCTCCGATCCCTCCGAAAAACCCGAGTGGAATCGAAACAACAAGCGCGCAGGGGCAGGAAATGACCAGGAAGATCAGCGCGCGGTACAGCCAATCCGAAAACTCGGCTCCGCTGATCACAAGCGGCGGAACAACGGCAAGGAGCAGCGCCACGATGACGACAAATGGCGTATAATACCTGGCGAACTTCGTTATAAAATTTTCCGTGGGCGCCTTTTTGCTGCTCGCATTTTCGACCAGTTCGAGGATTTTGGCCACCGAGGACTCGCCGAACGTTTTTGTGACCTCTATCGAAAGTACCCCGTTTTTGTTAATAAATCCGGCCAATACCCCGCTTCCGGCCTGAACCTCTCTCGGCACCGATTCTCCCGTCAGCGCCGACGTATCCACCAGGGAGCTTCCTTCAAGAATCCGGCCGTCCAGCGGAACCTTTTCCCCCGGCTTCACGACGATCCGGCTTCCGATGCCGACCTCCTCCGGATGAACACGCCTGATTTCGTTTCCTTCTTTCAGATTCGCAAAATCCGGCCGGATGTTGACCAGGGAGGTTATGGATTGCCGCGAGCGTTTGACGGCGAGGTTTTGAAACAGCTCCCCGACCTGATAAAACAGCATTACGGCAACGCCCTCCGGATACTGCCGAATGGCAAACGCCCCGAGAGTGGCGGCCGACATAAGGAAATATTCATCAAAAATGCGGCCTCTGACGATATTTTTCAGCGCCTTAAGGACGATCTCTCCCCCGACGATCAGATAAGCGGCTGCAAACAGCACGAATTCGGGCCATCCCGAAATATGCCCCAGCATGCCTGCTCCTGCGATCAGTGCCCCCGCGATCAAACGAACAATCAGAACTTTGTCGAGCCCTTCCCCGGGCATACGGTTTGGGCTGAGGTTCTGGCCGGAATCTTGAATGCGGCGGCCATCAGGCTGCAGAGGCAGAGATTGGGCCCCTTTTTTCGCCTGCAGTTTTATTCCGGGTTCCAGCCTTTTGACGGTTTTGGCCGTCTCTTCCAGCACCCCGGCTTCTGCTTCGGCCGTTGTCTCCAGCGCTAAAGTCCGAGTCATAAAATTGACCGAGCATGCCGAAACGCCGGGAACTTTTTTCACTCCATTTTCAACTTTTAAGGCGCAATTCGCACAATCCAGACCTTCCAGCACATATTCATGTTTTATATTGGTTTTGGCATTTGGCATCGTGGGACCCCTTCCCCCTGCTCTGTGTTAATACATGAACAACTGTTCATATGTTTGCTTTCATTATATTCTTGCCTTTATTTTACGTCAATGAATCGGTATAATTTTAGGGAAACAGCCGGTTTTAAAGGCTGCATTCCTTGAAACGGGTAGGTGAGATTATGAAATACGAAGAGGCAACCGCGGAAGAATGTGATCTTACCTGCGAAGGAACCGACGATAACCTGCAGGCCGTGAAAACGGCTATGCTGAATATAGACTCCGCCGCGCAGATGGCAGATTGGTTTAAAGCTTTCAGCGATCCTACGCGAATAAGGCTAGTTGATGCACTGCGGCAAAAAGAGCTTTGCGTGCATGATCTGACCGTTCTGCTCGACATGGGGCAGTCCGCCGTCTCCCATCAGCTGCGGTACCTGCGCAATTTAAGAATCGTCAAAAGACGCAAGCTGGGGAAAACCGTATTTTATTCCCTCGACGATACGCATATCGAGCAAATTTTTATGCAAACCCTTCAGCACATTACGCACGAATGACGTTTCGTTCCTAACTAACTGGGGAACAATTATCGATCCGGACCCGAAAAAGGCGCCTGTCTCCTTCTGGAGAAAGCGCCTTTTTCTTTTTTTTAGACTCAGGGCTCGCCAGACGAACCTCAGAATTTCAATACTCGATTTCTTTCACATTCAACAGGGATTCGGCGACCGCCTTATCCTGCTTGAGCTTGTCACCCGGCGTACGGATTTCAGGGGCATGTTCGCTTTGCTCTTCCTGCGGCTCCGTATAGGCACGGTCACGCATCGGCATCGGCTCCTGCTCCGATTCTTCAAACTTAGGCATCTTGAATTCTCCTTTCCAGGCGATGACGCAGGCTATCCGCCCCGGTCATTCCGCTTGTTTCAGGATGTTTTCCGTCCTGCCTATTATTTACCCGTTTGAGCAGGATCTATGCCCAACTTCCTCCAAATTGACTGCGAAGCGGGCTCTAACGGCGGTCAGCGTTGTTAGTTAACGTTCTCAACGGATATTTTCGTGTTGGGCTCATGATTAGCCGCTCTGGCAACCATTTTTTATTCCCCGAGCAGCTTCATAAAGTTCGCGGGCAGCGTAAACTGCTTGTCGTTAATCATGATCTTTTGCAGCTCTTCGGCTTCCGCCTCGCTGTTCGCGTCCTTCACTTCCTGGATTTCCCGCTGCAGCCGCTCCATTTGGTGGTCCAGCGCATTCGCCGACTCGGCCGCCGCTTTCAGCTCGTTCAACAGGTTTTGCGGAACCGCTTTGCTGTACTTGTAAAAGATTTTGTGCTCCAGACTGGCCCAGAAATCCATCGCAATGGTGCGAATCTGGATTTCGACGCACACATGCTCGCACGTATCGGACATAAAAACGGGAACCTCCACCAGCAAATGCAGGCTCCGGTATCCGTTGCCTTTCGGCTGCTGGATATAATCCTTGATCTCCAGAATCTTTAAATCATCCTGCTTCTGCAGCATGTCGCTGATGACGTAAATGTCGGATATAAAAGAACAGGTAATCCGCAAACCGGCGATATCCTTAATGCTTTCGCGGATGCCGGACAATGAAAACTCGCGGTTTTTGCGCAGCATTTTATTCATGATGCTCTCCGGCGACTTCAACCTGGATTTCGTATGTTCAATCGGGCTGTAGTCGTGCAGCGTCTGAAATTCTTCTTTCAAAATGTCGATTTTGGTTTCGATTTCATCCAGCGCAAACTTGTAAATCAGCATAAAGCGGGTGATTTCATATCTGAACTTTTTTAGTTGATCGATTTGCGTTAAAGAATTCATGGTTTAAAAATCCCTTCTGTTCTGTCGTTACCCTCTGAACTTACTATAGCCCAAAACAGCAGGGAACTTCAATTTTCGCGGCCAGGGGCGCCGGACGTCACCCCGTCCCATTCTTCTGCGCTTTCTTCCCCATAAATAAGGCTTAATAAGCGCCCCCCTGCTTTTCCGGCCTACTTGAGTTATAATGAGCTTCACGGAAAGGGAGTGTACGCATGGAATGGAAATTGAAGTCTTTTGAGCAATTGACCGGGGACGAAGTCTACCGGATCCTTCAGCTTCGCATGAACGTTTTTATGCTGGAGCAAAATTGCCTGTACCCGGAAGCGGATAACAAGGATCAGGCAAGCCATCACCTGTTTCTGGAGACAGATGGAGAAATAGCGGCTTACTGCCGGCTCCTGCCAGGGGGGATCTCTTACCCTCAAGCTTCAATTGGCCGGGTAATCGTCAAACCTTCCTACCGGGGGCGCGGTCTGGCTCAGGAGCTGATGGGCAAAGCTCTTGCTTTCCTGACAGGGGAATGGGGAGAAACCGAGGTGAAAATCCAGGCCCAGCACTATTTGGAGAAGTTTTACGGCTCTTTCGGCTTCCGGCCTGTTTCGGACGTTTACCCGGAGGACGGCATTCCTCATGTGGACATGGTATTAATTGCAGAAACACCTACGGGCTTTTCCAAAAATAATCCTTAAAACGCAAATACACCCTTCAGAAGGACGGACGCACGGCTCGGACGGCTGGTGCCCCTATCCATTCTAAAGGGTGTTATGTCAAAGCATGAGGCCTTGAGGGCCATCATACCCTTGATTTTTTTGATGGAGAATCGGGTCGAAAAAGTAATGCTTACCGCAGGGTCTTTAACGCGCCACTCCAGGCCACAACCTGATCAAGCATTTCACCGACGTTGCTGCTCAGGTGCGGAGCTTGGGGTTTAAACACGGTGCCGTTCTCAAAGTCCGTAAACAAAGACAATGTAGGGTGAACGCGCACGTCCGCAATCATCAACTCGCCCAAAATGCCTCTCAAATGCTCAGCCGCGCGCGCTCCACCGGCAGAACCATAACTGACGATGCCCGCCGCTTTGTTGTTCCAGGCTTCACGCGCAAAATCCAGGGCGTTCTTCAAAGCCCCCGTGATGCTGTGATTGTACTCCTGGGCAATAAATACGAATCCGTCGAGACTTGCAAGCTTCTGATTCCAGGCCGCAATCCCCGGCTCCGATCCGTCGGTTGTGCCGAGAAAAGGCAGCTGATAATCCGCAATATCAATAATCTCATAATTCGCGTCTCCGCGTTTGTCCGCGATTCCTTTGACCCATTCCCCGACCTGCGGGCTGACGCGTCCTTCGCGTGTGCTGCCCAAAATAATGCCGATGTTCAATTTTTCCATGATTGGTTCCTCCTTGGTTGCATTTCCGATCAGCAAAAGAATGCGATTCCCGGACGGATCGGCCGTCTCGCAAATGCCGTCGTTTTCCGTTACGGAGACGCCAAGATTTTTCAGGTTCGTTATGACCTGGTCCCGGGCTTCGACACTTGGATAAATTAACGAAAAAGCTTGAAGTCCTGCACTGTTCTCCGCCGGCCTTGGCGCTCCGACCCCGTTCCAAGTATTTAATCCGATGTGATGATGATATTTACCCGTGGAAATGAATAACGCCTGGTTCCCAAAACGGCTGACCACCTCGAATCCAAGTCCTTGACCGTAAAACCTCTCGGTTTCAGGCAATTCGGAAACATGCAGATGGATATGGCCCATTACCGTACCTGCCGGCAGCCCCGCCCATACCTGGTCTTGTTCCCCCGCAAGCAAATCCCTGAAGTCCAAAGGATCAACGGCCATGACTACTTCGCCGCCTCTCCATGTCCATTCCGAAGCATCCCGGTCCCGGTAAATCTCAATGCCGTTCCCGTCCGGATCAGACAAATAAAGGGCTTCGCTGACCAGGTGGTCGGAAGAGCCGACAGGCAGCCCCACCTCGGAAAAATGACGAACCACCTGCGCCAGATCGGCACGGCTTGGAAGGAGCAGCGCAAAGTGGTACAACCCTGTGGTTCTTCCCTGATGCGCAATAACATCGGCAGGCTGCTCAAGGGTGATAAGCACGTTTTTCCCGTCTGCGGTCAAATCGGCCGCTCTCGCGGTCTGACTCAAAACTTTAAAGCCGATCACCTGCCGATAGAAATCCAAGGAACGCTGCAGGTCCTGCACTTTAAGGTAAACCCGCCCTACGTAAGTGTTAGGTTTGCTGTGGAAATTCACCATTTGTACTCCCTTCTAAACTGAAAATCAAATCTTAAAACTCAAAATCAAACCTTTCAGGTTTAAATCAGTGTGCCTATTACTCTTCTGTTTTGTCACTAAGTTACTTTATGTAAGTTATTATATTTTTAATATTTATTTTCGTCAAGTATGTAATTATTTTTCTGTAATGAAATAACTTTTGCGGTGTAGTATAATGGGGACGAAGGGAGTGATTCCTATGGGTAAGTCGATTTGTCCGAAATTTGAACAAGCCATGCAGTTGTTAAGCCAAAGATGGAGCGGCTTGATTATTCATCAGCTGCTGGAGGGTCCGCAGCGGTTTTGCACCGTAGAAACCGCAATTGGAATCAGCGGCCGGGTGCTGTCAGAACGTCTGAAGGACCTGGAGCAGGAAGGGATCGTAAGAAGAACCATTTATCCCGAAACCCCTGTACGCATCGAATATTCCTTGACCGAGAAAGGGCTGGATTTTGAGCCGATTCTCCGGGATATCGAAAAATGGTCCCAAAAATGGATCAAAGCAGAGGAACAATATATCGAGGAACAACTATCATAAACAAAAGCGGCCTTGGAAAATCCGGCCGCTTTTTTCTGTTTTTCCGTATCGGAAACGTTCCTGCCCTATCCTAACCTGTCAGGTTTTAATTAAATCTCCCTGATCTCAAACGGAAGCAGCACCTCTTCAATTTGACTTCTGTGAGGCTCGTATTCTTCCGGAAGCATCAGGCTGCTGCCCATCGTTTCGTAGGTTTCGTCATGCGCAAAGCCCGGCGGATCCGTGGCAATTTCGAACAGAATTTCCCCGTGCTCCCTGAAGTAAATGGCGTTAAAATAATTCCGGTCCTGAACGGCTGTGACCCGGTAGCCATTCGACTGCATATAACTCTGCCATTCCAGCTGATCCTGATCATCTTTGGCCCGCCATGCAATATGATGAACCGTGCCGACGCCCATCGTTCCCCGTGCCAAAGCCGTTATTTTTACATCAACGATATTTCCGATTTCAGCTGCAGCACGATACCGGGCGATATCACCTTCGGTGCCGACATATTCAAGCCCCATTACTTTCTCCAGCAGTTCTCTCGTCTGACCGGGATCCGCCGACAGCAGCGTAGCTCAGCCGAACCCTTTGATGGCCACTTCAGCCGTTACCCCGCCAAAAGCCCATGGATTCGGTTCGCCCTCCTCCCTTTCGACCAGCTCCAGATGAAGTCCATGCGGATCATCGAATTCGAGATAGTCCTCGCCGAATCTCGTCATTTCGGTAAAAGGGACGTTTAACCGCGTCAGTCTTTCTCTCCAGAAAGGCAATGCTCCAACCGGAATCACGTAAGAGGTAACCCCCACCTGACCCGATCCAATGGTGCCCCGATAAGCGTTCGGCCAAGGGAAAAATGTAATGATGCTGCCCGGTTGGCCTCCCTCATTGCCAAAATACAAATGGTACGTGCCCGGATCATCAAAGTTGACCGTTTGTTTCACCAGCCGCAATCCGAGCACCCCTGCATAGAAATCTACATTTTCCTGCGGATGCCCAACAATCGCCGTAATATGGTGAATGCCTGCTGTTTGTTTTGTCATTTTGCTCGCTCCTTTTCTTTATTACATATTTAAATATATTCACTTAAATTATCTTTAATTAAAGATGCTTGATGGATTCATCATACTTCTATCCGAAAGGAAAGTCAACAGGGATTGTCCGGCTTCCCTTCATGTTCGTGAAATAGGAAAAACCACTTCTTCCCTAACTACGCACAAAAAAATACACTACGGATATTGTGCGCACATCCGTAGTGTATTTTTTTTCAGGCCTTATTCTTTAACGCCGCCCAGCGCTACACCCGCAATAATATACCGGGATAACAGGAAGTAAACCACGAACAGCGGCAAAGCGGTCAGAGCCAGCCCCAGATAAATGGAGCCGAACTCCGTTTTGTAAATATCGCCGCGGAGCAGGCTGACCATGATCGGCATCGTATATTTTTCCTTTTGCGTGAGCAGGATCAGCGGCATGAACAGGTTGTTCCAGTTGCCCACAAAAGCAAAGATAGCCTGCGTGGCCACGGCCGGCATCATCAGAGGCAGGATGATCCGGTTAAAGGTGGAGAATTCACCCGAACCGTCTACGCGCGCTGCTTCCACAATCTCTAAAGACAACGTGGCGAGCAGGTATTGGCGCATGAAGAACACGACGGCCGGGGCCGCAATGGCCGGCAGAATCAACGGCCAAAAGCTGTTGGTCCAATGCAGCTTATACATAAATTGATAGAAGCCGATTGCACTGGCTTGATAAGGGACCATCATGACGCACATGATGAAGGTGAAGAAAGGCTGGCGCATTTTCCAGTTGTAAGCCACAAGCCCATAAGCCGTCAAAGAAGAAAAATAAACGGTAAAAACGGTCGCAGCCGTCGAAATAATAAACGAGTTCAGGAACCCTTGAATCGGATCGAAACTTTTGTCGAGCAGCACATGCAGGTTGCTCATCAAGTGAGTGGAAGGCAGCAGCGATAGACCGCTTTGGATCTCCGGCGTAGAGCGCGTGGCGTTGACAAACATAATCCAAAACGGAAGGATGCTGAGGATCGACAATAAAATGCAGACGATATAAATAATCGTTTTGCTGATTCTACGGCCGGCAACTTCGCTTTTCTGAACTTTTTCCATGGATTACACCTCCCGCGCGGCTGCTTTGGCAGCTTTTTCACTTTTGTAAATGTTTTTTTGGGCTTTTTTCAGTTTTGCCGCGTCACGGTCCCGCATGAAGTAGAACAGCAAGCCGGACAAGACCGCCGCAATGACAAACATGATCATGCTTGCCGCTGCAGCGCGGTTGTACATATAACTTCCCTTAAATGCCTGCCCGTAAATAAACATGGACGTGGTCAGCGTGGAATCGTCCGGTCCGCCTGCCAGGAACAGCTGCGGAATATCGAACATCGTCAAACCGCCGATCATCGAGGTAATCAGGGTATAAAGCAGAATCGTGCGAAGACTCGGCAGCGTAATGCGGAAAAAGGTTTGAAACCCGTTGGCGCCGTCAATCGCCGCGGACTCAAAGAGAGCCGGATTGATACCCATAACGCCCGCCACAAGGACAATCATCGTATTCCCGTACCACATCCAGAACTGGATAAATGAAACGATGCCCCTTGCCGTCGTCTTGTCCTGCAGGAAAAAGGTCGGCGCATCCGACCAACCCAGCATTTGAAACAAACTGTTGACCGGACCCATAGGGTAAGCGAACAAAGAACTGAAAAGGACGGCGATCGTACTCGCGGTGATAATATTAGGCATATAAAGCAAGACCTTAAACGCCCCTTGGCCCTTGATGTTGAGACGGCGGTTCGTGAACCAGGCCGTCAGCAGGAGCGCAAGAACGATCTGGGGAATGAAATTCGTAATCCAGAGCAAGGCCGTATTGACCAGGGATTTTCTGAACGATGGATTATCAAAGATCAAATCTTTGAAGTTTTGAAAAGGATTATCCAGAATGTGAATCGGTTTTGGAATTAAACCCTTCATATCCGTAAACCCGATCACTGCCGTATACAGGATGGGATACAAAGAGAAAATCAGAAACGCAAGGACAAACGGTAAGGTAAAAATGTAGCCGTATTTCGAATAGTTGACACCCTTGCGGCGCATGCTCTCACCTCATTTATTGGTAGAAGGGGCGGGAAATTTCGCCCGCCCCTTCCCTCTTTCTTATTCGCTCTTGTTTCTTGTTTATTCGCTGTCGATACCAAGCTGGTCTTTGACCTGCTGCTTGAAGGTTGCGATAGCATCGTCGCGGCTTTTGTTGCCAGCCGTATATTCGCGTACCTGGTCGCGCCAGAGCTTGTTGATCGTTTCGTCGTATTGGGTCAAGTTCTTGCCGGAAGCGTTGGCGTTAGCCGGAACAAACACGTCAAACATGTTTTGTCCGCCGAGGAGCGGAACTTCACCGTTGGATTTCGACATGACCACGGAGGAAGCTACGCTGTCCTTCGTCCCTTGCTCGCCTTCCTTCATCGTGCCGTTAGCCCAGTAATATTGCAGGCCTGTTTCGGAAGTATCCAGCGTTACCCACTTGATGAAGTCTGCAACCGCTTGTTTCTTCGCATCGTCCTGAAGGACATTTTTGTTGGCCAGCAGCCAAGTGCCGCCCCAGAAGAAACCGGTTGGCGGTTCAGTTACCGCCCAGTCGCCGTTCGTATCTTTCACTTGACCGCTCATCGTGTAGTTGATCAGCCAAGCCGGGCCAAAGAAACCGAAGATCGGTTTGGAGCCGGAACCGGACATATCCGCGTACCAGGCTTCCGTCCAGTCCTGCGTATCGTTGTGGTAGCCGTTGTCTTTCAGCTTCTTGGAAAGATCCAGGAACTCTTCGCGTTTAGGATCGATATGAAGTTTGCCGTCCACGATCCAGCCTTTTTCGGAGCTGTTTTCGATCGGGTGCCAAATGTCGCCGTCGCCGGAAACGATGCCGTATCCTTTGGCTTTCAGCTTGGCGGCAGCGTCGAAGAATTTATCCCAGCCAGGGCCGATGGCCGTTTTGATCGTTGCCGGATCGTCTGTACCAAATACGTCTTTGGCAATCGAGCGGCGATAAATGAAGGCGCCGCCGGTAGCCTGATAACCCAGGCCTTTCAGTTGGCCGTCACTGCTGGTGCCGATATCCACCGAATATTGGGCAATCCCTGCGTCCTTAACCATTTGGTCGTCCAGACCCAAATCAGAGTAATTGGCCGCATAAGTTGAGGCATCACCTTGTGTATATTTCAGCACAAACGCTGCTTCCGCTGAATAAATATCCGGGGCATCTTTACCGCCGGCAGCGAGTGCCTGGTCAAGAGCCGGCTGATAGGCGCCGTCGGTCGTTGCAATAACTGTAGTTTTAAATTCTACATTTGCGTCTGGATGCGTTTCCAAATATTTAGTCGTCATGTTCGGAATTTCGTCTGTGAAACTCCAGAGGTTGATCGTGATTTTATCGCCTTTTGCCGTTGAACCCGTGTTGGTGGATGAAGCCGTTGAAGCATTTGAGCTTGCGCCGGATGAGTTGGAATTGGAGTTTCCGCCGCCGCAGGCTGCGAGAACCATCGTCATCGCAAGCACGGTAGAGATTCCGGCTAAAACACGTTTCGTTCGTTTCATACTTTGCCTCCCCTTTTTATTGAAGCTATTTTGTAACCGCATACATGATTATAGACCCTATGTTTCGACTGCATAAGGAGGCCGCCATTGGGGAAAATTCCACTTTTTTTGGGTAGTGATTTTGGGTCTATTTTTGATTGGAGGCAAAAAGAAAAGACGCCAAGAATGTTCTTGAGCGTCTTTAGATTCGAATAGAATGCCTGACTTCAATTTAAATTGTCCAGAAGAGAAACGATGGCCATTATCCGCTCCCGCTTACGGAGCCGACGAAATAATCACCCGGCTTACGTTGGCTCCGCCCAAACCTCCGCTCACGCGGATCACGTTATGGGTGCCCGCATTCAAATCAATAAGACGGCTGGCCTGACCGGTATAAGTGCCCCAGCCCCCAGTACCGGGCAAAGTAAGGTCATAACCGTTCCCGGGCGAATCGCCGCTGGCGTTCACGTGAAAGGTTGACGAGTTGTCCGCAGAGGCGTAGATGACGGTAAGCAGCTTTTTGCCGCCCCCCAAGCCGTCGATGCCGGTCAACTCGAAATAGGAGCCCGGAATGTGCAGGTTTTCAATGTTGCCGCCGGATTTGGTTGCCCCGCCTCCAACAGTCACATTGCTTCTGCTCATCGGATATTCCTTTTGCTGAGGTTCGCCGGGGTTCTGAGGTTCTTGGGGGGCCTGCGGAGTTCCCGGATTCAGCGATACGATGACCCGGGATACGTTGGCCCCTCCCATACCGCCGCTCAGCCGGATCAAGTTATTTGTGCCGGGTTCCAAATCGATTAAACGGCTGGTCCGGCCGGTGTAGTTCCCCCAGCCTCCCGTGCCGGGCAGGGAAAGGAAATACCCGTCGCCGGAAGGGTCGCCGCTCGCGTCCACCTTAAAGGCGGCTCCGCTGTCGCCGGAAGCGTAAAGCACGGTAACAAGCGCTTTGCCGCCCGTACCGCCGTTAATGCCATTCAGTTGGATGTAGGAACCCTGGATGTGCATATTTTCGATATTGCTGCCTGACCGGGTCGCCCCTCCTCCAAAGGATACGCTGCCGGCATCCATCGCATATTCCGTTTGCTGGGTGTACTCGTCAAAATTTTCATTAATCAAGTCGTAATACTTGACCTCCGTCGCCTGGGAACGCGGCCCAACGGCCGGGACGCCGTCCGCTGTCTGAATGACCTTTTGGATCGTTCCGTCGGCATTGAAATTCAACCGGTCGACGGCTACGGAACGCAGTGTTCCGTTGGCGGAAATTTTAGCGTTATGATAAAACATGTACCAGTTGCCCTTATACTCCACGACGGAACCGTGGGAGGTTTCGCTGCCTTCTACCGGATCCAGGATGACGCCGCGGTTTACCCAAGGGCCAAGCGGGCTGCTGCTGGTTGCATAACGCATATTGTTCCCGCCCGAATGGTTATCGGAATACATCAAATAATAGAGATTTCCCCGTTTGAAAACCCAGGTGGCTTCATGGAAGTCGTTCAGCTCCGTGAACTGCTTGATCGGGCCGTCTAACGATACCATGTCGTCACCCAGCTTGACGCCGTAGCTTTTCCCCCCGCCGCCGGCATAAAGGTAGTAGGTCCCGTCGTCATCGCGGAACACGCTGGGGTCAATCATGTTGCCGCCCGGAAGCCCTTCTATATAACCTTGGACTGTAAAATCCGCGGCTGGTTTATCGCTCGTGGCCACTCCGATTTTCCAGGTGTCGTTCCAATTGCTTCCGCTGGGATGCGGGAAATAGAAATAATAAGTTCCATCCTTGTAAGCAGCGTCCGGTGCCCACATAAATCCTCCCTCCGGACGTCCCCACGGCACATCGTCAGCGCTCAGAATCTCCCCTTCATCCACCCAATCCACCATGTTATCCGAAGAAAACACATGGTATTTATCCATCAGGTCACTGCCTCTGGAAGGAAAAATATCGTGCGACGGGTACACATAAATACGTCCATCATCCCATACATGCGCAGAAGGGTCGGCTGTAAAAATACTGGTGAAGATCGGATTGCCGGAATAGGCGACATCATCGGCGGATACGGAAGAGGACGTGAAACCGAAGAAACCGGAGATCACCATAGTTCCTGACAATAATAGGCTCAAGAGCTGTTTTCTCATAAGACTACCTCCTCAAGTATTTGGTTTCGGGCTGCAGCCCGGCTTACCGTTTCAAAAACGCACATCCCTCTAGCCTGCCTGGCATCAGACAGCAGCAGACAGCGAAGCAGAACAACCAACCACTCCTCTCGGCGTGCATGATGGAAAAAATGTAAATATTATGAATCAATAATAACTTACAATATATGTAACCTGTTAGATAGTGGGACATTATTAAACTTTTAATGCCATTCTTGGCTTCCCTTCCTCCCGGCGCAAACAAAGAAAACCACTCCGGAATTTAGAAGTGGTTTTCTTTATTAAAGGACTGTTCCTTGTACGTTAGATGGAACCGTCTTACGTCGGATTTTTTAGAATTGAGAAAATCAGCCAACGGTTTTTCCCTCCGCCCGTTCCCCCACCTTCCCCAAGCTCCGGTCGAGCAGGGTCATTCCAATGAGAACGATACCGATTCCTCCGCAAAACCAAGCAATATGATGCATGCCGGCCGAGGTGGCCCCGGATTTGAGAAACAGTCCGTTCGCAGCCGATGCGAGGATAGCCCCCAAATAAAAAAAGGTTCGCATCAAACCGGATGAAGCGCCTATCTGCTTGGGATCCGCTTGATAGTAGACCGCATTCTGGTTGGCCAGCGTAAATAAGCCTTGAGGAATCCCCAGCAGCAGGGTGATCACGATCAGGAAGACCAGACTGCTCGATGAATGGATGAATAGCAGGAGCATGACGGCAATAAATTGAAAGAAACTTCCGACGATCAATTTCAAGCGGATGGCAGGATTTTTTCCTGTGGCCCGAGAGACCGCAATAGCCGCCAAAAACAACGGAAGCAGCAGCAAACCGTCCACGGAAGGGGATAATCCCCTGCCTTTCTCCAGCCATTGCGGATACCCGTACAGGAAACAGTAACTCACGACAGCGTACAGCAGGCTTCTTGCATAGGTGAGCAGCAAAGGAATGTTTCCGCCCAGCAGCCGGAGATTAATGAAGGGATCCTTGGCTTTTAATTCGGCAATCGTGAATACGGCCCCCACAGCCATTGCAATCAAAAACAAATAAAAATGGCTCCAGCCCGGGTTCATCAAAAAAAGCAAAAGCGAGGTTAGCGTAATGCCGAAGAAAATGATGCCCTTTAGATCTATGGAGCTTTTTATTCGCCGTCCCTCTCCGTCCAAGCTTGGCAGGGGCTTTGGAAAGCGGGAATAACCCAACAGGACACAGGCAATCGACAACGGAAGGTTCAGTATAAAAATGCTTTGCCAGCCGCCGAATTCAATCAGCAATCCTCCCAAACTCGGACCAATAACGGCAATGGTCTGATTGGAAATCGCAAGGGTCGTGAGAATCCACGCCGGACTTTCTTCGCCTGTGCGTTCCGCTTCCCTGCGAATCAGGTACATGGAGGCAGGATAGCCGGCGCAGGTGCCGAACCCGAGCATCACTCTTGCCGCTACCAGCCACCAGAAATTGGGGGCAAACGAGGCAATAAGGCTGGAGATGCCCACCAATGACGTTGCCAGGATAAACAGGGGCTTGGGACCGAAATTATCAATCAGCTTGCCGACAACCGGCTGCCCATCGACGTCGCGAGATACAAAGCAGAGACCAGCCAGGCCGTCTGTGACGGGGGAGCCCCGAACGCCTCCCCGATCGGGATCAAGGCAACCGATATAATCGAGGAGTTGATCGGATTCAGAATGGAGCCCAGAATCATCGGCAACATCAATTTTTGGTTAAAAAGAGACGCATTGCGGGCCCTGGACAAGGTTGATTCCTTCTTTCCCTTTTGTCGTTTATTTCAATGTATCGATCCAGGCCTCAATCGTTGTGACATCAGCCTGACGCGGAAAAACTTTCTCCAGCAAAAACTGGTGCATATCCGGTTCAGGATCAAAACACGCATCGGCCAGCACCTTAATGCCAAAATCTTTGTCAGCCGCTTCCCGAAGCGTAGAAAGCACAACGCCGCTAGTAGAGATTCCGCATAGAACAAGCTCCCCGATTTGCTGCGCACGCAAAATGACTTCCAGATTGCTGCCGGCAAACGCGCTGACGCGATATTTAGTCACGACAGGTTCATGGGCTTGGGGCAACACGGACTCATGAATCTGCGTAGCTTCATCTGCGACCGTCATCCCGCCGTATTTGCCTATGTTCGAGAACATTTTGTTAAGCGGACTAATCTCAGGGTACCCGGGACTAAATCCCACTCTCACGAAAATGACGGGAAGCCCGTGCACACGGGCTGCTTGAACAGCTTTCCGATAGGCGGCCAACGCCTCATCCCGGCGATCTCCCAGTCGGGAAACGATGCCATTTTGTACATCCATGACAAGCAAAGCAGCTTTACGACCTACATTTTGCATGTGTTGTAAACTCCTTTTCATTGGATTAAAATTAAGCGGAGAACCATCTCATTTATATTAAACGGAGAATTCTCCGTTTGTCAATTTGTTGTTCCATTTACCGAGGAGTGATGCCCCAATGGCCGAAAAAAATCAATCCCAGGCACGTCCGGAACGGCGCGATGCCGCCGAAAACCGTCAGCGCATCCTGGATACCGCGCTCAGGCTGTTCGATGAGCTGGGAGTTGAGCAAGTCAGCATGAATCAAATCGCTTCGGAAGCCGGCATTGGTCCAGGCACGCTCTATCGCCGTTACCGGAATAAAGGGGAACTATGTCTGGATTTGATCAAGGACAAAGTGGAGATTTTTTTCGAGGAAGTGGAGAGCTTTCTTGAACAGAACCGGGCAGAGCCGCCAGGCACCCGATTAAACGGAATTCTCCGGTTTTATATCCGGTTCAGGGAGAATAAAGCCCAGCTGCTCAAGGGCGTTGAGGACGCTTCAAATGCCAAACCCTCCAAGGTTACGAAACGCAGCCCGATTTATGATGAACTTCATCAGTATTTCGCTGACCTGTTTGAAGAGATGACGACCGTTAAAGGAGCTCGGCCGAGCAGCTCATTCCAGGCGGACCTGCTGCTTGCCGCTTTGCGCAGCGATACTTACGGCTTTCTGAGGGAAGTGCGGGGGTATTCGCCGGAGGACATTTTGGAGCAGCTTTGCGCCACTTTTATAGACGATAAAGGAATATGAGCAGCTGAATTTAATTCAATAAGAACAAAAAGGCCATCCGATGGATGGCCCTAAAAATAAAGGCAGCAGTGAAACCAACGGCAGAAAACCTGCCGTCAGGAACCCTTTGAACCCTAAATCAATCACTGCTACTGCTGTTCCTCCTCCAGCGTTACGGTCACCTTAAACAAATCTCCGTCAATTTCGAGATCCAGCTCTCCCCCATGCAGGTCCACTATCGATTTGGCGATCGCAAGCCCAAGGCCGGAACCTTCCGTATGGCGGGAAGTGTCTCCGCGTTTAAAACGTTCAAACAGCTCGTCGATATTTTCGCTCAGTTCATATTTGGTTACGTTCTTGAACGTAATGATCGTTTGCCCGGGGTTTGCTTCTACTCCTATATACACCCGAGTGTTTTCAAGCGCATATTTGACACAGTTGCCGATCAGATTGTCGAATACCCGCCACAGCTTTTGACCGTCCACCCATACCAAAACCGGGCTGTCCGGAGTCGTCACCCGTAGCTGAAAGCCGGACTGTTTGATCGTCTCGTCATATTCGGCAAGTGCCTGCTCCAGCAGCTGGACAATATCTACTCTCTCCTTCGCAAGCTCGACTTGCCCGCTAGCCATTTTGCTGGCTTCGAATAAATCATCGATCAGCACCTTCAGCCGCTGCGACTTGCGGTCAAGAATGTCCACAAAAGCCTGCCGGTCTTCTTCGGAAAGCTCCTTGTTTTTAAGCAGCTCGGTATAAGTAATGATAGAAGTCAGCGGTGTCCGTAAATCATGGCTGACGTTCGTGATCAGTTCCGTCTTTAGTCTTTCACTTTTAGCCTGCTCCCTGCGCGACGTTTTAACGCCATTTTTCAGCAAATTGATGTTCGCCGCCAGCGAAGCCAGTGGTGATTTCCCTTCGATGGTCAGATTCTGCTCCAAATTACCGCTGACCAGCAGGGCCGTATGACTGGCGATCCGGTTAAAATAACTGATCCGTTTCAAGGTAAGCCAAAGGGCCGGAACCGCGAAAAGCAATAAAAGAATCGCGTAAATAACGATCGCTTCATTTCTTGTGCACACCACAGCAAAGCCGATGCCTGATCCGAAAGCAACAACCAAAACGAACAACGCCTGAAAAGCCAACGACTTAATCAACGCTGCTTCCCTAAGACGTTGATAGATCCAGGAAGCCACCGTTTTTCTCGAAGCTTCCTTAAAGGATCCTGCCTCGCGGTATTCCTTGATTAGCATCCCCGCCTGCAGGACCAGCAGCAGCATGAACAAAGAACTCACCAACAGGTATACCAGCGAATGATATAACATGTCCGCAAATCCAAATCCATACCCCAAGGAATTCTGGGTCCATTTCATATGGACTAACGCCGAAATTGCCGTTATGAATAGCAGCAAGGCTCGAAGATCGAACGGAATTCTGCGGTAATAAGGAATCAAAGCATCAGCGGATCTGAACAGCCTTTCTATCCGGTAGCGGCGTGTCACCCCAATCAGCCCTGCAAAGGCCAGTACACCTAAAGCGGTATATACGAAAAACGAAATCTGTTTATTCTCATACATGTGAAACTCGGCCATGACCGGAGAGTCCTCAGGCAAGGATTTAGGAACGCCGATCTGTCCTTCAAAGGTCCCGTATTTAAAGCCGATCCCATTTTGATCCACCGGGGAATCGGTGTAGACGGCTTGATTGGATGCCGTTAACGACCGGTAGTTATGGATGAACCTCATCCCCGAGCTTTTTAATCCGTTATCCGCATTGCCTTCATCACTGGAAGCCACATTCGTAAATACCTTCCCGGTTTCCGTCTCTACTAAGCGATAGGCGAATGAGGCCTGAAAGTTTTTATAGTTGGAACGATAACGCTCCAGATCTTGAACATACTCTTTGATCTCCTGTTCCTTTTCTTTCACGATCTTTGTTTTAACCGCATCGTCACTTTTGAAATCAGCCGTTATATCGGCAATTTTGCTGTTCATTTCTTTGGTAAAAAAGGTCACGAGTTCCTCGTTGCCGGAATTGCGCGCTTCCTGAATTTGAGATTCGTATTGATCCCGGATGGCCGTCACCTGGTCGGTCAAACTGCCGGATCGGCTGCGGTAGTCTTCGATTTCCGCCTGAGTGACCGTGATTTTTTGTTTGGCCTGATCGGCCGAAATCGCGTTAAAATCCATTTGATTCACGTAATTAATCAGCTGCTGCACCTGATTGGCATACTCCGCCGTATAAAAATAGTTTTTCTTAAAATACGTGCCTCGGGTCTGCGCCAGCTGAAACAGCGTGCTGACACTCAGGGTCAGCAGGACCACCCAAATCAGCGTTAGCAGACTATTTTTCCATTTTATATCCAATTCCCCAGACCACCTTTAAAAAATTCGGATTTTTAGGATCGATCTCAATCTTCTCTCTAATGTTACGGATATGGACCGCGACGGTATTTTCCGCGTTGAAGCCCGGTTCCTTCCAAACCCGTTCGTAAATTTCGTTGATCGAAAATACCCGGCCGGCGTGGAGCATGAGCAGTTCAACAATTTTATATTCGATCGGAGTCAGCCTCACTGGCTCGCCATGAACCGTTACCTCTTTGGACGAAGGATCAAGCACCAGGCCTTTCAGGTCTACCACCTTGCTCTGGCCTTCATAATGCCCCAACGTCACATATCGGCGCAGGTGCGACTTGATCCGGGCAATCAGCTCCAGCGGATTAAACGGTTTGGTGACGTAGTCATCGGCCCCGACCTGCAGTCCCCAAATTTTGTCCATATCCTCGCTTTTGGCGCTCAGCATAAGGATCGGAATATTTTTCTGCTCCCTGATTTTAAAGGTGGTCGTTATTCCATCCTGACGCGGCATCATAATATCCAAAACAATCAAATGGATGTCCTGCTCCTTCAGCACTTCAATGGCCTCGATCCCGTCTTTGGCCTGAACAACCGAAATGCCTTCATTTTTCAGATAGATTTCAATCGCGCGCCGTATCTCTTGATCGTCATCCACGACCAGAACGCGGTATGAGCCGGTATTCACTTTTTCGCCCCCTCTCTATTTTTTGTTCCAAGCTTTTGGAATAGTTCTATTGTAATTTCCGGTTCTTAATAATTAGGCAGGGAATTTCTTAAGGAATTCTGAAGAATGGCAACGCCTTATTCTAATTTCTCCGCCGGGGAAGCGCAACATACTTCGCTTAGCAAACCTTTTCCAATAAAAAGAAAAAGGCCGATTTCCCTCTAGGGAGATCGACCTTTTGGATCTTTCTGGACGCCGCCTGGCTATACTTTTTCAACTATCTTTATAAAAGCACCGGGGTGTATGCAGCTCAGTTCCCCCAATATTGCTCCGCAATCCGTTGACCTTGTTTAATTTTCGCCCACTGTTCCTCTTCCGTTAGCTCATTGCCGCCGTCACAGGACGCAAATCCGCATTGGTGGGAAAGCAGCAACCGGTCCTTATCAATAATTTTAGAGGCCTCGTCTAGCATTCTGATTACACGGGTTTCGTCATCAAGCGTATTGGTTTTGGAGGACAACAGCCCCAGCACGATTTCTGTCTCAGGCTTGTCCTTGAATACCGCCAGCGCCTCAAGCGAACCCGCACGTTCATCATCCCATTCCAGGAAAAAGCGGTCATATTTAAGCTGCTTCAAGAAAAGATTTGCAATTTTAGCATAGGAACCGCCGCCCATATTACGGGAATCATAATTCCCGCGACAGTTGTGCGTCCACATTTTCAGCCCTAAACCATGACCAAAGTCGATAATCGTATTGTTAATATCGATAAACTCTGCAGCTAATGCCTGTACTTCCGCTTGATTAATATGCTCGCCCGTATAGGGGGAGTTCGGGTTATCGTCCGCAAACAGCTCCCATAAGCAGTCGTCAAATTGCAAAATTTTCCCGCCGGCAGCAGCAAAGTCCTGAACAAACTCCTTATAAGCCTTAACAAGACCTGCTTTCAGCTCCAGTTTATCCTTATAAACGGCTTCTTTCCCGCCAATGTTATCCGACCAGGACAGCTCCCCGAAAATATGGGACGGAGAAGGCACGCACAGCTTTGTTTCCCGTTCGCCGGCATGGGTTTGAAGCTTTTTAAATACATCGATAAAATGATGGTTTTTCCCGCCCAATTCACCCGTAATGCGCAAACCGATATCTTTCCGTGTTTCATATTTCGAAGTTCCATCCGTATCTCTGAAAAAATAGCCATGATCCGCTATGTAGCGGCTCACACCTTGGAAGCCCCAGACAAAGTCCAGGTGCCACATCGATTTGGAATATTCCCCATCGGTAAGAATGGACAACCCATTTTTAATTTCTTGATCGACTACAGCCTGAATCGCATCGGATTCACACTGCTCATACCCTTGGAAATCCTGGTAAAAAGGATAACTGATATCATCGCGATGTTCGATCTGATGTTTATATTCCAATAAATTGGACGGACGTAACAAGCTGCCTACAATTTGAAATCTATTGCACATGAATATTCCTCCTCAAGCTAACACACGCTCTTTTGTCATGCTTTAATTGTAGCATTGAGGAAAACCTTCCACCTAACACTTAAAATCAATATCCAGCTATAGCTAAAAGTTATATCCAGAACCAATTTTAATCTTAAGGGTATATCAAGCGTAGCCATAGGATTCCCTACCCGTACGAATGACGAGCCTGTGGTAGATAGGAGAATGCTTTTTTAGATGAAATTCGTTTTGTGCTTAGCTGCACTGCCCTAATGATTAAAACCAAACTATCCTTACATAATGTATTGATCCAGGAACGTGTTGCGAAACTTACCTGTTGGATCGTATCTAAGCAGCAACTCCCGAAAATCCGTTAACCGCTCATACTGCGCTTGTACCCTTACCGGCTCCATCGTAAACAGTTTTGCCCAATGCGGGCGTGCTCCAAACGGCTCCAGTTCACGCTCCATAAGCGGAAGTAACTGGCGCACCCTTTCCCATTCCGGCTTCCATGTGAAATGAAAAGCAACACTGTCCTGCCGGTAGCAGGGGCTCATCCAGAGGGTGTCCGCGGCAATGGTTCGGATCTCGGAGATGAAGAGCAGAGGCGCAATTCGATCACTCAGCTTGCCTAACGCGCGCAGCGCCTCGGCCGCATACTGCCTCGGCACGAAATATTCACTTTGCAGCTCGTTGCCCGCACTGGGGGTAAATTCCATACGGAAATGAGGCAGCCTTTCGTGCCAGGGGCCGGGAGCCCCCAACTGCTCGCTGCAGTTCACCACAGATTGGCCAGGTACCATATGAAGTTTTTCCGAAGCTGGCAAAGCCCCGAAGAAATGGCCCGCCCCCTCTTCCTGCCCGTTGATTTCCAGCTTTCGTTTTACCCACGCCTGATTAAATATGGGTTCCGCCCAATTCGTAAACAAACTGACACTGTAGGCAGCAGAGAAAATTTCGTCCAAGCCGCCGCGAGCCAGTGCCGAAAAAGGAAGACGCTCATATACGGTCTGACTAACCTGAAAGGAGGGGACTACATCCAGTTTAAGCCTTGTGACGACTCCCATTCCGCCAAGTCCAACAACCGCCCCTTCGAACTCGGGGGCTATTCCGCGCGTGAGTGCCGTAACTTTTCCATCCGATTTCATCAGCTCGATAGCGCTTACAGAAGCGGCAAGGTTTACATTCAAATCACCCGAGCCATGTGTGGCTGTCGCAACGGCGCCAGCTACGCTTATATGCGGCAGAGAGGCTAAATTAGGCAGCGCGAAGCCATGATCGTTTAAGTAACGGCACAGATCGCCATACCGAATACCCCCTTCAACAGTTACGGTTCTCTGTGCTTGATCAAGCTCAATGACCCGATTCATCTTTCTAAGCGAAAGCTGGCTGCCCCCGGTATCGGCAATCCCGTTAAAAGAGTGACGCGAGCCAAGCGCACGTATGCTTGTGCGGCTAGCGACCAGGTCCTTGACCTCTTCCAGATTTTCAGGCTCAAGCAGTTCCATCGAGCTGTAGCGATAATTCCCGGCCCAGTTCAGCTGATCTCCCATATGAACGCTCCTCTTTAATAGGCTAGTTATAGATTTGAATCTGATGAATTATTGAGTTACCTATGGATTTCATTGTCTACTATATACATTTGCCTAACACTAGCCATAATCCTTTCTTTATAAAAAAATCCGATACCCTAATTGGCATCGGCGGACCCAAACTTGAAAAATAAAGGACTAGACTTACGCTGTTATCATCCGCGGATATCGTTTGTTTTCTAGAATCACTTTATTCTAACGATTACCTTTCCTTTGGCCCTTCCGCTTTCCAAGTAATGAAAAGCTTGACCTGCATCTTTCAAATGATACACCTGATCAATAATTGGCTTAATGAGACCTTTTTCAATATGCTCCTTTAAAACCCTCAATTGTTCCCCGCTTGGTTTCATGAATAGAAAGTGATATTCCGTTTTACTCTTCTTCTCCTGAGCTTTGATCTTACGGCTTGCGATGGACAAAATTGTTGTTTTCATCCAACCCAATTTCGCTTCTTTTCCAAATCTGCCGTTTGGCATGCCAGAGATGGAGACGATTTTTCCGCCTGGTTTCAGGATGTGGAATGATTTCTCCAAGGCTTCTCCACCTAAAGTATCAAAAACAGCGTCATATCCGGTAAGAATTTCTTCAAAATTCTCTTTTTTATAATTAATAATTAGATCGGCCCCCAGCGCTTTGACCAATTCATAGCCTTTTTCGCTTGCCGTTGTGGCGACAAAAGCGCCCATCAGCTTGGCCAACTGGATGGCGAAGGTGCCTACGCCTCCCGAACCAGCGTGAATCAAAATTTTTTGGCCTTTTTGAAGGTTTAATATTTCACCAAAAGCCTGGTAAGTCGTAAGTCCAATCAACGGGATCGATGCTGCCTCTTCAAAGGTTAGATTTTGCGGCTTCAGCCAAATGTCTTTCTCATGAACCGCAATAAATTCAGCTAATGTTCCGATTCGGTTTTTGCGGGGTCTTCCGTACACTTCATCCCCGGGTTTAAAAGTATTCACCCGATCACCAACTTTGACGACAACACCGGAGAAATCATTTCCTAAGATTAGAGGAAACTTGTAACTCAACAGGAATTTCATTTCCCCTTCTTTAATCTTAAAATCAATGGGGTTTAAACTCGCCGCATGAATTTCCACCAGAACATCATGTTCTCCGATATCAGGTATTGGCTGTTCAGACATCATTAAGGGAACATTTTTTCCGTATTTCTCAATGACCATAGCCTTCATTTCAAATCACTCTCTCTTGTGATTATTAGTTTAAACGAATGAACCTAATGTGCGGAACAAGTTCCTTCCCGCAGTATTTCCTTCAGTATTTCCGTTCAGGCCTTAGGGGATTATTGGACAAATCGCATGCTTGTTCAACAGAAGTAATTAATGATTTGAGCTGCTCAAGCGGTTTACGGACAGTTAATATATAATAGTTCTCTACGCCTTTTTTTTCGGCTTTAATGTAGCCAGACTGTTTCAATACCTTTAAATGATGGGATATAGCCGGTCTAGACAAATCCATATGGCTTGCTATTGTATTCACATTAAGTCCTAATTTGTTCTGCGCCAACAGCATAATAATAGCTTGACGGTTTTCATCGGTTAGCACTTCCAATAAAGGGATACAATCTTTAAATTGTTGCAGAACTTGCTCTGTTTGTTGGTTCATTCCATCCACCTCTATAGTTCATTCGTTTAATCCTTTAAACGTAATTATAGCTATTTTCTTATCAAAAGCAAGCTTTCTTCCAGCAAATGAAACAACAAGGGAGCTCAGACTAATCTGAGCTCCCTTGTTGTTAGCTAAATGGCAACCATTATTATTCAGTTGTATATTTCTTTAATCGTTACCATGTTCAGTGACATTAATGTTGGTGTCTTAAATACTCAGTAAAATCAATAAATCCCTGTTTTTCATCCTTTATCTAAAGTTACAATATAGTTGGTTACCAGGAAAATGATGTTAAGCACATGGTGACAATAAAGTTTGTGTCTGGTATTTACATTTAAGTTGGTGTCTATCGATAGCCTGTTTATATTTCAGACATGTTCATATTCTATCCATAACTTATCTTCCGCCCCTATATGTTTTTTAAAAAATACAGTATGGCGCGCTGCACGAGATAAACCGCAGCGGCCCGCTGTAAGTTTTCTACCTTGATTACCTTTCGATCGAGGCGGGTAACGAGTAGCATTAGCTTTGCCGGCCGGCCCCTTCTACTTCCAGCAGTGTTTATAAATAAAAGACCATTCCAATGAACTGTACCCTTTGTCAAGGACACTTGTAAAAAAAGGGACTTGTGGTTTTAAGCCGCAGATAAAAGATGATTCCTGTACTGTACAGGAGTCATCTTTTTACGTCCCCATTGATATCTGTGG
>NZ_JBZCMS010000011.1:0-145805 GCF_058267595.1 Paenibacillus mobilis
CCCTCAAGATGAGATTTCCCAATTTAGTAAGACCCCTTGAAGACGACGAGGTAGATAGGCTGGGGGTGGAAGTGCAGCAATGCATGGAGCTGACCAGTACTAATCGGTCGAGGGCTTATCCAAAAGAGTCCCCCCAAAGTGAAGAAGCGCTGACGAAGCAAATTCCGAATACTTTGGCGGGGCCCCGAAAGAACAACTAATCGCAAATGATTGTTTCGTATCCAGTTTTCAGGGAGCAAATCTGAACCTATGTAGTTCAAGTAACTACATAAAGGGAAGAGAAGCTGTCAGCATTTGGCGATGCTGAAAACCTGAATCCAGCATTTACGCTGTAAATGCCCGTTTGGTGGCGATGGCGGAGGGGTTCCACACGTACCCATCCCGAACACGACCGTTAAGCCCTCCAGCGCCGATGGTACTTGGACCGCAGGGTCCTGGGAGAGTAGGATGCCGCCAAGCGATTCCCTTAGGGGATTTTTTTATCTCTCTGTTTTTGTTAGGGCCCTTAGCTCAGTTGGTTAGAGCGCACCCCTGATAAGGGTGAGGTCGGTGGTTCGAGTCCACTAGGGCCCACCATCTCTTAACCTTGATAAGCTGGGCTTGTATGCAGGGATCTCCGAAAAGTAATCGGAATCGATATCAGAGCTGCACTTAACTTTTTAAGGATGATTGTATGGGGCCATAGCTCAGCTGGGAGAGCGCCTGCCTTGCAAGCAGGAGGTCAGGAGTTCGATCCTCCTTGGCTCCACCATTTTTTCAAAACTCAATAATGTTTTTAATGTCGCGGGGTGGAGCAGCTCGGTAGCTCGTCGGGCTCATAACCCGAAGGTCACAGGTTCAAATCCTGTCCCCGCAATTGTTTTATGGCGGTCGTGGCGAAGGGGTTAACGCACCGGATTGTGGCTCCGGCATTCGTGGGTTCAAGTCCCATCGATCGCCCCATTCTTATCCTTGTTCTTGGGGATTAGCCAAGCGGTAAGGCAACGGACTTTGACTCCGTCATGCATAGGTTCGAATCCTATATCCCCAGCCATTTTGTTTCATGAGAGCCATTAGCTCAGTTGGTAGAGCACCTGACTTTTAATCAGGGTGTCGAAGGTTCGAGTCCTTCATGGCTCATCTCTATACATATTGCGGACGTGGCTCAGCGGTAGAGCATCGCCTTGCCAAGGCGAGGGTCGCGGGTTCGATTCCCGTCGTCCGCTCCAATTTTATAAGATTAGGCGCTTGCGAATTCGCGGCGCTTTTTATTTTTTGTAAAAAAGAACCCCCTGCCCAAATGAATAAGGCAAGGGGGATTCTTTTTAATGTGTCTTCTATAGAATCACAACGGCCGCAAGTCCACATAAAATGCCGAGAACTACAACGGCAGAGGCTACAAAGGCCAGTACCTTTTTCGGATAAGATCTCGAAATCATCAGCAGGGAAGGAAGGCTTACCGCAGGTAGTGTCAACAGCAGCGCACCTGCCGGTCCTGCACCCAGGCCAAAGGACATAAAGGACTGAATAATAGGAATTTCGGCTGCGGTTGGAATGACGAACAGCATGCCGGCAATGGCAAAACCGATGATCGCGAGCAGATGATTGCCTTCGCTGAGTCCCACATGAGGGAACAGCCAAGCGCGGGCAGCACCTAAAATCAAAACGAACAGCAGATAAGCTGGTACGATGCTTAACAGCATGCCGCCGAGGCTTTTTAACCAGCGTACCAGGAAGGGGCCTTCTTTCGGTTTCACGGCTTCCTCCGTGGTCTCAAGCACTTCCTCAGGAATTTGGTTTGTGCCGGCAAACCGGTTGGCGAAATAGCTGACCCCAAACGTAAGCAGGATACCAAATACCAGTCTGAGCAAGGTGAATTTCCAGGACAAGACAAAGGTCATAAAAATCAGCGTCGCCGGATTAAGCGTCGGATTGCCGAGCCAGAAGGCGAGGCTGGAGCCGACGGAGACGTTCTTTTTCCGAAGTCCCACGGCAATCGGAGCCGCGCAGCAGGTGCACATCATGGCCGGCAGGGAAGCAATCCCGCCAAGCGCGGTGCTTTTGAAGGTGGTTTTTCCAAGCACTTTAAGCAGCCATTGGGCCGGAATGAGCACTTGGACCAGGGAACCTAGCAGAATCCCCAGAACGGCGGCTTTCCAGACGGATTTGAAATAAGCGGCGGCATAATCCACAGCAGCCGACCAGGAAGGGGCCGGTGCGGTATCCGAGGATCCGCTCACAATGGAAGAACCGATAGAATGGTCGGTAGCGGCTTTAAAAGCTTTTTCATAATAGGGCCACCATTTGACGTAAGATAAACCCGCAGCCGCGATCAGCAGAAATATAACGACAAAAATAGCCGCTTTATAATTTCTGTGCGGTGCAGGGGATGAGCCAGTTAACTGAGACATATCCTTCTGTTACCTCCGATTTAGTGAATGAAATAGCGTCAATTAAAAAGTATAACATAAACTGCATGATTTTTACGTTGATTTTATTAGTGGTATACTGGTTGAGGAGCAATTTTGCCGATAACGTTTTACTATTCCAAGAAGCTGAAAGGCGGATGATTAGATGTCTACGCAACAACCGATAAAACTTACGTCCTTATCTTCAAAAGGAGGCTGCGGCTGCAAAATCGGACCGGCCGATCTGGCCCAGGTGCTGCGCAGCCTGCCTCCTGCCGTACCGAATCCCAACCTGCTGGTCGGACTTGATACGAGCGATGACGCCGGTGTCTACAAGCTGACGGATGAACTGGCGTTAGTGCAGACTGTTGATTTTTTTACGCCGATTGTAGATGATCCTTATGACTTCGGTCAGGTGGCTGCCGCCAACGCGATCAGCGATATTTACGCGATGGGCGGAAAACCGCTGACTGCGCTTAATATTGTAGCTTTCCCCATTCATACCCTTGAGAAATCCGTGCTTACTGAAATTTTGCGCGGAGCCGGGGATAAACTGAAGGAAGCGGGCGTAACGTTGGTGGGCGGACATTCCATCGACGATAAGGAGCCTAAATTCGGCCTTGCGGTCACCGGACTGGTCCACCCTTCACGGGTTCGCACCAATGCTGGAGCAAAACCGGGCGACAAGCTGATTTTGACCAAACCGATTGGAGTAGGCATCTTGACCACTTCGATTAAAAAAGATCTGCTCAGCGCCGAGGAAGTAACTCGGGTTACTTCTGTCATGACGACGCTGAATAAAACAGCAGCCGAAATTATGGACGGTTATGACGTTCATGCCTGCACGGACGTAACCGGTTTTGGATTGCTCGGACATGCTTCCGAGATGGCCAAAGGCAGTGAAACGGGCATCGTGATCCATAAAGATCAAGTGCCTTTCCTGCCGCGTGTCCGTGAGCTTGCCGAAACCGGAAGCGTACCGGGAGGAACCAAAAACAATTTTGCCCATTTGGAGGGCTCCGTTACCTTCCCGGAGGATTTGGATCAGATCGGCCAGTGGATGTTATGTGATGCCGTTACCTCCGGCGGTTTGCTCATTTCGGTAAACGGCGAACAGGCCGGGCAGCTGCTGAGTGAGCTGGTGGCAGCCGGCGTAGAAGCGGCTTTGATCGGCGAGGTTACTGCAGAGCATCCGGGACATATCCGGGTTCAATAAGAACCGGGATATGAATCATTTTTAAAGAGCAGCAAGGAGCGGGTAGATGTGTTTACAGATATAACAGTGGAAGAGCTTCTTGCGAAGCAAAAACAACAGAAGATCACGTTAATAGATGTGCGTTCTCCGTCGGAGTATGAGGAAGCTACGATTCCGGGAAGTCTTAACATTCCTTTTTTTAACGATGAAGAACGTGCGGAAATCGGAACGTTGTACAAGCAGGTCAGCGCAGAGGCGGCCAAGGAGCGCGGACTTGCGATCATTTCGGCGAAACTCCCGTCTTTTATCGCGCAGTTTCAAGGGATCAAGGGAAATAAAGCGGTTTTCTGCTGGCGCGGCGGTATGCGAAGCCGGACTACGGCCACGCTGCTGTCCCTGATGGATGTCCATGTTCAGCGTCTGGACGGCGGCATTCGTTCTTACCGGAAATGGGTGGTGGACGAGCTCAGCCGGTTTGAAGTGCATCCGACAGCTATTGTCCTTAACGGATATACGGGGACAGGGAAAACGTACATGCTGCGCAAGCTCCAAGCCGAGGAGTATCCCGTGCTTGATCTGGAGCTGATGGCGAAACACCGCGGCTCCGTATTCGGACAGGTGGGCCTAATCCCTCATAATCAAAAAACGTTTGATTCCCTGCTGCTGAAAGGGCTGCTGGAAGTGCAGGACAAGCCGTATATGCTGATGGAGGCGGAAAGCAAACGAATCGGGAAAGTCGCGATGCCTGAATTCCTTGTCAAAAGCAAGGAGAACGGCATTCAGCTTTGGATCGAACTTCCGATAGAGGAGCGGGTCCGGCAGATCCTGGAGGATTATCATCCGGAGGAGCACCAGGAGTCCTGCCTCGCGGCCTTCCGGAAAATCAAGGAACGGATTCATACGCCGATTGCGAAACAAATCGAAGCGGATTTGCAGGGTGGACGTTTTGCCGATGCGGCGGAACAGCTGCTGGTGCACTACTATGATCCCCGGTACGAACACACCGCTAAAGAAATTACGCAGGAAGAACGGGTGATCATCAAAGCGGATCACGTGGATGAAGCGTTGGCGCAGGTCAAACGGTTTATTTCGGAAAAATATTAGGTCTCCAGACCAGATTATAGGCGACCGAGAACGATAGCCAAGAAAAAAGGAGGTTCTGCTCAAGGCAGAAACCTCCTTTTTGTATTGCTTATAAATCTTACAGCCTGCAGCCTAACACCTGATGCTACAGCGCTTTATCGTCGATGCTGCTCAGCCAGCCTTCGATTTCGCCGATAACCGAAGCGATGGCCCCGTCTTCAAACGGCGATTTCAGGCCGGCAAGCTCAACCAGCTTCAGGAAGGATTGGCTTCCCCCTGCCTGGCACAAAGTCAAATAATCTTTCCAGGCGGATGCAAAATCCTCTCTGGAACGTTTCCAGAACTGGAAGGCGCACAGCTGGGCAAGCGTGTAGTCGATGTAGTAGAACGGCGAGCTGTAAATATGGCCTTGTTTCTGCCAGAAGCCGCCTTGCTCCAGATACTCGTTGCCGTCATAGTCGCGGTGCGGCAGGTATTTTTTCTCGATCTCGCGCCAGGCCTGGTTGCGTTCCGCCGGCGTAGCGTCCGGATTGCTGTATACGAAATGCTGGAATTCGTCTACGGAAACGCCGTAAGGAATAAATTGCAGACTTTCGGCCAGATGATTAAAGCGGTATTTGTCCGCATCTTCCTCGAAGAAGAGGTTCATCCAAGGCCAAGTGAAGAATTCCATGCTCATGGAGTGGATTTCCGCCGCTTCATAAGTCGGGAAAGCATATTCAGGGACGGTCAAATTCCGGCTTTCATAAGCCTGGAAAGCGTGGCCGACTTCGTGGGTCAGCACGTCGATATCGCCGGAAGTGCCGTTGAAATTCGAGAAAATGAACGGAGCTTTGTATTCGCTGAAATAGGTGCAATATCCGCCGCCTTGTTTGCCTTTTTTGCTTACAAGGTCCATCAGGTTGCTTTCCAGCATAAACGTAAAGAATTCATCGACTTCCGGTGAAAGCTCTTTGTACATTTTAGCGCCGTTAGCGATAATCCAGTCCGGATCGCCTTTCGGATCTGCATTGCCGGTTTTGAATTTCAGGTGTTCATCATACAGCTTTAAATGATCCAGGCCCAGCCGATCAGCCTGCCGCTCCTTCAATTTCTGGGACGCAGGAACGATGGATTCAAGCACCTGTTTGCGGAAGTTGGCCACCATTTCAGGCGTATAGTCGGTGCGCATCATGCGATCATACCCAAGCGCCACAAAGTTTTCGTAGCCGAGTTTTTTGGCCATCCGAGTACGAACTTTAACCAGGTCGTCATAGATACGGTCAAGTTCTTCGCTATGCTCGGCCATAAAACCGTAACGGGCTTCGGAAGCACGTTTGCGGAGGTCGCGGTTGGTGGACTGTTCGAAAGGAACGAGCTGCGGCAGCGTTCTTTCTTCGCCTTCAAACGGAATTTTGGCCGATGCGATCAGCTGCGAATATTCGGTGGACAGCTTGTTCTCCAGCTGCAGGTCCTCGATAATTTCCGGGCTGAACGTTCGCAGCGAAATTTCGGCAAGCTGGAACAGCTGTGTTCCCCACTCCTGTTCGAGGGCGGCCCTGTTGGTGGAGTTGACGATGGCTCTGTAATAATCGGTTATGTATTCCTGAATGACAGGGCCGATTTCATCCATGTAATCCTGTTCGGCTTTATAAAAAGGATCTGTGGTGTCGATGGAGTGGCGGACACTGACAAGCTGCTGCAAAGTCTCGAATTCGCTGCGCAGTTTGTTGATCGCTGAGATTGCCGTGCGTTCTTCCTCAAGCGTGGAAGCCGCGTTTAATCGGGTCAGCAGTTCCGTAAATTGTTGCTTTAGCTGCCCGGCGTCCGGCCGTTCATACCGGTAATCTTGAAATTTTAACATGGATCAGATCAGCACCCTTCCTGTACAAAATATTTTCTATTAGTATTATATCTAATCGTGGAGACAGCTGACTACTAAAGATTGGTTATAATGGATTTCATCTGATCGCCATCGCTTTTGGAAAAGAGGTGATAGTTATGTCCGTCTCTTATATTGGGCAAAATGTTTATGAGTTCGTCAGGTCCTCTTTGGCCAATCGGAAGAATAGGGGAAAAGATTCATGAACGAGCCGCAAGATTTTTTTAAAATAAAAAGTCGCTGTTTTGTCACTTAACAAGGCATTTGGAAGAGATATATAATTGACAGAGATAAGAACCTGAATAGGAGAAAAATAAAAATGAACAGTAAAACGGATCAGTACAATTACAAGCCCACAAGCTCCAGAAACTTTACCGGGCTGATTATTACCGTATCGATTGTGGCGAACATCATCATTTTGCTTTTGTTCTTTTCGCCTTTGGGTTATCAAGGTGCCGTCGATTTTGATATTACGATTTTTCCAAGGCTGAATGCTATCTTTAACAGCTTTACGTTTATTTTTCTGATAGCCGCTTTGGTAGCGATTATGAAAAAAAACATCCGCGTGCATAAAGTGTTTATCCTGCTCGCCTTCACCACAACCCTGTTGTTCCTGGTCTCTTACCTGACGTTCCACTATATCTCACCGGATACGGCGAAATACGGCGGTCAAGGAATTATCCGGCCGATTTATTTCTTTATCCTGATCACGCACAGCTTCCTGGCCGCGATCGTGGTGCCGCTTGCTTTATTTGCACTCGTATGGGGCTGGACGATGCAGGTTACGAAACATAAAAAAATCGTCCGCTGGACGATGCCGATCTGGCTCTATGTCAGCCTGACGGGCGTTATCGTGTACCTGATGATGGCTCCGTATTATTAAATAAACAGCTAAATAAACGATGTTATGTCATCTTATGACAAAAGCAGCAGATCCTTTTGAAAAGGGCCTGCTGCTTTTTATATTTGCAAAATTGGCGAATGGAATTACTGGGGGTTGGTGGTAAAGACGCTTCCAGCTTTCAGCATAACCCGGGCAGGCAGCTTCAACGCGCTGAGTACGATCTGGGCGACGTCCTCGGGCTGCATCATCCGGTCTTCATCGCCGATCGGCAGACCCGCATTGGCCGAAAGCTCGGTATTGACCGTGCTGGGATTGAGGGCCGTTACGCGAATGTTGGATTTACGGACCTCGTGCATCAGGGCTTCCGATAATCCGAGCATGCCGAATTTGGAAGCGCAGTAAGCGGAGCCTGTAGCAAAACCGCGCTCGCCGGCGGTGGAGGCGATGTTGATAATGTCGCCGCTTTTCTTGTGCAACATGGCAGGAAGAGCCGCGCGGGTCACATAATAGGTGCCGAACAGGTTCACACGAATAATGCGTTCCCAGTCTTCAGGGTTCATATCGAGCACGGTTCCGAATTTAGCGGTCCCGGCATTATTGATCAGAATATCGATCGTTCCCAGTTCAAGCTCCAAAGCCGCAATTGCTGCCTCGGCCTGATGACGTTCGGAAATATCGGCAGCGCTGCTGGCAATTTGGATATCGTATGTAGAGGCCAGCTCTTCCTGAAGCGCCTTAAGCTCGTCTGCGCTGCGGGAGATCAGGCCCAAGTTAACGCCTTCCGCTGCTAAAGCAAAAGTGATGGCCCGGCCGATGCCTTTTGTGGCTCCGGTAATAACGGCTGTTTTCTTTTGTAAATTCATAAGGTAGTCCTCCTTGGAATTATCAGTTATTCTTTTAAATAGATTAAACCAATCGTTTTAGGTCCGCAGTGGCTGCAAATTACGCAGCCTGCTTCCGTGATGAAAACTTCCTTCGGCTGAATTTTTTCATTCATCGTTCCGCGAAGGTTTCGCGCATCCTCCGGAGCCATGGTTTGGGTCACGAATACTGTTTCACGGTCGATAATATCTTGGTTTGCCAAGGCGTTGGAGACCATTTGGTCGAAGGCCTTCTCGCGGCTTCCGCGCACCTTGTAGGCGGGGGTCATCTTACCGTCGATGACCTTGATGACCGGCCGGATTTTGAGCAGGCTCGCCACGACATTTTGCATGCCGGAGCAGCGCCCGCCTTTATGCAGATAGTCAAGGGAATCAATGACGAATTCCGTATCGACTTTAGGCCGGATTTGAGCCAGCAAATGCAGAATCTGCTCGGCGGCTTGCCCCGCTTCAGCGGCTCTGGCCGCTTTAAGCACCTGAATGCCGATGCCGGTCGATAAATTCAGGGAATCAAAGACATGAACCTTGCCTGGCTCGAATTCCCCGGAAGCAATAACGGCGTTTTGATAAGTGGACGAGAGCTCCGAAGACAAGCTGATATAGACGATTTGTCGGCCCTGTTCCACGAACGGGGCAAACGCTTCGATGAAATCGCTCGGCGAAGGTGCGGCCGTTAAAGGAAGTTTGCCGGTTTCCGACACCTTGGCGTAAAGCTCTGCGGGCGTGATATCAACGCCGTCCCGGTAGGACCTGGATTCAAAGGTTACATATAAAGGAACAATGCCGATGTCATACTGTTGAATCAGGTCGGAAGTCAAATCGCAGGTACTGTCCGCGAAAATTTTAATTGGATTCATTTAGTTCACCTTTCCGGTCCAAAAAATCAAGGTTTACGGCGATAAATTCCCGCCAGACGCCGCAATGCCGATGATGAGCAGGCCGACGAGCAGCAGAAAAGGCAGCAAACCGAAAATCAGCCCGAGGATGGCAAAAACCTTTTTGCGGTTTTTAAGCGCCAACCCGACGATAGCTGTAATAATGGCGGCTACATTTAAAATCCCGCAGGCTAAAAAGCCGTAGACGCCCGAAACAAATAGCTGCTGCTGCATGAGGATTTCTTCGTCGATTTCCTCAAGGCCGATCCGCCCGAATGCAGCAACGGTTAAAAACAGGAAAACTACGTATCCGACAAGCGCCACTAAAGCTAAAACAAATGAGGCAATGCCGGGTCCGGAATGTTTGACTTTCGGCCGCTGTTCCTGCTGCGCTTCTGGATGTGGAGGGAAAGAAGGATATTCTTTCTCCTGGGTCGATTCATAATCCATTAGCCAATCTCCTTTGGTCATAAAGTCTTATTCTTGTTCATTTTTCAATATTATGGAGGAAAAAGCAAGCCGGTTTTAAGGCAATCCGTTGAACGCCATGGTAAAAGCGGTTCTCCATCGGGTAAAATAGACAAGTTGATGGTAGATAAAATTTGAAGGGATGATGAGGGAAATGTCACGAAAATACACGGCAATTGGCGCCATTTTGGGGCTGCTGGCCGTAGGGATAGGCGCTTTTGGCGCACATGCGCTGAAAGCGGTGTTGGATGAAGATGCACGGGCCGTTTATGAGACCGGAGTCCAATATCAGATGTACCACGCCCTGGCCATGATCCTGGTTGCGGTCCTTGCGCATATCTGGGGAGAATCGGCCGGCCTGCGCTGGGCAGCCCGTCTGCTGCTGATCGGTATCATTTTGTTTTCGGGCAGTTTGTATGTCCTCAGCGTTACCGGCATTAATGGACTCGGCGCGATCACGCCGCTCGGGGGCGTAGCTTTTATCGCTGCTTGGGTTTTGATTATTGTAACAGCCTTGCGAAGCAAAAAGGCCTAATGTAAAACGGACATTCCCCAGGGAATGTCCGTTTTATTTTTACGTCAAAATAAGGAAAGAAAAGGATCGGGGCCAAGCCCAATATGTAGCGTTATTAAGCATCTAATATATCTATAATCTCGCTAAGCTTGTATGTGTAGACCTGTTTCTCGTCCACATGATACACGTTAATAAGCTCTTCTTTAGGCAGGAAGTTCAAGATCCGGCAGGGGATGCTCTGACGTCCTTTAGGCGTTTCTATTAACACTCTGACCAGCCGGTTGCTCGCAATATGGGACTGGATCCATTCGCCGACCGGATTTCCATCGGAATTTTTCAAATGATCGCCATTCTGCTGCGGTTTACGGTCTGCGTCCGTATTTGCCGACGGCGATTCGGGATTTGAAACCATGGATTTGTGTTTAGCGGCAAGGGAAGCATCAATAATGCTGCCTAGCTCGATGCCTGACTTTATACGATAATCGGCTATCTCACCCTGATGGTTGTTCAGCAATTGGAGGAGAAGTTGTATCGCTTGCCCGTTGGTAGGGCTCTTAACAAGTATTTCTACATTAAATAAAAAACCGTTCACTTCTTTGTCTTTCATGTATGCGTTCCCCCGCAATGCTTCATAATTACTGTTTGGTTTCCCTAAAAGGTGCCTTACGGCACTCCTATAATACCATCAATCCCACGGGAAACCTAGTCATCCAGACTCATAAATTTTAAGAATTTTGGAAGCCGCAGAACCGCGGCAAAAATCCTGATGCAATTTGGCAAATTGAGGATTATACTTGGGCTACATCCAAGATTCGAATTGGGGAAATCCTTTCGGTTCGTGCCGCTTGGGACAAGGCTGCGCGCCTGGGCAGCCCGCCCGGCTTTGTTTCGCCTTATCCTTCAACGGGTAAAATATGGGCAGGATGGCAAGCTCAATTTCTGCTGAAACTAAGCTGGATCCGAATCGGGCAAAGAGCCGATGATATCATGTTTTTCATCTTAAAATAAAAAGGAAGGCAGGGATTTCTAATGGCTAAAACCGAATCCAAATCGCAAAGCAAAACGAAAAGCAAAGCGCTTCATCAGGTGCTCAACGAGCAGGTAGCAAACCTTAACGTGCTTTACGTGAAAATTCATAATTTTCACTGGTATGTAAAAGGGGAGAACTTTTTCACCCTGCATGTGAAATTCGAGGAGCTTTATAATGAAGTAACTTTGAAAATGGACGAAATTGCCGAACGTCTGCTGACGATTAAGGGAACTCCGTCTGCTACGCTGAAGGAATACCTGGAAATCGCCACGATTCAGGAAGCGACAGGGAAAGAAGATCAGCGGGCCATGGTTCAGACCCTGATTGAGGACCTCGCTACGCTGACCGAATCCTTTCAGGAAGGCATCGACCTTGCAGAGGAGGCCGAGGATGTTGCCACGGCCGATCTGCTGACCGGCTTTAAAGGCGAATTCGAAAAACATATGTGGATGCTTCGTTCTTATTTGGGTTAAGCAGAGAAGGGGTTGGATCAGGTGGGAGAACATACAATCGCTTTAAAGGAATGGGCTTCGACCGTTAAAGCCCTGCTGGAGGGGAATCAGTTCATTCTTCTCCGAAAAGGAGGTATCCGTGAGGAAACCCGCCATTTCGAAACGAAAAGCGATTCCTTCTACCTCTATCCCACTTATGAACATCAACGCCGCGAGCTGCTGAAGCCGGAAGTACGCCATTATGTGGATGACTCCCTCCGCGAGCTGGAGTCGCCGGCTTTTCTGGAGGGGCAAACTTATCTTTATGCATGGGCAGAAGTAGCCGATGACATTCTGATCCGGACGGAAGAGGAATTGTCGAGGCTGTATGATTTTCATATGTGGACGGAAAACTTTGTGCAGGAACGGCTGCGCTGGAAGCGGCAGGATCCGCTGCATTTACTGCTGCTGAGGGTTTATCGCTTGAACCGGCCGCTTCATGTCCCGGCATTGCCCGAATACGGGGGCTGTAAATCCTGGATCGATATTCAGGATCTCCCCCGTCCGGACCCCGGCAACCTGACGCCGGTCCTACCGATTTCGGCATTTGCCGAAAAAGCGCGGGTGCTGCGCAGAGTGCTGCGTTCGTAAGGTTAAGGCTTGGCCGATCGATCGGCCAAGCCTTGTTTTGATATAGCGCCTGGAACGAGCGAATTCCGGCTGCTGGGGGGAATAAGCGGCGAAAGCCGGTTTATCCCGCATTGCGTCCGTCTTTTTATTGAGTTAAAATGTAATGAGAATCAATTGAGAATCAATAAACTTTCTTAGAATGATTCTAATTTGATACTTATTATGGTATGATTAAAGTCACTACAGGGAGGCGTCCCTGTCAAATAACGTATACCCATTTTAAGATTGTAAATAGATGAAGGGAGTTTCAAATTATGTCCACGAAGTTTGTCATCGAAGGCTTGAAAGCAACCATCGAAGGTAAGGAAATTTTGAAAGGCATCGACATTGAAATCAAAGGCGGGGAAATCCATGCCATTATGGGTCCTAACGGTACCGGTAAAAGTACGCTGGCTTCCGCGCTGATGGGTCACCCTAAATATGAAGTAACCGACGGCAGCGTAACGCTGGACGGCGAGGATTTGCTGGATATGGCTGTTGACGAGCGCGCTCGCGCAGGCCTGTTCCTGGCCATGCAGTATCCAAGCGAGATTGCTGGCGTGACAAACTCCGACTTCCTGCGCAGCGCCATCAATGCTCGCCGCGGCGAAGGCAACGAAATTTCCCTGATTAAATTTATCCGCCAAATGGAAGGCAAAATGAAGGAGCTCGAAATGAACCCCGAGTTTGCCCACCGTTACCTGAACGAAGGTTTCTCCGGCGGCGAGAAGAAGCGGAACGAAATTTTGCAAATGATGATGCTGGATCCGAAAATTGTCGTGCTTGACGAAATCGACTCCGGTCTGGACATCGACGCTTTGCGTATTGTAGCCGAAGGCGTAAACGCCATGCGCAGCGAAGAACGCGGATTCCTGGTCATTACCCACTATCAGCGTTTGCTTAACTATATCAAACCAGACTTTGTACACGTTATGATGCAGGGCCGTATCGTGAAATCCGGCGGACCTGAACTGGCAGAACGCCTCGAGCAGGACGGATACGACTGGATCAAAGAAGAACTCGGCATCGTCGACGAAACTGTCGGCCAAGAGCAGGAAGCCTAAGAAACGGAGGAGGAGACAGTATGACTACATTAACCGTTCTTCCCGTTGAGGCTTCGGCTTTGCAAGCATTTTCCGAACGGACCGGGGAGCCGGCCTGGCTGAAAGAGCGCAGACTCAAAGCGCTTGAACTGGCCGGACAGCTTGAGCTTCCGAAGCTTGAAAAAATGAAACTGGAGCGCTGGAGGCTGCAAAACTTCGGTTCTCCGGCAACTGCGGGTCAAACCGGCAGCGAGCTGCCTGATTACGTTTCCGCGTTAGTGGATCCTTCGCAAAGCGAATCGCTGGTTGTGCAGCGCAATGACGGCACGATTATCAGCCGTCTGGCCGAGGAGCTTGCCGCCAAAGGCGTTATTTTTACGGACCTGCAAACGGCAGCCAAAGAACATGCCGACCTTGTTCAGCAGCATCTCTCTTCCGTTGTGGCTGCGGACGAAAACCAGCTGACCGCTCTGCATAACGCAGTGTGGAACGGCGGAGTATTCCTGTACGTGCCTCGCAACGTGGAAATTGAAGTGCCGCTTCAGGCGCTGTTCCTTGTGGACGATTCAAAATCGGTGTTTGCCCCTCACGTGCTTGTGGTGGCTGACACGAACAGCCGCGTGACCTACGTAGACAACTATGTATCCGGCGAGCTGGACGAAGAGCTTGTGCATAACGGCATCGTCGAAGTGGTGGTCAAAGCCGGCGCGAAGGTCCAATATGCTACCGTTCATCATCTGAGCGGCAAAGTGACGGATTTGACTTACCGCCGTGCGGTCGTCGAAAATGACGGCAGCATCGAGTGGATCGTCGGCGAAATGAACAACGGAGACTCCATGAGCGATACCAACAGCATTTTGAAAGGCAACGGCTCTTTGTCGGATGCCAAAATCATCGCGGTGGGCTCCGGTTCCCAGCGTTTGAACTACAGCACCAGAGCGACCCATTTTGGTAAAAGCTCCGAAAGCCAAATGATTACCCGCGCGGTTATGCGCGAGGAAGCTACGGCGATCATCAACGGCATTACCAAAATCGAACACGGCGCAACCAAAGCGAACGGCGAGCAGACGGAGAAGGTGCTGATGCTTAGCCCGAAAGCGCGCGGTGACGCCAACCCGATCCTCCTGATTGACGAGGACGACGTAAAAGCAGGCCATGCCGCTTCCGTCGGACAGGTGAATCCGGAGCAGATCTATTATCTGATGTCTCGCGGCATCTCCCGCGAGCAAGCGGAACGCCTGATCATCTACGGCTTCCTTGCACCTGTGGTTTCCGATATTCCGCTTGAGCAGCTCCAGCAGCAATTACAAGCTCTTGTGGAAAGGAAGCTGGGACAATGAATCCTGAACTATTAAAAGAGCAATTTCCGATTTTGAATCAGGAGATAAACGGGCATCCGCTCGTTTATCTTGATAACGCGGCTACTTCGCAGAAACCCCGTGCAGTAATCGACGCGGTGAAGCAATATTACGAATGGGAGAACTCCAACGTGCACCGCGGGGTTCACACGCTCGGAAGCCGCGCGACGGAAGCTTACGAAGGGGCGCGCGAGAAAGTGGCGCGGTTTATCGGAGTCTCTGATTCGACGCAAATTATTTTTACCCGGGGAACAACGACGGCCCTGAATATCGTAGCTTCTTCGTATGGTCCGGCCAATGTGGGCGCAGGCGACGAGATTGTCATCACGGAAATGGAGCATCACAGCAATCTGATTCCGTGGCAGCAGCTTGCCATCCGTACGGGGGCTACACTCAAATATATTCCGATGCAGCCTGACGGTCATATCGAACTGAAGGATGCTGAAGAAACGATTACGTCCCAAACGAAAATCGTCGCCGTAAGTTATGTTTCAAACGTGCTTGGCGTGGTAAATCCGGTTAAAGAAATCGCCGCGATCGCTCACCGGCATGGCGCTGTAATCGTTGTGGACGGCGCGCAGAGCACGCCGCACATGAAGATTGACGTGAAGGACCTTGATTGTGATTTTTATGCTTTATCCGGCCATAAAATGTGTGCTCCAACCGGAATTGGCGTATTATATGGCAAGAAGGAGCTTCTTGACGCGATGGAGCCGATTGAATTCGGCGGCGAAATGATCAACGACGTTGGTTTGTACGAATCGACCTGGAAGGAGCTGCCTTGGAAATTTGAAGGCGGTACTCCAATCATTGCTGGCGCTGTAGGTCTTGGCGCGGCCATTGATTTTCTGGAAGGCATCGGCATGGATGTGATCGCGGATCATGAACGCAAGCTTGCCGCTTACGCCATGGATCGCCTTTCGGGGATTGAAGGAGTCACGCTGTATGGACCGAGAGACCGCAAGGTTGGGCTGGTTACGTTTAATCTGGACGACATTCATCCGCATGACGTGGCCACCGTGCTGGACTCCTTCGGCATTGCCGTTCGTGCAGGCCATCACTGCTGCCAGCCTTTGATGCGCTGGTTGAAAGCCTCCGCGACGGCTAGAGCAAGCTTCTACCTGTACAATACGGAAGCCGATATTGACCGCCTTGTGGATGGCTTAATCCAAACAAAGGAGTATTTCGGGTGATGCAACTAGACGATCTCTACCGCCGTGTCATTATGGATCATTATAAAAATCCGCGCAACCGCGGTTCGTTCAGCGACGACGCTTTAACCGTAAACCTGAACAATCCGACCTGCGGGGACCGCATTTCCCTCCAGCTGATCGTGGAGGACGGTATCGTCAAGGATGCCCGTTATACGGGAGAAGGCTGCTCGATCAGCATGTCCTCCGCCTCTATGATGACCGATGCCGTGAAAGGGAAAACCGTCAGCGAAGCCTTGGATTTGGCCGATCGCTTCTCCACGATGATGAAGGGCGGGGACGCTGATTTTGATGAATATGAAGATCTTGAAGCCCTGTCCGGTGTCAATAAATTCCCAGCCCGCATTAAATGTGCGACGCTGGCTTGGAACGCCCTGAAGAAGGGAATCGAATAAGGAGGGAATAACCATGGCCAAAAAAGCGCCTGAAATGGAAGAATATAAATATGGTTTCCGCGACGAACATAAAGCGGTTTTCCAAACCGGCAAAGGTTTGACGCCTGAAATCGTAACGGAAATCTCCCGGATCAAAAATGAACCGGAATGGATGCTGGAATACCGTCTTAAAGCGTTGAAGCAGTTCGAGAAAATGCCGATGCCAAACTGGGGCGGCGACTTGAGCGAGCTGGACTTTAACGATATCCAATATTATGTAAGACCATCCGAGAAACAAGGCAAAACGTGGGAAGAGGTTCCTGCGGAAATCAAAGAAACCTTTGATAAGCTGGGGATTCCGGAAGCGGAACAGAAGTTCCTTGCGGGTGTATCCGCTCAGTACGAATCCGAGGTTGTGTACCACAACATGCAGGAAGACCTGGAGAAGCAGGGCGTTATTTTTATGGATACCGACACAGCGCTCAAAGAGCATCCGGAAATTTTCCGCGAATATTTTGGCACGATCGTTCCTCCGGCTGACAACAAATTTGCAGCCTTGAACAGCGCGGTATGGTCCGGCGGCAGCTTCATTTACGTACCAAAAGGCGTAAAATGCGAGATTCCGCTGCAGGCTTACTTCCGGATCAACTCCGAAAACATGGGCCAATTCGAACGTACTCTGATCATCGCCGACGAAGACAGCTTTGTGCATTACGTAGAAGGCTGTACGGCTCCGATCTACAGCACAAACTCCCTGCATAGTGCGGTGGTTGAAATCATCGTGAGAAAGAATGCCCGCGTTCGTTACACGACGATTCAGAACTGGGCTCCGAATATTTATAACCTGGTTACGAAACGTGCGGTTGCCGAAGAAAATGCCAACATGGAATGGGTTGACGGCAACATCGGCTCCAAGCTGACGATGAAATATCCAGCCGTTATCCTGAAAGGCCGCGGCGCGAAAGGCAGCGTACTGTCCATCGCGGTTGCAGGCAAAAACCAGCACCAGGATGCCGGCGCAAAAATGATTCACCTCGCTCCGGATACAACGTCGACGATCGTGTCCAAATCGATCTCCAAACACGGCGGCAAAGTATCCTACCGCGGTCTGGCTTCCTTTGGCCGTCAAGCGGAGGGCGCGAAATCCAACATCAAATGCGATACGCTGATTCTGGATAACGAGTCTACTTCCGATACGATTCCATACAACGAAATCATGAATGATAACGTTGTGCTGGAACATGAAGCGACGGTATCCAAAGTGTCCGAAGACCAGCTCTTCTACCTGATGAGCCGCGGTCTGAGCGAAGCGGAAGCTACGCAGATGATCGTAATGGGCTTTATCGAGCCGTTTACGAAAGAACTTCCGATGGAATATGCCGTTGAGATGAACCGTCTCATCAAATTCGAGATGGAAGGTTCGATCGGCTAAACCTCGCTTTAGCGATACCTGTTTTGCACTAAACGTGTCCAAAGTGATTCGAGCGCTGCTCGGATGCTTCTTGGGCACGTTTATTTTTTATAGGGGAAAATACTTAACTTAAGTGCTGTTTGGAGACGGATTCCGACAAGATTCGCGATTCTTCTTGCGGGGGATAGCGTATGATAGGGAAAGATTTTCCTGTATTTAGGAAGCGGAGGTCGTACTCTATGTTTCATATGTGGATAAATCGTATCGCATTGGCCTTACTGCTGCTTTTGTTAACCGGGATTGTTGTTTGTTTTTGGATCGGTGCTTTTACTTATGCTTTTGAACTGATGTTTGTTTTGTTTGTAATCGTTGGTGCAGCCGGAGCGATCTACAGAACCCGTATTGAAGCTAACGCCTACAAAAATGCCTTTGACCGCTATAACGGCAGTTTTGACCGGAAGTCCGGCAGAGAAGAAGAGCTTTTACGTTAGGCGCCGAGGAAAAAGGGGATAAAAGGATAATAAATGAGGAAAGCGGGTCTTTGAGGACCTGCTTTTTATATATGGTGGTATTTACCGGACTTTCGTCATCTTGCCGGGATGGAACCAAACGAAATATAATAACTGACAAGTGGATGATTACTGAATCTTAGCGTTCACCCACACTACTAAACAAATAGAAGGAATCTTGGAAGGAGACCGGAAATGCCAGCCATCAGCAGGGAAGCCATAAAAACAAATATGATTCAGGTTCACGAGGTCCTCAGTGCTAATAGTCCATTAGCTTCTTTTGAGCAGAGTCCTCGTTACTCCAAGATGGAATCGGAAGTTCCATTTGGAATGTTCAATCGTGTTTTTGATTACAAGAAGTCTCCGGCGCTCAGCCTGGTTGAAGACATCCGTTCCATTGCGGAGAAATATCGGGAAAAAGGTTTAAAAAGCACCTGGCTGACTTATTCGCATGAGCCCGATCCGGAGCTGGAAGAGGCGCTTGCGGCTAATCAATTCGTGCAGGCAGGCAGCATGTTTGGCATGTCCCTGGATCTGGAGGAGTGGCAACATGAACAGCCGGAGCCGGCTGGCGTAAAGATGGTGTTGGCTGAGCAGCAGTCTGTAGTTGAAGATTTTAAGAAGGTCATGATAGGCGGTTATCAAATTTCCGATTCCATCGGCGGTCCCGTTAGTCAGGTTTATGTAGAGGATTCTAAACAAGATCCCTCCTTTCAATTTTACGTCGCTTATTTGGATCAGGAGCCGGCTTGTTCCGTCGTGACTTTCCTGAAGGACGGAGTGGCCGGCATTTATGCGGTAGCCACTTTGCCGGAATTCCGGCAAAAAGGGATTGCGGGGGCGGCAGTGGCCCATGCCCTTCGCGAAGCCAAAGCTGAAGGAGCAAAGCAGGCGATTTTGCAAGCCAGCGGGATGGGCAGAAGCGTGTATGCCAAGCTGGGGTTCACGGAGGAAATGCTGATCCACATTTATGCGGGTTAAAATCTAAAGCCGGTAGAAGCTACCGGTAAAAATAAAAACAACCCGTGTTCCCGCACGGGTTGTTGAATTTTCTGAACTTTGAGCCGTCTTGCGGGAAGGTTCAGGGTATTTTTTTCGGGCATCAGCAGCCCCAAAACGACTGTTCATCTTTCCAAAAAGCAGGCCACTTGCCTTTGCCCTCCGGATGTTCTTCCACCGTAAAATAAGCATGCAGCCATTCCGGAATCCCGCAGCGCAGCAGGAAAAACCGGGACGTTTCTCCCTGCTCGGGTTTGGCATCGCCAATCAGCAGCCTGATCGCAAAACGGTTGGCTTCCTGTTCGATCCGGTCGACGGAAATAAGGGTATTTTTACGCAAAAAGGGGGTGTTCAGTTTGCCGTGCAGCAAGCTGTGCCCAAGTTCATGCGCTGCCGTAAACGTTCGCTCGAATTCGTTCAGCTTCTCATTGATATGAATGATAGGGATGCGATGGGCGCTGCTGAAGTATCCCCAGATATTTTTGCCCAGCGGCTCGTACAGAACCAGGATGTTTTTCTGTGCTGCAATCGCCAAGGGGTCATTGGTTCCGCAGGTTTTGATCAGCTTGGTTATGAGACGTTCTTCGTCCATAGGGTACCCCCGGTGTTATTTTCTATATTGGTTTGGAGTAAATTTCTTCTTCGCCATGTATTTGGATAACCGCAGCGTGTTTTCAAGGGATGCTTTCAACGCTTCGCGGTCCTCGTCGTCATCAAGCGGTTCGCCGAAATAAGCGAGCGGCACATCGCTTTCCAGTTCATCCAACATTTTCTGCAATCGTATGGCAATATCCTTTTCTTCTTTAAAAGTTAAGGCGTAAGGATCATCGTTCCCGGCAAGGGAGGGATCATCGGTTTTTCCGAGCAGGTAATCGGGTTTGGTTTTTAAAATATCCGCGAGTTTGTCCAGATCCGTGCTGGAAGGGATGACGCGGCCATTTTCGATATGACCGAAGTTGGATCTTCCCATATTGAGCTGCTGGGCGATTTCTAGCTGGGTGAGTCCGAGCCGCTTGCGGCGTTCGCGTATTCTTTCTCCAAGGGACATAGACAAGGCCTCCAAATTTAGAAAATAAAAAAACGGTATTTAAAATACTTGACGGTATTTATAATACCACCTATAATCAGCTTATCAAACCGAAAGGGGGAAAAATGGATTTTCTTGAATAGAGAGTGTAAGGTGAAAATGGTTGGTTAGGTTGAAGAGTAGTAAAAATACTTTTATATAGTTTAATCCATTTTCAGGGTAACATCAATACTGTTTTGGGTTATTTTTTTTCAGAGTTTGAGTATTTTAAATACCGCATTACAGTTAGGGGGAAAAAGAGATGTCGCAAGAAATGTGGCTGGACATGCCGTCCTTGAAAACGTCGTATGACCAAACCCTGAAGTTACTGGAACAGTTAAGGCTGGACCGGGGGGAAGAGCACCCGGATTATAAAACGCTGGGCGAAATGATCTCGGACTGCCGCTATGTGCTGGACTGGCTGAAGAGCGGACGCAGACCCGGGAACCGGCGCGGTATTGAAAGGCGGGCGGCATACCAGCGGGAACAGCTGATGGATCCGATCAGGATGCAAATTTTCATGAGTCCGCCTGCAGCCGGAAGCTCCAGCCGAATGACGGATTCGGAGCGGGAAGTGCTCGAACAAGCCCTTGCTTTGCTTAGTCCCCGGGAAAAAGAATGCTATACGCTGGCTCACGGCTGCTGTTATTCCTTATCGGAAATTGCGGACATGCTGGGGGTTTCCAAGAGCAGTGCCGCTTTATATGTGAGACGGGCGCAGAAGAAGGTGACAGAATGGAGGAACGTTTGTCATACGGGTGCCACCTAAGGATGAAGGGTATTTTAAATACTCAATAAAAGCAAGCCGGATATTAGAAATATCGCCGGTTTGAGGCGGACAAGTTCTGAAAGGAGGTGAGGAAGCTGAGGCTGGGGAGGATGCGGCGATGTAGGTCAACGCCTAAAGTACCGAGTGCCGATTGCGAATAGCGATTTACGTGTCGATGTGAATGTCCATGTAAATGACGATGTGAAGTCGATCATAAAATTCATCCCTGCATATCCTGGAAGAAAAAGGGGGAACCACTACCTGTGATTCCGGTAGAGAACATAAGGTCGTTTATTGTGGACGGGATGAGCGGTTATACCGGGCTGCCTTTCAAAGAGCAGGACGAACCGGATAATGGCGAAACGTCCTGGCTGGAATTTGATTTCAGCAGAGTGATGGACAATCGGGGACATCCGGTTGTGGAATATGAGTCCGGCATCATGCGTGAAACGCAACCGGTTGAGTTTACGGTCACTTTCTATGCCTACGGGTCAAGCCACCTGGAAAGGATAATCGGCAGCATGAAAGCGAGGGACTGGCTGGACCGCGACGGGCGCGACGGGTTGAAAGACAACTTGAACTGCGTGCTGGTGAATGCGGGTCCGGTAACCAACCGTGATTATAAGGAATACGAAGATGCGCCCTGGATCCGGCGGGAAGGTTTTGATGCGGTCTTCCGGACCGTCCAGGTAAGGGAAACGGAAATCGAAACGATTGATACCTTAACTATCAAAGGAGCCGATCAGATTGTCTCAAATTAAAGACGTAAACGTAATTATTGATATTAAACGACCAACGCCGCTTATCGGTTTTGGCAAACCGCTGATTTTGGGGACAAGCGCTGCGGGGCTTGATTATACTTCTTTTGCTTCGCTGACGGAGGTAAGCGCTGTTTATCCGGCGGGAACGGAGGAGTATAAAGCAGCGTCTGCTATTTTTGTCCAGGAGAACCGGCCGGAACAACTGGCGATCATGCAGCGCAAGACGGACGAGCCTTGGACTGACTTTATGGCCAAAGTTTTGGAGAAAGACTTCTACTTCCTGATCAGCACGAGCACCGCTGAGGAAGATGTACAGGAGATCGCACAGGCTGTGGAGGAGAATGACAGCCGGCAATTTTTTACCCGTTCGTCGGATCTGGATGCGGTCAAAGCGGTTCAGGCAAAAAAATTCCTGAATACAACGGTCTTCTATCATACCGATGTGGACAGCTATCCGGAAGCGGCGCTGATCGGCGAGGCCGGCTCCAAAGCGGTCGGTTCGATCACCTGGAAAGGTCAGCCTCTTCAAGGCATCAAACCTCTCGAGATTACGACGGACGAGCTTCATGCCATTCATAATGCTGGGGCGATTACTTTTGTAACCAAAGCCGGGGATGCGGTGACGAGCGAAGGGATGACTTCCGGCGGCGAATACATCGATATTATTCACGCCAAACATTACGTGGTCTACAGCATCGAGTTTGAGGTGCAGAAGCTGTTTAACAACGCCTATGACCATAAAATCGCCTATGACAACACAGGCATCGCCCAAATTGAAGGAACGGTGCGCGGCGTGCTGCAGCGCTGCCTGACCCAAGGCATCATTGCCAAAGACGACAGCGGCAAAGGTTTGTACAGCACCAGCTTCCCGGGTCGGGAAGCCTTGACGGCCGCGCAGCGCCAAACTCGCAAATACGACGGCGGCAGCTTCGAATTTGAACTGGCCGGCGCTGTTCATGAAGCTACGATTACAGGCCTGGTTACTTATTAATCCATATTTTTAAGGGGGAAAAAATATTTATGCCTACTACTTACAGTACCTATGATGCCAACAGCGTATCCGTAACGATTAACGGGACAACCCTTACCGGTTTCTCCGAGGATATGGTCGAATACGAAAAAGACGAAGACTCCTGGACCACCAAAGTCGGCTCGCAAGGCGACATTGTCCGTTCCAAAATCAACAATACGCTTGCGACCTTGACCGTCACCCTGCTGGCCACAAGTCCGCAGGTTCCGTTATTGGAAGAACTGGCGCAAAGCGGAGCGAATGCCCAAGTTTTCGTTTCGGTGAACGGGCCGGTTAATGAAACTATTACGGCCGATCAGGCTTATGTTAAAAAGCCCGCAACGCGGACTTACAACAATGAAGTAGCCGACCGCGTGTACGAGCTGCAGCTGGTGAATCCGACCTTGACCTCGGTGGATACCAGTCAAAATACGTAATCCTGCGTTCATAAATCCTTCGTATTTTGTAATACCGGGTTTTCCGACTTGGCGTTATTTATCGCTAACCGCTGTTAAGTGTTAGCGATAAATAAGCCCATGAATAACAGGCAGATTTTTTTAATTAGGAAGGAGTTTTGGTTCATGCCAAGCTTTAAACAAAAAGAATACGTATCTAAATCCGGCGAATCCTATCTGTTTCAACATCCCGGCGTTCGGGCGGTGTCCAAAATCAACGATGCCGCCAAAAATAAATTCGGCGTAGTGTCCGAGGAACGGCTTTCGGAGGAAGTTTTAAAATACGTGATTGTCCAGCCGAAGCTCCGGATCGATGATTTCGAGGATTACCGGGAATACAGCGAAGTGGTGAATGCCGCTTACCTGTTCATTTCCGGCCAGGAAGGTGACGGGAGTGATCAGTCCGAAGGAAGCGGAGCGGAGGGCTAAAGAACGCTGGCATTATTGGCGTTTACTGCTGTCTGACATCGGAATCTCCTATTCCGACCTTCATCAGATGGACGAGGAGGACATTGCGGAGGCTAACGCCGCTTTGGATCTTTATATGAAGCAGCAGAACAAATCCAGGCAAAAGTAAGCTCAGGACGTCCTTTTGGACGTCTTTTTTTAGCCTTCATTTTTCGGGAGAGTTTTAAGAAAGGAGGTGGCGGATTGGTCAACAGGAAAAAAGTAAAAGCTCGCGAACAGGCGGTAGAAGCCGCTGAAACAGCGCAGCAAGCCAAGCAGGAAGAAGACAAAAGCAAAAAAAGAGCGGAAGCCAACAAGCTGCTGTTGTCTTTCAGCAAAACCAGCATTCAGGCCGTTATGGATTTTGGGAAGGCCTCTTATTCGGCAGCCTCCGAATTTGAAACCTCCATGTCTAAAATCCAGATGGCGACCGGGTTAACCAATGCCGAGATGACGGCTACAAAAATGGTAGCCAAAGACTTGTATAAACAAAACCTGGGCGGAAGCTGGGACGAGCTTGGAGGCACGCTTACAGAAACGATCAAGCTGACGGATCAGCAGGGCATCGCCCTGGAGCAGACGGCCCAAAATGCCCTGCTGTTAAAGGACTCGATTGGTGTGGATGTAACCGATTCCGTAAAATCAGCGGATGCGATGATGAAGGAATTTGGCCTCACCAGCAATCAGGCTTTCGGACTGCTGGCCCAAGGCGCCTATGCGAAGCTCGATCCCGGCCAGATGACGGGGGCAGCGGAAACCTATGCCGAAGACTTTAAAAAGCTGGGTTTCAGCGCAAGCCAGATGTTTGATCTGTTTGCAGCGGGAAGCCAGGACGGCAAATACAGCCTGGATCAAGTCGGCAAAACGTTTCAGCAGTTTGAAAAGATTGCCGGCAGCGGCTCTGCCAAAAGCGCGGGTGCGCTTAAGAGTCTTGGACTCAACGCGCAGCAGGTCCAAAAATCCATTGCGGCCGGCGGACCCAGCGCCAAAACCGCTTTTGACCAGATTGCCGGATCGATTGCCGGCATTTCCGATCCGATCAAACAAAATGCGGTTGCCACCAATTTGTTTGGTTCGGAATTCGGCGGCATGGAAGGCCAGGTCATAGCCGCCATGGGCAGCGCGCGCAGCCAGTTTGACATGACCAAACAAACGATGGCGGAACTCGATCAGCAGCGGATCAGTTCTCCAGGTACCGCTTTTGAAACCTTTAAAAAGCAAATCGAAACCGACATCCTGGTTCCGTTAGGGCAGCAGCTTTTGCCCGCATTTAGCCAATTCGGCGCTTGGCTGACCAGTCATGAACCGCTGATTAAAAGTTTTGGAGCCGCTCTGGCGCAAAATTTTGGCGTGGCCATTAGCAGCATTTCTTCGGCTTTTGCAGGCGTGCTGCCTTATGTGGAGGCCTTTATTAGCTATGCAGCGGCCACAATAAGCCAAGTCATGCAATGGCAAGGTCTTGTCCCTGTGATCATGGGCATAGTGGGAGCTTTGGTAGCTTATAAAACCATCGTTACAACGATCACAACGGTTACGCGGGTTTGGGGCGTTGTCTCCACTTTGCTATCAGCGAATCCGATTACCCTGATTATTGCAGCCATCATTGGTTTAGGCGTGGGGCTGGTTGTGGCTTATAAGAAGGTAGAATGGTTCCGGAATATGGTGGATGGGGTTTGGGAGGCGATCAAGCTTGGCGCTTCGGCTATGCTGGATTTTTTTACAGTGACGATTCCGGATGCGTTTAATCAAATGATTTCATCCATATCCCAATGGGGTCCTCAACTGGCAGGTCTATTTACTGGCATATGGAATTCGATCAAATCCACATTTTATAAGGGAATCAATTTTGTTATTGATCAGCTTAACTTTTTCATTAACAAATATAACGATCTGGTAAGCATAGGTGGAATTTTTGACACTGGACTTACGATTCCTATTATTAAGCATATCGGTCCCGATCAAACGGATTCTACGGACACGGCTGCAGGCAGCGGGGGCGGAGGGATCGGAGCAAAAAACAAACCCCAAATCGAGGGCTATAAAACGGGCCTTTCCTACGTGCCTTACGATAATTTCCTGGCCAGGCTGCACAAAGGGGAACGCGTGCTCACCGCCGGGGAAAACAAAGCCTACACTTACCATTCGACTTTGGCTGCACCGGTTAAGGTGGTTCCGAGCCAGGGCACAAGCGCAGGCGGCCCGACCCCAGCAGGCAGCGGCGAAAATCCGGGTGCGATGAACATCAGCCTGACGGTTGACGTGAAGGGCGGTTCCCTGGACAGCCGGCAGACCGGCGATCTGATGGTCCAGTTCCGTCAAGCCATGCAGCAGGTTTTCCAGGAAACGATACGCCGCGGCGGAATGGGGGGAATCAGCTGATGGCCCTGATTGATGGCAAATACATTCTTGTTGAAAAAGAAGACCTGACCTTCGACGTGGATATTACCCAACAGCCGGTGGAGCGTTCCATCGACATCGCCGACCATGTCCAGCGCAAAGCCCGCTCCCTTTCGATCAGCGGTTTGGTGGTGGACGATGCGGCCAAAGGCTACAGTGCCGCCGAGATTCACCGCTATCTGGTCGAGTGCCAGGAAGGTGGGAAAATTGTGAATTTTACCGGCAGAACCGCCATGCACGGCCTGTTGTCCGGTTTATCCACGAGCCGGGATTACACCGTGGCGGACGGGTTTACTTTTTCGGTGACGATCACGGAAGTGCTGATAGCCAAAGCGGCCAAGGGGGAGACCCTGCCCGAACAGCTGAGGCCCCAGGCGTCGGACGTCAAAGGCGCAGGACTCAAGCAGCCGAAGGACAGCCAAAAGACGCCAAGCACCACAATCAATCCACAGAACGTCCAGACCCCGAAAACGGTCCCTCATTACACGCCGTCTACACCCGGCAACGGGGATATCTTTAACGAAGGGGACTGATCATGGAATATATCGATATTGAAAAAGACCTCATCCCCTATCGCTTCGACGTCTCGATTCTGAACGAATTGTTTACGATCGAGGTTCATTACAACGATGATTACGATTTTTTTACGGTGGATCTGGAACGGGACGGGGAGGTGCTGGTGACGGGTGAAAAGCTGGTCTACGGCCGGCCTTTGTTCCGAGACATCATGGACAACCGTTTTCCAAAAAGGCTGATCGTTCCTTATGACGAGTCTGGCCGGCAAAATACCGTTAAAGCAGCGACGCTCTCGGAGAGCGTTTTTTTATTTTTGACAGATGTGGGTGAAACCGATGGCGATGTCTAATTTCGGCCGGGTGGCGGAGGTCGTGGTGGGTGGCAGCCTCTTTTCGATGAAGGATTTTAATCTCGAAGCGACGGTCCCTTTTGATTCGGACACGCTGCCTAATGAGTCTGAAATCAAGCTATGGAACCTTTCGGAGGATTCGCTGAATCTTTTTCGAAAAAAAAAGGAAGGTGATCCCGCCATCCCGCTCGCTTTAAACGCCGGTTACGAAGGGGACGTTGGCCTGCTGCTCAGCGGTTACATCTCCAGCGTGCAGACGGTTTGGGACGGTGTGGACAAGGTCACTACGGTTCATGTGCTGGACAGCCTGCAGCAGGACGATAAACAGGAGCTTTCGTTTGCAAAAGGTACTTATGGGAGCGCCATTATCCGCCAGCTTGCCCAAAAAGCGAAGCTTCCCGTCGCCATGCTGAAGCTGGTCAGCGATTATCGCTATGATGACGGTTATTCGGCCAGCGATACGCTGGCGTCGATGATCAGCCAGGTGGCCAAGGACTGTAAAACCAGGGTTTATATCAACAAAGGCAAACTGTATGTGCGCAGTTTGCGCGAGGGAGCCGCCAATCTGATCAAACTGGATAAAACAAACGGGATGATCGGGCTTCCCGAATATTTTGAAGAAAGCGGGCTGCAGGGCTACCGCCTGAAGCAGCAGCTGCAATACCGGGTAACGACGGCGACGGTACTGGAGCTTTCGAGTTTTGTTTATCAAGGGAAGCTGCATATCCAGAGCGGGACCCATCATATCAGCAGGAGCGGGGATTTTATGACGGAAAGCGAGGCCGTGATATGAAAAATGATCCCTCCGGGGTGCTTTACCAAATGGTCAGCGGCCTGATGAATGCCAAACTTGCGCAGGTCCGGGTAGGTTTGCCCTGCCGGGTTGTCAGCTTTGATTCCGCTGCCTGCACGGCGGATGTGCAGCCGCTCATCCGGACAACGGGCAAGGATCCCGCCATGATTCACAACGTTCCGGTATTGGGCCAAAGGCTGGTACGGGAAGGAACAGCGGAAGAGCAGGTTTATAAACCCGTTCTCAAGGGCGGGGACATCGTGTTTGTCGTCTGTGCCGACCGGGAGCTCAAAAATGCCCGCACCGGTCAAGTCGCCGCTCCGGATACCGGGAGGCAGCACAGCGTTAATGATGCGGTAATTGTGGGGGTGTTTGCATGGAGTCTTTAAAGCTTGAGGCGGACGGAGACATCAGCTTTGAGCTGGTAAGCGGCCAGGAGGAGCTGGCCCAATGCTGCCGGATCGTGCTGGGAACCAAAACCGGCGAATGGTTTTTGAACCCGGACGGCGGGCTGGATTACAGCCTGTTCCTGGGCAAAAACATCGACGAAACCAGGATGCACGACGCGCTGAGCGCGGCTTTGCTGCAGGAAGAGCGGATATTGTCCGTGGACGCCGTTTCTTTTTCCATCGACCGGAAATCCCGGACTTTGACGGCCAATTTTAAGGCTACGGGGGAGGACGGTTCTGCGATTTTACTGGAGGAGGTGCAGGTAGGTGCTTGATAAAACGGGTTTTAAGCGAAAAAGATTCAGCGATCTCTTCACCGACATGGAGAACAAGGCGCGGGAGGCATTCGGCGAAACCGTAAACACGTCCGAGCGGTCTCCGCTTGGCATTGTGCTGCGGATTTTCGCCTGGTTCCTGTCCAAAATCTGGAGCACGGCGGAGGACGTTTACAACAGCGGTTATATCTCCACTGCCGAAGGCGCCAATTTGGACAGGCTTGGGCCGTATGTGGGGATCAGCCGGATTTTGGAGCAGTATGCGAAAGGGAAGGTTGTGGTGACCGGAACGCCCGGGCATCAGGAAGCGGCGGGATTCCGGGTGGGGACCGCGGGCGGCGTTTATTTTGAAGCCGTGGACGGATTCACGATCGGGCCGGACGGGACGGCGGCGGTGGAGATGGAGGCGATTGACTCCGGGCAGGTTGCTAATGTAGCGGCGAACAGCATTACGGTGGTGGCGAACCCGAATCCCAATATTACCGGGGTTACGAACCCGGAGGTTTTTGCGGGAGGCCGGGAAAAAGAAACGGACGCCGAGTTCCGCAATCGCTTCGAGCAGTCCGTGGCCGGCGGCGGGGCAGCTTCGGTAGACGCGCTCCGAGGGGCTTTGCTCCGTTTGGACGGAGTGCGTGCCGCTGCCGTGATTGAGAACAACAAGATGGAGACGGATGCGGCGGGGAGGCCGCCGAAGTCTTTTCAGGCCTATGTGCTGGGTGGCGATGAGCAGACGATAGCGGAGACGATTTTTACAAAGAAATCCGGGGGAATCGAAACCTACGGGGACATTGAAATCGATCTTCCGGATGTCGCCGGTTACCCTCATCCCGTCAAATTCAGCCGGGCGGTTGAAGTTCCCGTCAAGGTGCAGGTCGATCTCATCAAAAACGACAGTTATCCTGCAGACGGCGACAACCTGATCCGGAATGCCATTATCCGGTATATCGGGGGCGAAGACGCGGCGGGAAGCTACTATAATGGGTTGTCCATGGGGGCTCAGGTGGTTTTTACGCGGCTGATCAGCGCCGTTTATTCGGTGGTCGGCGTTGAGGATGTAGTCCTCACTGTGGGTACAGGCGGCGAACTTGACAGCAGCAATGTGGTTATTGCCCCCTTCCAGGTAGCGCAGGTAAAAGCAGCCGATATTGTGGTGAACAGCCATGTTTAGTCTTAAGGAGATGCTGAGCCGTTTTGCTGACGTGTTCAATAAAGATCCGAATAGTAATCTCGGAAGATTGATTGGCCTTTTACACGAGCAGCTTCAGGGCGCCGAAAATGTCCTGGAAACCGTTAGAGAATGGCGGGAAATCGATAAGGCTCAAGGTACTACGCTGGACCACATCGGCCAAAACATCGGCCAGCCCCGCGGGGCAACAACCGATGAAATTTACCGGGTATTGATCCAGTCCAAAATCGCGCGAAACCTCTCCAAAACGGACATCAACACGATCATCCAGGTGCTGGCTCTGGCGCTCAACTGCGATCTCAAGGACATTCGGATTCAGGAAAAGTTTAATGATGAAAAAGATCCGGAACCCGCCGCCCTATCGTTAATCAAGGTTCCGATCAAACGGCTGAACGAAGTCGGCATGTCGCCGCTTCAGTTCGGCCAGATCATACAGAAGACGGTTGCGGCGGGGGTTCGGGTGGCGTTGATTGAGTTGGCTGGAACTTTTCGGTTGGCTACTCAATATGGCGCTTTGGAAAAAGGCAGCATCGGCCTGGCCGATCCGGACATGACAACCGGCGGCACGCTTGGCGAGGTTTATGTACCAGGCGACGATTACGCGTTACCTATTTAGTCTATTTTCAGGAGGGATACCATGGCTTATGAAAAACAAGCGCCGGATTGGTCGGCAATGGGTATTGAGCCCCCACAGTCAAAAAGGGATGCAGGTTGGCAAGTCGAAGACCGCCCGCCTGCTGCCTGGCTGAACTGGTTTATGAATTCAACCAGTGAATCTTTGAAGGAGCTTCAGGATAAGGCGGCGGAGAGAGCCTGGGTGGAGGGGGAGATTGCGGGAATTAAGCCGGAGATACCGGCAGCTACGCTAGAAACTGCCGGTATTGTGCAGCTCTCCAATGATACGGAGAGCACAGCGGAGGATCGGGCTGCTACGCCTAAACTGGTACATGACGCATTAGCGGCTAAGTTCACGGAAGAAACCCGCGAGGATGTAGTGCTGCAACCCGGTTTACAGATACTCAACAGTGTGAAGCAGAGCCGGTTTAATCTTAAGGGTGTTCAGGGGCGGATGCTGGTTAATTTATTGGGGCGTGATGGTAGTTTTGCAAATTTGACAAACTGGTTGATATTTGCAGGTACTGCTACAGTAGCTAATGGAGTTGTAACGGTTACTGGTGACGGTTCAGGAACTAATCCACAGATTTACTCCCGGGTTTTAGGTCCTGCTCCAGCGGTGGGTTCTAAGCTATTGTTAAGGGCTAAATGCAAAATCTCGGCATCGGTTTCCATATCAGATATTCGACTAATTTTGTACTCTACGAAAACGACTCCGGGTGCTTTTGCTCAACAGATTGTGAACCCATTAAGTGGTACAGAATATGATTTGGCTGGAGTTATAACGGTTACGCAAGCTATGGTTGATGATTGGGCTAACATGAGTGTACGAGTTGCAGTTTATTATACTTCTGCGAGTGAAGCCAACGGTACCATCTTTACCATGGAGAAGCCTGCCATTTACAAGTTACCAATACAAGATGCAAGCCTTAAACGTGGTCAACTACTGGCTAAATACCCGTATACCGAAGGCCTAGCAGGCGTTAAAAATCCATACGCGATCCGGTACGGGGAAAACCTGCTGCCTCCGTTTTATGAGTGGATAAACGGACGGTATTCTGGTAGCTTTCTCTTCACATCCGTTCATGTAACCCAGCCATACAGCGTCACAGTGACAGCCGTAGGTGTATCAGCTATGCTAAGCACATTTGTAAGGCTGGCACCGAATACAACGTATACCTTAAATACTAACATTGGTACATGGTATGTTTATGATATAGACGGAGATGGCGTTAAGCCATTCTATGTGACTGAGGGGTTAACAGGGGCGTTTACGACTTCCGACAAAACGGATTACTTTATCGGCCTGTACAAAAGAGCAACAGACGGCGACACAGTTATTTTCAACAATCCTACACTCAACTATGGCAGCATATCCAAACCATTTGTGCCGCGTGAAGACTCCATACTAGCGCTGCAAACTGAGCTTTTTGCAAACCCATTAGACGGGAGTATACCGGATCAGGTATTTTATAAAGATGGTCAAGCGTTTAAGTTGGCGAATTGGGAGCGAATTGTTTTGGATGGATCAGATCGTAATGTACGATTTGAGAGTCCAACTAAGTACACTGATTTTACTAGGGTTCGTCTGGCTAACTTAGGAAAAGTTCCCGCAATGCCCACTGTATCGCAATTAATAAAATACGATGGAACTGTAGTTCCAACTGCAGTTGGTTGGGCTACCGATGGTCCAGCAAAAGAATGTTATGGTCAAGCTTACGATACGCCTAATGGAAATTATGTATTGATAAATATTAGCTCTTATTCTAGTGGATGGGAGAATGAGTATGCACCGACTCCGGATGAAATCAAAGCGTATTTCCTAGGCTGGAAAATGAGTGTAGCAGGTCAGCCACGCACCGCTAATTATAATGGAACCGGAGATAAGGTTTGGATAAAAGTGACACGATTAAGCGACACCGTCCCACTTACAGGCGGAATAGATTATACGACTAAGTTACCAACTACACTTGCTGGAACGGACGGGCTGGGAAAAACGTTTATTCCTTACCAACTCGTGTATCAGCTTGCTGCCCCGGAAAATCCAAAACCAATTATATCCGAGGGAGTGCTGACGCTGCTAGAAGGAGATAACCAGGTTGAAGTCGGTACTGGGATTGTGCTACGGGAACCGGCAAGGGCACCATATAATACAACCGTTCCGAGAAGAGAAATTAATTTTACGGCTTACCCTGATTCTAAGTTGACGCACCTAGTAGATAAGATTTTACGGATTTATAAGAATAATAAGGATGACTTTACTTGGACAATAAGTAACGGGACAAATCAAAAACCTATTGTATCTTCATATGGACTTTCAAGGGCCAATGTTCCGGAATCGCTATTTGACCCTACAGCGGCCTACTCCGTAACCTATTTCATGCTAGACAGATACCCAATCCAGCCGTTTATCGGCCAGGTTGCGACAAACGAAAAGGTTCAGTTGGCTAATCTGACAATCGGCGTTCAAGAAGCTATTAATAGGGTATCCATACAGGAACAGCGTAGAGAGCCTTTGATGTTAGAATTATTCAGCGGCGTATTGTCAACTTCTGGTGCCATAGTTAAGTTTAATATTGATGTTTCTTTGTTCGATTATTTAATTGTAACTGTTAACCAAAACGGTAACACTGATCATATATGGAAGCACAAAGATCATAGTTACTTTTATGCTAAAAGTTTCAATATGAGCGATTCTCTTAGTTCATTAGACATTGCATTATCCGAATTACGCATGGAAAGTGTAGACAACACAAGCATTAGACTTAATTTTACTAACAAATGGTTGTGGCGTCCAATGGCAACGTATGTTACACCAGTTGCGTATCCTAATGACTCATCCACAGATACTTTATCTGTAGTTAGAATATCAGGAGTGAGATTATGAAAGTAACGGCACTTTTAGATTGTAATAATTTTGTTAAGGGGTATGCATCAGCAGGTTTTCTACTCTGCGGAATCCCCTTGACTCTGGATCTGGAGACTCTTCCTGATGATCTTGGAGATGGGCGCTATTTGGCTATAGTGGAGCAGAACGAAGAGACAAGAAAGAAGTCAGGCTATATCGTGCCGGTTCCAGCTCCAAATAGTCTTTATAAACCAATATTCCAAGCACAAGCCTGGGAAATATACCAGAACAACGTCACTGCAACTCAGGAAGCCTACGCGGTAGCGTTAGCCGGCTGGCAGACAAAACCAGAGGAAGAGCGCGGAGACGTCCCAGCATACGAGGCACCCGAGCAGCCTGAGTTGTGGATAGAAGGGCTAACACCAAAGGAAATTGACGCGATCCTAAACCAGCCCGCCGAGCCAACCCCCTTGGGTATGCTTGGAGCGGAGCTGGCGGCGGTTAAGTTACAAAACATCCAGCAGAAGGCGATGGTTAGCAGCATGGGTGCAGAGCTGGCTCATACCAAGCTAAATAGTATTCAACAGCAGCAGACCATTGCAATTCTTGGTACAGAACTGTCAGCGGCCAAATTTGAAATTACCCAACTTAAAGGAGGACAAATGTCATGATGTTTTGGAAAATGGCTTATACGTACGAATGGGTTACTGCCGAAGCACTGAAAGGAGCGGTTATTACAGCTAGCAATCCTTTTGGAGAAATCACGACGGCGCAATACAGGGAAATTACTAACATCGATTTTACCCAGGAGTAAGTAAACTGGGGTAAATTTTCCTGACTGAAAAAGAGGAAGTCCATGCTCAGCGGAGGATTTAATAACCTTGCTTTTTACACAGTTTCGAAAAATAAGGTTAATATCATCGACATGTCTGTTCATTTGTCAGGGGAAAACCAGGTTTGGTTGATATGGACTCCATAGAGATGACTGTATAGGCAAGGTACATCTTTCGGACAAGGCTGTTTGACGGCATAATAGACCCGTGAGTACTCTTTGAAGCTATAAGAAGATAGTGGGGAAGGATGGACCTCGGCGGCTCTTGTCCGAACACTACTTACCTTTCTGATTCGGACCAGGTATTGGTAAATTCAATGAAATATAATCTGATTACGTTGAAGTTACTGACAGTTATAGGTCAAAAGATATAATAATTATTAACAGTAGATAATTAAAAATCACCCTAAACGACGAAAAGGTCTCCCTTCTGCACGAAGGAACTTTTTGATTTGAATGGGTGCCAGATCTGTCGACTGGCCAGACTGTCCTCTGATCCGTTTTAGTTGGTAAATACATTCAATTCAAAGGCAAATTCCTTATAAAGATTATATTAAGGCTCGGAGCTTGCCAAAGAAAAGTAAAAAGTTGAGTGTAGCCGTGGTATGTTCGAATTCGTTGATTTAAGTTTCTAAGTATTTTACATGAGAAAAATGAAATCGTATTGAAAAGAATAGGAAATGCTTTAGTAGGCGAGAAAAAGTCCGATAGGATGGATAAAAGTGATAAATAATGATTGTTCCCCCGGAACCCCTCCGGGGGCTACTTCCCCAAAGAAACGAGGGATTAGAATGGACTTTACCGCGTTAACAGCAATCCTATCGGTGATGGCGGCGCTTAGCGGAATTACGCTGGGGTGGGCGGGGAGGGAGCGTAAGGTTAAGCAGGATGTAGCGCAGGAGGCCAGTGTAGATGCCTTGCAGCGGGCAGACTTGGAATATATCAAACGTGGTGTGGACGATATCCGGCTGGATGTGCGGATGCAGGGCCAGCGCCTTGATGGAGCTGTAGAGAGGCTCACGCGGGTAGAGGAATCTACTAAGCAGGCTCTCAAACGCATTGATCGTTTAGAAGAAAGGGGAGAATAATTTGGACGTCTCTAACGACATCCTCACCTTAGCCGCCCTGGTGGCCGCCTATGTAGGCGTGACACGCGGCTTTGGCCTGGAGGATAAATGGATGAACGTGGCTGCGGTGCTGATCGCGGCTATTTTTGTGCTTGTGCCGGACTTTATCCAGCAGAAGCTGATTTTAATTTCTGTTATCGGCTTGTCAGCAACCGGAGCCTACCAGTTCGCCAAAAAAAAGGAGTGACACCATGCAAGCCAGAAACGACCGAAACGCCAAGGGCATTGACGTGTCTCATCACAACGGCGATGTGGATTGGAAAAAGGTTGCGGCAAACGGCTGCAGCTTTGTTTTTATTAAAGCAAGCGAAGGGCGCAGCTTTCGTGACCCGAAGTTTGACGTTAACGTGCAAGGGGCCAGGAAGGCGGGGCTGCTCGTCGGCGCTTATCATTTTTTTAAAGCGGCTAATGAGCAGGAGGCGAAGGAGGAGGCTGCGTTTTTTGCGGAAACTATTCTTTCGGGCAGCAAAGGGTCTACAACAGAGTCGACAAAAGAAGCTGCCAATGAAGCAGCCAACAGACCCGCTAATGGTCCCCAAAAATCTCCCTCTCTCCTCTACTCCTCGCTCTTCGATTTGCCGCCCGTCCTTGATTACGAAGTTAATCCTGCCGGCCTATCCGCCGCCCAGATCTCAAGCCTTGCACAAACATTTCTTGAAACCCTGCAGCAGAAACTAAAGGTAAAACCTTTGTTATATACCGGGAACGCCTTCGCTTCCCATTTTTCGTCTGCATTAAGCCCATATGATCTTTGGGTGGCCAGGTACAGCGGGGAGCCGCCGAAAGACGTTGCCGCCTGGAACCGTTGGCGTTTCTGGCAATACAGCGAGTCGGGCCAGGTGAGCGGAATTTCAGGCAAAACGGATTTAAATGAGTTTGATGGAAGCGTCGATGAGCTGGGCCAATGGGCAAAAGCATATCTTAGTCAAAATGCCAGCCTGCCGGGCCAAGATTCCAACTCAAACGAGGAGGTTGATTTCGACATGGAAACCCTTCAGGAAATCCAAAATCTAATAATAAAAATGCAGAATACCCTCGCCGATCAGGCGCAGCGTATCTCAAAACTGGAACAGCTCGTCAACGTATCCGGCAATCAGACGCCCCCGGCGTGGGCCCATGACGCCATTGTGGCCGCTAAAGAGGCGGGAGCTATAACGACTTCTGCGGATAAAGGAAAGGCCGAGTTCGTGTTCCTGCAGGTTTTATATAACTTAGGATTGTTGAGCAAGCCGAAAGAGACAGACCGACAGGCAACCCAGGAAGCGACCCAGGAGGCAACCTAATAGACTTTGCAGGAAAATAACCTCGTGTAATCTAATCGTCCAACCCTTCCTTTTCTACTTTTAACCCTTCATCTGTCTCAAATATCCCATCTAAAAAATACAGCAGCTTCTCCCCAACGGGAAAAGCTGCTTTTTGCTGTTTCACCCCCAACCAGAGGGGTTAATAATAAAGGTTAGAGCCTGCCTTCCCGCACAAAAAAACCAAAACCAAGGCGTAAGCCTTAACTTTGGTTTGATATTCCTTACATATTGCATGAATGCTGCGCGTTATTTACATATAAACTTCCTGAATCTCCGTTTCGGTCTCTTTGGCCAAATCGGCAAACCGGGTTTCGGTTTTGACTAACGGACGGAAGAAATCCGAATGGTTGGTCATGACGATGTGACCGGTTTCTCCGGTGGTCAGCAGCACTTTTTTGCCGATGAAATTAGGCACCAGATGATGAATCAGGGCTTGGACGGCTTCGCCGCTTAGTTGTCCAAAGCTGAGCTTGTAAAGCTCTTGGAGCGTAGCCAGCTGTTCTTTTTTCGATTGGTAAACCCGTTTGGAGGTCATGGCGCTGTATGTATCTGCAACCGCGGTAATGCGGGCGTACGGATGAATTTCATCTTTGGTTAAACCGTAAGGGTAACCGGTGCCGTCATCGCGTTCATGGTGCTGCCGGGCTACCAGCGCGGCGGTTTCGTTGCCGGTCGAATTGAGAATCAATTCATAACCGTAGTGCGTATGCTTCTTGATGAACTCGAATTCTTCGGGAGTAAGCTTGCCGGGTTTGTTGAGGATGTGGGGCGGGATCATGCATTTGCCCATATCATGGAGATAACCCGCTTTGCCTACCTTGTAAGCTTCTTCCTTGTCATAGCCCATCCAAATAGCGATATAGTAAGAGAGAAGTCCTACCTGAAGCGAATGATTGTAAGTATATTCATCTTGATGGTTAAACATCATGAGCAGCGAAACGACGTCTTTCTGGGCAACCAGATCGTTCATCAGCGGTTCAAGGGTCTCATCAATCCGATCTTCGCTGAATTTGCCATTTGCCAGAGATTCCAAAAAAAGCGTTTCAAAAATATCGATCGCGCTTTCGAATTTTGGCTTCAATTTCTGGAGTGACGATGACAGGGAGTGATCCGGGGCGGAGGAGGTTTCGGCTGTACGGGCCTCGATGTCAATATAATCAATGCCGTGTTGAATCAGCTTCACAATAGCTTCTTCCGTGAGTTCCGATTCCCGTTGAAGAACAAGTACCCCATAGCTGTTGAAAATATCCTCCGTTACCCGATCTCCCGATCGAAGTTCCGTAACATGCATCCGCACAGGACCATCCACCTTCTACTAAAGTATTATCTACTAATATATCAGGCAATATATGGATTGACAATCCTGTTAACGATTCGACAGAATCAGTTCTTTTCAGCCAAAGGGTTCCAAGGTCCCTTCTGGGCGCCTTTCCATTCAGAGCCGTCGTCCCAGATTTCCTTTTTCCAGATCGGGACCATTTGCTTAAGCTGTTCAATGGCATACCGGCTGGCTTCATAGCAGCTTTCCCGATGGGGGGCGGAAACGGCGATAATCACACTTGCTTCTGCAATTTCGACTTTGCCCGTCCGGTGGCTGATCGCGCATAAGGCCCCGGGCCATCTGAGGCCGATTTCGGCGCCGATGAGCTGGAGTTTTTTCAAGGCCATGGGTGCATAAGCTTCATATTCCAAATGGACGGTACGTTGGCCCCCTGTCATCTCTCGGGTGGTGCCGATAAAAACGAGGGAAGCGCCATGATCCGGATGAATGACCCTGTTAGTCACCTCCTCTACATTTAAAGGAAGAGGGGTGAGATGATACAGTCCATCCTGGCTTTGATAAGAGTCCGCGGACGGTTCTCCGCCCGAAACAGGCGGAATCAGCGCGACTTCATCTTCGGCAGTAATGAGCGTATCGTCCGGCGCATATTCATGGTTTACGGCCACAAAAGCTTGTTCGAGCTGACGGCCGGCAACCGGATGGAGTTCTTTTAACCGGGATTTTAATTCCGCAGCTGTAACGGAAACTTTTTCTCCCATGTCCACGTTAATAAAGGTCGAGCCCAAAACCTCTGCAAGCCCGGCGAAAAGTTGGATCCGAAGGTTCATATTGTTATCTCCTCAAATTACAATTGTGATATAAATATAATATATCATAAGAGGAATAGCGGATGACCGGCAACCGGCACCACCGAAAGGAGAGCAATAACGGATGCAGCAGGACACGAAATCAGAAGAGCTGATGATTATTCATACCAACGATATCCACAGCCATTTCGGTGCAATGGTGCAAATCTCCGACATGATTGAGGCGGAACGCAGGATTTGGCAGGATAATCTCCTGCTGCTTGATATCGGCGACCATATGGACCGGGCCGCAGTGGAAACCGAAGGAACTCTGGGACAAGCCAATGTGGATGTCCTGAATCTGACAGGGTACGACGCGGTCACGATCGGCAATAACGAAGGGCTTACCTTTACGCCCGAACTGCTTGAGCAAGCTTATGCAGGGCTGCAGTGTCCTGTCGTATGCTGCAACATCCGGGAAACGGCTACCGGCCAAACGCCGGGTTGGATGAAAGAGCACCTCATTTTAGAAAAAGCCGGCTTTACCCTAGGATTGGTCGGAGCGACAGCCGCCTATTTGGAATTTTACCGGATTCTGGGGTGGGAAGCGTTGGACCCGGTCGAAGCGATTCGTTCGCAGGTGGAGCAAATTCGCGGTCAGGTGGATTTTGTGATTCTCCTGTCCCATTTGGGCCTCAAGATGGATGAAGAGCTGGCGGAGGAGATAGGCGGAATCGACCTTATTTTGGGCGGGCATTCCCATCATCTGCTGGAGGAACCCCTTCTGATCAAGGAGACTTATCTGGCGGCGGCGGAGAAATATGGACATTATTTAGGAAAAATAAGACTCGGCCGCAAGCCTGACGGGCAGGCCTTTGTGCGGGAGGGCGGCGTGCTGAAGGTGAAGGAGCAGCCAGGCGGTTATGAACCGGCCGTACAGCAAACGGGCCAGCCGAGCGGCAGCGATCCGGCCGTACAGCCTTCAAACCGGGTGGCTGACGCGATAGCAATCCATGCCGGACATGCGTCTGAACGGTTGAAACGTACGGTGGCGATCACCGACAAAACGCTAACCGTGCAATACGGGGAAGAATCTCCGTTTGCGAATCTGCTGGCCCAGGCCGTACGCAGGTTTACCGGCAGCCGGATCTCGATCGTGAATGCGGGCCAACTGCTCGGGGATTTGCCGGAAGGAGAAATCAGCGAAGGCATGCTGCACGCGTTATGCCCGTCTCCGATAAATCCCTGCCGGATGAAGCTCAAAGGAGAACATATTTTGCAGAGCCTGGAGGAGTCTTTAATTCCGGAGACGACGGGGAAACAAATCCAGGGTTTCGGGTTCAGGGGCAAGGTGCTCGGCACCCTTTGCGTGGACGGCCTCGAGATCGAATATGATCCCGCGGGAGAACCCTTTAGACGTATACTCAGGGCTACTATCGAGGGGGTTCCGATTGTCCCGGAAATCGAGTATGATGTAGGAACATTGGATATGTTCACCTTCGGGATCGGCTACAAACGGTTGTCGCTGGGAAGCGACAAAGTTTATATACTGCCCGAATTTTTAAGGGATTTGCTGCGTTTGGAGCTGCAGACGCCGGGGGCTGTCGAGCGGTGTTTTACATCCAGATGGCATCAATCCTCTCTTTAAAATGAGCAAATAAGCTTGTCAGATATCCTTTTGGCGAACCTTATGGGACAAGTTTCAGCCCGACCTTGCTTGCTGATTCACCGAACAGGTAAAATGAAAGCTGTCCGCGCCTTGGCCGCACTTTGGCGGGTATACGAGATTCAACGGGATCGGGCTGGAAAAACCAATTAAAGGATTGAAAAAGACAAAACAGGAGGGAACTATGAGTATTATTGTTGCCATCATTTTGGGCATTGTGGAGGGGATTACGGAATTTATACCGGTATCCTCAACCGGACATATGATTTTGACCGCGAGATTGCTGGGGTACGACGACCAGTCCTCGATTATGAATTCATTTGAAATCGTTATTCAGCTTGGCGCCATTCTGGCGATCGCCTGGGTATACAGGTTCCGTATTTTGAATCTGCTCGGTTTGCAGAAAGACAGCGAAACTTCAAAAGCCATCGGCAGACCAGCCGGTAAGCTGAATCTGATTCACGTATTGCTCGGCATCGTGCCGGCATTGGCAATCGGATACATATTTAAAGACCATATCAAAAGCTTGTTCAGTGCATCTACCGTCTTATGGGCGCTTGTGGTCGGCGGCGTATTTATGATTTTTGCGGAATGGTACAATAAACGTTACGCTCGTGTCACCGCTGAGGATATTGACCAGATCAGCTACACGCAGGCTTTGCTCATCGGCTTGTTCCAATGTATCTCTGTGCTCTGGCCGGGTTTTTCCCGCTCCGGTTCCACGATTTCGGGGGGCATGATCGCAGGGGCCAGCTACAAGGCGTCCGCAGACTTTTCTTTCCTTATCGCAGTTCCGATCATGGTGGCTGTCTCCGGCTACGAGCTTTTGGATTCTTATAAGGATCTGAATTCGGATACCCTTCTGGCGTTTGCGTTAGGGTTTGTGATTTCGTTTATCGTTGCTTATCTGGTCGTGCTGGCTTTCCTCAAGTTGATTCAAAAAGTCAAACTGAGACATTTCGCTTATTACCGTTTTGTGCTGGCCGCCGTATTCTGGATCTTCATCATGAACTAAAATTGACCGATATAAGGACTGCAGAAATAGACATCCTCTACATCATAACGAATAGATACGGAGTGGGGCACCTTGCGGTTACTACCAGTAAAATCCCTGCAGCCGGGGATGAGGCTGGCCAAAAAGATCCAGAACGAAGAGGGGCTTATCCTTTTAGCCGAAGAGGTAGAGCTGACGGCCAACCTGATAAACAGGCTTTCTTCGCTTGGCATTGATTTTGTTTATATCGCGGATGCAAGAACCGAAGATATCCTGATCCCTACCCTTATTTCGGAAGATACGGAAAGGATGGCCATCCAGGAGATCCGGTCCAGCTTTTTAAAGGTATCGAATGCTTCTGTAAAAGGATTGGTGTACCCTTATTTAGGCAAGGTTTTTCAGAATGTGGTTGAAAATATCTTGAAAGACTTGGGCAGCAGGGAAGACGTATTGATTATGCTTGCCAATATCAATACCGCGGACCGCAGCTTATTCAGGCATTCTTTGAATGTCTGCATTCACAGCCTGATGATGGGCAAGGCGTTCGGCTACGGCCATAATGACCTTATGGTGCTTGGACTCGGGGCCGTTCTGCATGATATCGGAAAAACGAAAATTGATCCGGCCATCCTGCAGAAGCCTGAGAGATTGAGCGGTGTGGAGTTTGACGTCATGAAGCAGCATGCGGAAATCGGCTACAAGATGTTAAAGGACGAGCCGGGCATACCGCTGCTGGCCGCACATTGCGCTTATCAGCACCACGAACGGATAGACGGCAGCGGTTACCCCCGGGGGATTAAAGGGACAGAAATCCATGATTATGCCCAGTGGATCAGCATAGCCGATTCTTACGATGCCATGACCTCCCAAAGGGTATATAAGCAGGCTCAGCTGCCCCATCAGGCGGTGGAAATTCTGTATGCCGGCTGCGGCACCTTGTATGAGAAGCGGAAGCTGGAAATTTTTCGTGACCATGTCGCGATCTATCCGCTCGGGATGACGGTTACGCTGAATAGCGGGGAGGTAGGGGTCGTGTCCCGAATTCATCCTTTTGCTCCGCAGCGGCCGGTGGTCCGTGTACTCTACGGTCCGGAGAAAGAAGAACTTAAGATTCCTTATGAAATCGATCTGATGAAGCAGCTGACGACCGTTATTACCAGCATTGAAGGGGAACCCGCTCCGTCGCAGCTTGAACAAGTTTAATATCATATTCGTTGACAGGCTCGTTCGTTTGACGGACGGGTCTGTTTATTTTAGGGATGTTATATCCTTATATGTGCGGGAAAAAGGCATTTCATGCTATGATAAGACGTATATAAAAACATCGATCCATAGCTTTTGTACAGCTTAGATCAGGTTAATAATAGGATAAGGTGAGTAAATCATGAATATGAGTAGCATTTCGCAAGGTGAATTCCAGTCTATATCTCCGGCCAACGATCCCTGGGATCCGATCCGGTCCTTGCGCAAATTCGGCCGTCATCGGCTGACCAGCGTGGAGATGACGGTAACCAACCTGTGCAATATGCGCTGCGAGCATTGTGCAGTCGGAGACAGCCTGGTTCTGAAGGAGCCGGAGCAAATCCCCCTGGATTTAATGCTCAGAAGACTTGAAGAAGTCGAGCACCTGGAAACGATAAGCATAACAGGGGGCGAACCTTCCTTCCGTTTGAAGACGGTGGAGGAAAAAATCATCCCGCTGTTGAAATACGCCAAAGAGCGCGGCATCCGGACCCAAATCAACTCCAACCTCACGCTCGATTACGGACGGTACGAGAAGCTGCTTCCTTATTTGGATGTGATGCACATTTCTTTCAATTATACGAATGTTCAGGACTTCCATGAGGTATGCTTTGCAAGGAGCGGTCACCCGGTCAGCCTGGACGCGGCTTCAAGAATGTACGAGGCCATGATCGACAACGCATCCCGATTAAGCCGGGACGGCATGTTTATTTCGGCGGAATCCATGATAAACTATCGTACACACCGGAAATTGCCGGAAATCCATAAGCTGATTCTGGAAATGGGCTGCAAACGCCATGAGGTCCATCCGATGTATGCGGCTGACTTTGCCGAAGGACTTCCGGTTTTGTCGCTGGAAGACATGCGTGCGGCTATCCATCAGCTGCTGGATGCACGGGATCCGGAGGTTTGGATGCTGTTCGGCACGCTGCCGTTTTTCGCCTGCAGCTTTAACGCCGAAGATCAGGAGCTAGTGAGCCGACTGCGCAGCGAGAAAAACGTAACCGTCCGCAATGATCCGGACGGCCGGAACCGGGTGAACGTCAACATGTTTACCGGGGATGTTTTTGTTACGGATTTCGCCGCGATTCCGTCTTTCGGCAATATTGCCGGCCAGAAGCTGGACGATATTTTCGAACGCTGGTTGTCCGAACATCCTTTGTCCGGCAGCGTCAACTGCTTCTGCGATACGGCAAACTGCTGCGGACCTAATCTGCTGGTCGCGGACATGTATTATAAAGAGACCGATTTTAAATCGCGTAAAGCGATTAACTTATAGAAATGAGGCGTTGGTGTTGCCCAGTCACACGGAATTTGAAGTAGGCAAGCTATTTTTGAATTTGCTGTTCGTTTTTATTCTGGTATTCCTGAACGGCGTATTTGTAGCCGCTGAATTTTCCCTGGTTAAAATGAGACAGTCCAGATTGACCCAGTTGGTCAGCGAAGGCAACCGCCGGGCGGGATTTGCCCTGAAGGTGAACCAAAGGCTGGACGCTTACCTTTCGGCCACGCAGCTCGGCATTACGCTCGCTTCCCTCGGCCTTGGCTGGGTGGGCGAACCCGCGGTGTCGGAGCTGCTCATCGAGCCGTTGATGCATCATTTGGGCATTACGGACGGCACGCTGATCAAAACCGTTTCGGTAGCGGTCGGATTTTTTGTGATCACGTTCCTGCACATCGTGCTTGGCGAGCTGGCGCCGAAGTCGCTGGCCATTCAGAAGACGGAAGGGACCACGCTGTGGCTGTCCGCTCCGCTGATGTATTTTTACAAGCTGTTTATGCCGGTGATCTGGCTGCTGAATAACGCGGCAAACGGTATCCTTAGACTGATCGGAGTGGAACCGGCCAGCGAGATGGACGCGGCTCATTCCGAAGAAGAAATCCGCATATTGATGAACCAAAGCGCCAAAAGCGGGGTAATCGATAAAGACGAAATGAAGCTGATGGATAATATCTTCGATTTTTCGGATTTGCTGGCCCGGGAAATTATGCTTCCGCGCACGGATATGGACTGTTTGTATACGAATCTGTCCTGGGAGGAGAACTTAAAAATCGTTTCAGAAACGAAACATTCCCGTTATCCCGTGGCCCGCGAAGATAAAGATCAGATTATCGGTTTTGTACATATTACGGACATGCTCCTGCCTGATCCAAAACGAAACAAAAATCTCGAGGACATCGTTCGTCCGATTTTGAACGTTCCCGAGTCCATGGAGATCAGCCATGTCCTGCGCCTGATGCAGACCCGCCATTCCCAAATGACGCTGGTCGTCGATGAATACGGAGGAACGGCCGGGCTGCTGACGGCTGAAGAAATTTTAGAAGAAATTGTAGGCGACCTTCACGATGAATTTGAGGATGAACGCCCTGAAGTGGAGACGCTGGCGAATGGCGTTTATTCCGTTGACGGCCGCCTGCTGATTGAAGAAGTCAATGATCTGACGGGGACCGATATTGAAGATGAAGAAGTCGATTCGATCGGCGGCTGGTTGTTCAAAGAGCTGGAGGGAGCCCCGCTTAAAGGGAAAAAGGTCGAACGCGAAAACGTCGTGTTTGAAGTGGCGGAAGCCGCAAGGCTCCGGATTACCCGGATCAAGATCTACAGGATTGAAAAACCTGCGGAGGACCTTTTGCTCGGCCAGCCAGAATAAGGTTCTCGTTCAGTAAACAAAGAAACCCGGAAAGTTTCGCGGCACGGACGCGGTCTTTCCGGGTTTCTTTGTTGAGGCGGGAATTTCAATTAGAGCTGCTCCGTGCTAAGCAAACCCGGCAGCTTCGCAATGCCGCTGCGCTTTAGGCCCGGGTCAGAGAGGCCTGCGGGGCTATGACGCCGTTCTGCCGGCCGTCGATCAGGCTGAGGTTTCCTAGAAGGGTATAAGGAAACTCATTTGTACAGGCTTTTTACAAATTTAGGTATTTTTTTAGGGCGTTCCTGCGGTTACAAGTTCATTTTCTGGGCGTTTATCATATGTTAGGAGTAGGTGATCTGCGATTTAGGCTTGTTGTGTTTGGTTGGTCTGAATATGCAAAACAACCTTTAAGGAGGTTAAAACATTGGAATTTTCTCAGGTTCGAGTGTATCATCCCTTCATTGGGCCGTTTGATCCTTGTCCGCCCATCGTGACCAAAACCTTTCAGACCCCGCCGCAATTGTTTATTCCATTCCAGCCGCCGAATTTGCCGCAGTTCAGTCCGAAAGAGGCCTTGTTCAAAGGGACGTTATGGCCGGCTCTTTACAGCCCTTATGAATCGAAATGGGGAAAGGAGCAATAAGCTGATGGAACCGCAAAAACCTTGTGAACCCGAGTTTTATGAACTGCTGGAGCAGCTTCAGGCGCTCGATTTTGCGCTTGTTGAGCTGAATTTGTACCTGGACACCCATCCGGACGACCTTCAGGCGATCCAGCAATTTAATGTACTGACCCAGGAACGTACCCAGCTGGCGAATATTTTTCAGGAAAAATACGGACCGCTTCAGGGCTTCGGACGCGCTTACAGCCGTTATCCGTTTGAGTGGTCGCAACCGCCTTGGCCGTGGCAGGTGTAATGCCTGCCTTTTAGCCGGTTGAATTCATTTTTAGGGAGGGGTCGTTTGAATGTGGATTTATGAAAAGAAGCTGCAGTATCCGGTCAGGGTGGGCAAATGTGATCCCCATATGGCAAAGCTACTGCTTGAGCAATATGGAGGGGCGGACGGCGAACTGGCCGCGGCCTTGCGTTATCTGAACCAGCGTTACACGATTCCCGACAAAGTCATCGGGCTGCTGAATGATATCGGGACGGAAGAATTCGCACACCTTGAAATGATTGCCACCATGGTCTATAAGCTGACCAAAGACGCTACCGTCGAACAGCTTAAAGCAGCGGGCCTTGATCCGCATTACGTCAATCACGACCGTGCGCTTTTTTATCAGAATGCAGCCGGCGATCCTTGGACCGCTACTTACATCCAAGCCAAAGGGGACCCTATTGCGGATCTTTATGAGGATATTGCCGCCGAGGAGAAGGCCCGGGCTACATACCAATGGCTGATCGATATGACCGATGATGTTGATATCCAGGACGGCCTTAAATTCCTGCGCGAACGCGAAATCGTGCATTCCCTGCGTTTCAGGGAAGCGGTCGAGATCTTGAAGGACGATCGGGGATCGAAAAAAATCTTCTGATATTCAGCTGGATAAACAAAAGGGATGCTCCGCAGAGGAGGCATCCCTTCGTTTGTTAGAAGGTTTATGCAAAATGAAAGCTTTAAACGGAACTGCGACTTAAACTAAACGGCGACTTGATTTTTTCCGGAACGTTTGGCCCGGTAGAGCAGGGCATCGGTTTCCTCGAACATCCTTTCCTTGGAAACCCCCAGCGTGTATCCTTTTAGTCCGATGCTGACCGTTACGGCTCTGCCGTCTAGCTCCTCGAAGACCATCCCCGAAATTTGCCTGCGAATCCGTTCCAGCACGGAATAAGCTTCATGGAAGTCCTTGCTGAACAGAAGAAGGGCGAACTCTTCTCCGCCGTAGCGGGCGGCAATATCGCCCGGATCCATATTCTCCTGGATGACCCGCGACACATTCAGCAGGATCGAATCTCCGGTCCGGTGGCCGTAATGATCGTTGACCATTTTGAAGTTGTCGATATCCAGCAGGGCAAGATAAAAAAATTCCCCTTGATAAGCTGCATCCTGTAAGGCGGTTTCAAAAAACTGCTGGAAAGTAATATGGTTGTATAACCCGGTTTGGGCATCCTTTTTCGATTGCCTCAAAATATATCGCTTCTCTGCAATCGCCAGTTCCAGATCGCTTGCCAGCTCCCGTCCGCTAATAATAATGGTGAGGGAGACGAGAGTGCTGCCTAATAAAAAAAGCGGAACGGCAATCATGTCAAAGGGGCTGAAAAAGGTCCTGAGCCAGGCATCGCCAAAATACATGCATAAAAAAGCCGCCGTTTGCAATAAGGAGGTCAACAGGGTCAGATCCATTCGAAAGAAAATGGTCGAAGCAATAATCGGCAGCAGCAAAATGGCTGTAATGATGCGAATATCCATATGTAATTCAATAATTTGAATACTTAATACGGCCCCGGCTCCAAACAGGGTAAAAAAGGAATACCGATAGGCCCACTTGTGGACGCATTCCGCTGCGAATACGGCAGCTCCCATAACGATGGTCGGGTACAGCACGGCATTCATATAAAAATCGTTAGGCGTCCTGTCGTAAGGCAAGGTCCAGTAAGCGAACAGCTGAGCAGCCGCCTGCAATAGGATAATGATCCAATAAATCCGCAGGAACCTGTGTATCCAAATTCTTTGCCTGTGTAAGGAGGGCGAGAACGGGACAAATACTTCTCTTAATTTCAAAGGTTTCACCACACGAATTTAGAAGTAAATGGAGCGTGATCGAATTGTCCGAAAATAAAACCCAATAGACCTATTGTAAATTAATCCCTGCTGCCTGCCAACAGATTTTGCTGAAATCCGCGAAAGGCGAATCTGAAGGATTAGGGTTTGCGTGCTGCCGGGATTTGCCTATATGATAGAAATTATACTTGTTGAAGATCGGAAAAGCCAAACACCAAGGGAATACAGGGGGAAGAGGATATGGAAAGAATGATTGCCGTCAGCGATATCCATGGGGAATGGGACAAGCTGATAAGGCTGCTTAAAGCGGCCGAATACAACCCGGATAAGGACCGGCTTATTTTACTGGGGGATTATATCGACCGGGGACCCCATTCCAGACAGGTATTGGAAACGGTGATCGGGCTTAAGAAACAAGGAGCGCATGTGCTGAAAGGCAACCATGAAGACCTGATGATCCAGGCGCTCACGACCAAACAGGAACAGCCTTGGAACCGCTGGGTGGTCCGGAACGGAGGCGATAAAACGCTGCTCAGCTACGGAATGTTCGAACGGGACATTGAAGCAAAAGGGACGGGAGAAACCTTCCGTATGCCGATTTTGTATGCGCCGGAATTATGGAAACATCTTGAATTTGTGAATAACCTGGATCACTACATCGAAATCGATGATTATATCTTCGTCCATGGGGGAGTTGATCCCGCCCTCAAGCCGGCTGAAACACCGCCCTATACGCTGATGTGGATCCGGGAGCTGTTTCATAACGGTTATGCCGGAGAGAAGAAAGTAGTTTTTGGGCATACGCCTACGAACGGGCTTCATCAGGATCCGGAGAATAACCATGTTTTTTATGGAAAAAACAACATTATCGGCATCGATGGGGGCGCCGTATTCGGGGGCCAGCTCAACGCGCTGGATGTCACCAACGAAATCGTTTATTTCGTCCGGTAAACCCGTCTCCGTTTACAAATGGGGCCTCGCTGCTTTAAGATCAGAAAAGGCTGAACCGAAACCGTACATCCGTCTGGAACGGATGCTGAGGAGGAAACCGCGATAATGGAAACCGGACAACCGCTTGCCAAACCGCAAGCGATGGTATTTGATATGGACGGCACTTTGTTTAAAACGGAAACGCTGCTGATTCCCGCCTATCATGGGGTGTTTGACCAATTGCGCAAGGAAGGGCTTTATAAGGGAGAAACGCCGCCGGAAAGCCTGATGCTCGGCAGTTTGGGCATGCTGCTGGAGGATATCTGGAAGGTGGTCATGCCGGACGAGCAGGTCCATGTCCACCGCAGAGCGGATGAGCTGCTGCTGGAGCTGGAGCTTCAAGGGCTGGAGGAAGCGATTTCCGAGCTGTATCCTTCGGTCCCCGAGACGCTTAAGGCGCTGCATGACAGGGGAGTTAAGCTGTTTGTGGCGAGCAACGGGCTTGAGCATTATGTGAAAGGCGTTGCTGCGGCTCACAAGATCGCTCCGTTGTTTGACGGTTTGTACAGTGCGGGCGAATACAGAACCGCCTCGAAAGTGGACTTGCTTCGCCGGCTTATGGAGGATCACGGACTCGATCGGATATGGATGGTCGGAGACCGCTCCTCCGATGTGGAAGCCGGCAGGAAAAACGGGCAGACCGTCATTGGCTGCCGTTATGCCGGCTTTGGCAAAGAAGATGAGCTTAAGGGCTCCGACGTGCTGATCACGGAGTTTAGCCAGCTGGTTGATTTGTATGATCAGGCGCAAGGCGATTAGCCGGGCCGGCGAAACGCCGAAACCAAAAAAACAGACCCCTATACGGAGAGGTCTGTTTTTTTGGTTTTCTGTTTATAGGACCACAAGGCATATTCCAGCGGTTTCAGGATGGCGTTCCGGTAAGCTTCCTTGTCGCCGATTTTGGCGAACACCTCACGGGCCGGCTTCGGATTGACCTCCAGCACATAGATACGCCCCTTGCGGTCAATGGCTAAATCCAGGGCAAGCTCGCATAAAGGCCCGTATAACGATTCCAGATAAGCGGCGATGGCCAAACTTACCTTTTCGGCATCGCTGCGGATCTCCTGCACCCGCTGCTCCGAATGGATCGATTTTTTCAGCAGCGTGTTCATTTCCGCGGCGGAGCCCCCGCCGTGCAAATTGGAGGTAACGCTCCGGGCCGGGCCGATCCGGCCGGCGCAGCCGGTCACCGACCAGACGCCGCTCCCGTTTTTCTGCACCAGCATCCGGTAATCGTGGACGCGGCCGTTAGGCAGCCTGATGTCGATGCCTTCCTGGACAAGGAAACGGGTGCCTTTTTTCCAGTTCAGCAAATAGGGTCCCATTCTCGAAAGGTGCAGCTTCTGCGGCGGGACGATGGATCTCTGCCGGTTCCTGCCCTGGATCCTGTACATCTGCGGCTCAAGCTTCTCCACGCACAGGATGCCTCTTCCGCCGGTGCCCTGAATCGGTTTGATGTAGATCCGGCTGTTTTTCTTGAGCATGCTGTGAACGTCCGAAAGGGAGTTGAAAAAGACGGTTTCCGGCAAATAGTCTCGGAACTCGGCTTTGCGCGACAGCACCTGATAAATCGTCCATTTATCCCGCAGCGGTTTGTTCAGGAAATGAAGATGTGCGTATCGTCTGCGGAAGACGATAAGCTGTTCGAACCGTTTGCTCCGCTGAATGCGGCAGCGATCGAAGATCATGTCGGGAAAAGACTGCCAGGCTCGCGTCCATTTTTGGTGCTCCGGGTCAAAGACCAGGGCATGGATCCTGTTTTTTGCGGTGTTGACGTCCGCCGGCGTAAAAACGATGATTTTTAAACCGATTTTTTCCCCTTCCAGGGTCATGCGTTCATAAATTTTCCGTTCCTCGAGCTGCTTTTTATCATTCAAATACAGCGTAAGAATGCCCAGTACAGGCTCTGGCAAAATATTCACCTTCTTTAATTTGGGGAGGATGGCTTTACCGGCTGCCGGAGCGCTCGCGATATTCCCCCGGCTTCCCTGACAAAAGAAGCGTTGGTTTGCCGGTTGGACCTTCGATGATGCCGCTGGCTGACAATCCGGCTTTGAAGCACATTTTCAGGCTGGACAGATTATCCACGGCAACCTTGCAATCGAGCCGTCCAAACTGCTCCAGCTGGGCTTTCATCAGGAGCGTGCCGATGCCTCTGTTCCGGTAAAGCGGGTGAACGACGGCTGCGCTCAGCTCATTGCCGTATCTTGCCGTGCAAAGCACGCCGGCGAGGCGCCGTCCGTCCTCCGTCCATACCGTTGCCTGCATGATCCCGGTGCCGGGTTCGGCAAAAGCTTGAGGAGTCAGGCGGAGGATGGAGCGGTACGCTTCAGACGTAATGCGCTTAGCGCCGTATTTGCGGACAAAGGCAAGCAGCGTGCCGTGATATTTTTCCCAGGAAGCCAGCTCTTCCGGACGGACGGAGGATATATTCATCAAATCGCCTCCTTGTTTGGCTTTTTCCTGTTCTTTACCGGTCTTCAAGTTTTTTGGGTTTTGAAAAGATAATTACTGTAGTGGAACAGGCGGTGCAGCGATTTTTGGCGGATTTGAGGCTCGTCGAATTTCATCGGTTTGGCGTTGGCTTCAAAAAACCACAGCTTTCCGTCTTCATCGACCCCTAAATCCATCGACATTTCGCCAAGCGTATGGTTGCAGGCTTTTTCAATTTGGCGGGCGATAATCACAGCGGAGGAGCGGGCCAGCTCCATGATTTCTTCGGTCATCGAACTCCCGAAGGTCGACAGCAGCATATCCTTTGGATCCTCTACGGAGCCTCCCTGCGGAACGTGGGTGGTGATCCGCCGTTTCCCGGCCAGCCTTGCGCCGATGCCCGTGACGGACCAGAATCCGCGGCTCGTCTTCTGAACCAGCAGCCGAAGATCGAAACGCCGGTCCTTATAGCTGGCCAGCCGGATCTCCTGCTGCACGATGTAAGGCGTTCTGCCGGTTTCCATGCGGATGCGGCGCCAGAGCAGCGGGAATTTGCCCGTTTTATAAACCATGTTCCGGCCGGGAGCCTGGATGATCAGCTTATACGGTTTCCTCTCCTCCGGATTAAAGGAGAGCTTCATTATCCCTTTTCCGGCTTTGCCGCTTTCGGGCTTCAAATACAAGCTGGGATATTCGTCCAGCATGGAGGCCAGCGAATAACGGGAGCTTAGCCGTTTGGTGGCCGGAACGAATTCCGCCGTTTGCTTGGACTTCCGGAGCCAGCTGAACAGCTTCCATTTATTAAAGAAAAAAGGATTAAACAAATGGATGCGCGGATGGCTCAGACAAGCGTTGATCTTTCGCTGGATCAACACTTTTTTCTCTTCTTCCCGGGTCGGGATGCGGTTGTAGATCACATCCGGCAGCGGGAACCATTGCTGGACCCACTGTTTGCTGTCCGTCTGGTAAACATAACCCTGGAGCTGCTCCTGGGAAAGCTTGAGATCCCTGGTGGTCAGCACGTATACCACGTAACCAAGGTCTCTGCCGGTTTTTACAATGTCCCGGAAATTGGCGTGGTTGCCGGAAAATCTCCGGGCAGGATCAGAAACCGTCAGGATGGCGATAACCGGTTTGCGGTCTTCTAGGGGCGTGACGGTCATGGTTCTTCTCTCCTCCGGAATTTACTGAGGTACATGCAGTGCTCCAGAATATGCTGGATGGAAGCTCTTCCTTCGACTTTAAGCTGCGGATGTTTAAAGATTGATCGTCCAGGCTTCGCGTTGGCTTCAAACATCCAGATCTTTTCGTCTTTGTCGATGCCGAGATCAAAACCAAGCTCGCCGATCAAATGTTCATGATGCAGCTCGATGCCTTCGGCCAGCGTAACGGCGACCTGTTTGGCCTTGCGCAGCACCTCTTCGCCCCTTGCCCCGAACGCGCGGGCCAGCGCCTGCTGCGGCGTAAGCAGGGAGCCGCCGTTTTTAATATGGGTGGTTACGCTGCCTTTGCCGGCTTTTTTGGCTCCGATGCCTACGACGACCCACTGGTTGCGCCCGTTTTTATGCATATGGAAGCGGAAGTCGATCGGGCAGCCGTCCACCTCGATCAGCCGGATGCCCTGCTGTACAACGTAAGTGCGGAGTCCCCGGCCGTGCCGCTGCTGGAGAGTTCTCATGAGCGAGTTAAAGCTGCCGAATTTTTGCAGCACGTTGCCGGATTTTTTGCGGTATCTGACGAAATAGCCGTTCTGCGGCACGTAGGAGATCCGGTAAATGCCGTTGCCTAGGCTTCCGCCGCTGGGTTTGTAATAAACGATGGAATGCCGGTCCAGCATATCCTTGATCTGGTCCCCGGAAGGATTAACAATCGATTCGGGAACATATATATTTACAGCCGGATCATGCTCTAGCAGCCGGTAAATATCGGATTTATTGAAGAAACTCCAGTTGAAAAAAGGAATTCTCTTGCGGATAAACCTTTCGCGAAGCTGCTGAATCGATGAAGTTGTTTCCGCCCTGCGGCTCGGAAGGCGGTTATAAACGACATCGGGAAGCGGGACGCGCTGGCGGTAAAACGTCCCTGATTCGTTCAGGAAAAAGCCGTTCACCGTCTCTTCCTGCCAATTGATGTCCCGGGGTGTGAAGGCGAAAATGTAACACATCTTGCTGCCTTCGCGCAGCAGCGACTTGATGAAACCGGTCCGGGATCCGAAGGGCGACTGGGAAGAAGAAGTGGGACCGTCGGAGAGTACGCCGATGAGCGGTCCGATCTGCACTTCGTCATTCTGCTGCAGGCTGCGAAGGAAGATGGAGCCGGTTTTCGGAACGCGGATGCCCCGTCTTACGCCTGAAGCCAGGTACAAATGGTTGCCCGATTTGCGGATCGGCTTGACGGATGCATAAATCCGGTCGGCGCCGAGCCGCAGATTTACCTTTTTTTTGCCGTCCAGCTTGAGTTTTTTGAGCAGGGCGCCCGATACATAAACAACGCTTTGGGGCTGCTGGGTAAAGTGCACATTGCAGAAAGTCAAACTCATGGTTATCCTCCTAAGAGTTTTGCTGCGCAGAGCTCATTTCCATGAACGCGCGGCAAATGATCTTCAGTTGAAGCGGCTTGCGGAAACGAGCGAATCCCGCGCTTCAAAAGCTTCCAGGTTGTTTCAGCAAATAACAGGCGTATAAAACGGGATTCTCCACGGCTCTATGGGCTCCGGTTCTGTCGCCGATAAAGCTGAAGGCGCTGCGGCCGGGTTTGGAGTTGACCTCGATCACCCAGACCCTGGCGTCCGAATCGATTCCGAAATCGATGCCCAGCTCCGCCAGCCTTCCGAATCTTTCTTCCAGATAAGGCGGGATAACGGCGGACAGCCGGCGCAGGACAGTGATGGCGGAACGGGCAGCGGCGGGGCCGAATTCGCGGCTCAGCAGCTGGTCTGCGCGGAAGGCCTTTCCTCCTCCGTGCAAATTGGAGGTAAGGGAACCGGCTTTGCCTACCCGTGCGGCCATGCCGGTCAGCTTCCACTGGCCGGCTTCGCCTTTTTGCATCAGCACCCGGATGTCGAACGGCTCCCCGTCGCGGGTCGAAAGCCTGAGGCTGGGCTGTGCCAAAAAGGGTCTGCTCCTCCGAATCGCTTCAATGAATCGGCCGGTTTCCCGCCCGGTGGAGAATTGGCGGCGGATGATTTCATTGCTTTCGTCCCGGCCGGTCAGGAAATACCGGCTTTGCTCCCCGATTTGGCGCTCCTTAAGATGCAGCGCCAATTTGCCATGAGTACCGAATTGAGGTTTAAGAAAAACCTCTCCCTGCCAGCGCGCCATCAATCCTTTTAACTGTTTGAAGTTTTCGTATTTATGGGTTTCGGGCAAATAAGGGGCAATCTCCGGGTTTTGACTTAACGCTTCGTAAACTACCCACTTGCCCGCCGTTCCTCTTCCCAGGTAGCGGAATTTATGTTTTTCGGCAAGCTGCGCAAGGCTCCTGCGTTTTTCCAGCTTCTGTGTTCCGGAGCTGAAGCAGCGGTCATAGACGATGTCCGGCAGCGGGAACCTGCGTTTTACCCAGCCTCCGTCCAGGAAGGTATAACCGCCGATAAAGCGCTCATCCGTTTCGGCTTGGGGGGTGAAGGCGAAAGCGGTTAAACCGTGTCCCGATGCGGCCTGGCAGAGCTTCCGGGCAAATCCCGATTCGGCAAAAGGCGCCGGACCATCTGGAGTCGCCTTTACAAGGATGCCGAATGTTCCTGTTGTTTTTGGCTGCCCCCATGCAGCCTGCCTGTTAGGTTCCATATCGTGACTCCTTTCGTTTCCGGATCCCTCCCGTGAACAGGGAAGGCGCTTTTAACATCCGGTCAATACCCCGACAGATAATTGGAATATTCCAGCAGCCGGCGAACCGACGGCCGGATTTTGTTGTCGCCGAGCGGGGTGTTGTCATTTTTGGACGGCTTTGAATTGACTTCAAGCAGCCAGATGCGTCCCGTTTGATCCATTGCCAAATCAATGCCCAATTCGCCGAAATGGGCCATGGAGCGTTCATCCATGCCTTGGGCAATTTCAAGCGCCGCTTTATTCAGCCGGGCACCCGCTTTCTCTTTAATCGCAGTTGGCAGGGAACTGCGGTTGACGGCTTCTTTAACGGTGGAGAGTGTTCCGCCCCTGGCCAGATTGGAGACAAAATGCTGAGAACCGGCAATGCGTGCCACTACAGAGGTTACGGCCCATTGCCCTTGGCCGTTCTTCTGCACCAGAGCCCGAAAATCAACCGGACGTTTCCCGATTTCGATCAATTGCAGGCCCTGCTGAATCTGATAGCGGGTCGTTTTCATTTTGCCGGCCAAAGCGTTGTGAAGTTTGTTCAGGTTTTCATGATTTTGCTTGCGGATTCCGTATTCCTGGGTCGTTTGCGATAAAAAAGCGCCTCCCGGCATCCGGTTAATCCGGATAATGCCTTTGCCCAGGCTGCCCTTCACCGGCTTCAGAAACACGACCGGATATTTGGCAAGCATGGTCTTGAGGCTGGACAATCCCCGGTGCGGGTGAGATTCGGGCAGATAACGAACCAGCCGGGCGTCCTGCTGTAAAGCTTCGAAGACTTCGGTTTTGTCGAGATACTTTTCGTTGAAAAAGTGGCTTCGATTGCGGCTTTTGACCTCGCGCATAAAATGCTGCACGCTGGGTTTGTTCTCAAGCTTGCGGGAAGTCAGGCGGTTGTAATAGACGTCAGCCACCGGGAAATCGGCAGCCGTACGCCAGCCTTTGTCGTATACCCACCCTTGGATGCTGGAGATGCCTTTTTCAATGCCGCCAGGAGTAATAAAATAAATAAACGCTCCCTGCTTATGTCCCGCAAACGTCATCTCCTTGCAGAAAGCGGTCATTTGCCCAAAGGGGCGTTCCGGATTACCCGGATAATCGCGGCTGAGCAGAACGCCGATAACCGGCCCCAGATGCAGGGTTCTCGAGTTTGGCGTATACACAAGGCGCAGTACGGTGTGCGGGGGCACCCTCATTTTTTCGGCCAGACTCTGGCTGATGCGCAGGCTGTTTGCTTTGCTTTGCGGAATCACTTTGACGTAATGTTCAAAGGAACCGAACAACAGCCGGATAGGGGTTTGGGAGGGGATTTTCATCCGTTTCACCGCAGCTGCCCCAAGCACAATGTCGCTTTCCCCGAGTACACCGGGATTCATGGTTTTTATGGGTAGTTTTATGGAGGGCATTTGACGTTCTCCTTCCAACCTGAGGCTGGTCACTTTATACTGTTGGCACGACCTGCATGGTTGCATGTATTTCATCATATGAGGACATTTTTACCTTGGTGATTAGCCTTGGCAGGAATTTGCGGGGCTTTTTGCTTCGGGATGCCGGGTACGGTATAATGCCAAAGACTAAGGTGATAGAGGAGAGGTAACTTTATGAACATTTACGATCAGGCTCACGGGCTTGCCAAGGCCCTTAAAGAGAGCAAGGAAGTGGAAGAAATCAACGCGGCCATGAAGCTGGTGGATGCCGATCCGGAAAGCAAACGGATGCTGGAGGATTTCCGCGCCCGCCAGATGGATGTGCAGCAGCGCATGATGTCCGGCGACATGCCGGCTCAGGAAGAGATGGAGCAGATGGAGAAGCTGTTCGATACGCTCAGCCTGAACCTGAACATTCGCCGCCTGTTTGACGCCGAACGCCGTTTGAGCGTCATTATCCAGGATGTCAACCAGATTATTTCCGACAGCCTGCAGCACCTATATGGAAGCGGCCTGTAAAATAAAACTGCGAAACGGAATCTTTCATAAATTAACTCTCATATTTGTCTGAAAGCTTCATAGACTAGAAATATAGATTTCTGGTGAAGGAGTGTTTATCCAATGACAATATGGGGAAAATTGAAGCATATCCTGTACATGCTGGTCGCGCTGGCCATGCTGCTGTATGCGCTGCCAATGATATCCTTCGCTCCTGGGAGCGGCTGGGTATCCTGGTTTGGCGTGGTCTGGGCCTTGTTTGCTTTTCTGGTCATCGGCGCTCACCTGCATTTCATTCTTGGCGTGGATACCGAAAACAAAAAACAGCTGGAATGGATCCGTCAGGCCAAACTTCGTGAATGGCAGCTCAAGTGGTCCAAAAGCCGCAAGCAAAGCCGCCCGTTATAATTTCGGAAAAGACAAGCCCTGCTGTCCTTTTAGGATGGCGGGGCTTTTTGTGCACAGCAGGCAGGTTCTCGGACAGCAGGGAGCAGGGATGAGTTTCGGGATGCCGGCAATAATGCTATAATAGATACAGATTAGTACAGATTTGCATCCGGAGGGGTACAGATGGAGGGACACGAAGAATCCATTACCAAACACGAGCAGCTGCTTCAGTATATTGAAGGGTTGAAGGTAGGCACCAAAATTTCCGTGCGCAAGCTGGCGAAAAATCTCGGCGTCAGCGAAGGAACGGCTTACCGGGCGGTGAAGGAAGCCGAAAATGTGGGCATCGTCATCACGAAGGAACGGATCGGAACGGTGCGGGTGGAGAAAAAGCCGCGCAATCTGAGCGACCAGCTGTCTTTCGGGGATGTGGTGGAGATCGTGGAAGGGCATGTGCTTGGGGGCAACGAAGGGCTCGGCAAAGCGCTGCACAAATATGTAATCGGGGCCATGAAAATTGACGCTATGGTCCGTTATATCGACGCGGGAAGCCTGCTGATCGTGGGCAACCGCGAGGATGCGCATATTTTGGCGCTGGAGCAGGGCTCCGGCGTCCTGATCACCGGCGGTTTCGGCACCAGCCGGGAAGTGAAGCAGCTGGCGGACAAGCTGGCGCTTCCGATCATTTCCTCGCGCCACGATACGTTTACGGTGGCTTCCATGATCAACCGGGCGATTTTTGACCGGATTATCAAGAAAAAAATTATGCTCATCGACGATATCGTCACGTCGGCCAAAAGGAAAACCGGCTATCTGAAGATCAGCAGCTTTGTCGCCGATTTCGAACGCCTTGCTGCCGAAACGGGGCAATCCCGGTTTCCAGTGACGGACGACTGGAACCGGGTGATCGGCATCATCAGCCGGAAAGATATTGAAGAAGCGGATGCGGACCAGTCTATCGAAAAATACGTAACCCGGAATCCGGTTACGGCCGGGCTGCAGACCTCGCTGGCCTCGGCCGCCCAGATCATGGTCTGGGAGGGCATAGATTTTCTGCCGATCGTAGACCGGAACCGGAAGCTGGTTTCCTCCGTTACCCGCAAAGAAGTGCTGCAGGCGATGCGGGACGCGCAGAACCAGCCGCAGCTGGGCGAAACGTTTGAGCAGCTGATGTGGAACGGTTTTGCCGAGGAGCGGGGGGCGGACGGCCATTTATTTTTCCACGGCATCATCACCCCGCAAATGGCCACTTATTTGGGCACGATCTCGGAAGGCGTGTTGTCTTCCTTGATGACCCAGGCTGGGCTGGCGGCGGCCAAAGATCTCAGCGGGAGCGGTTATGTGGTGGATAATATGACCGCTTATTTCATTAAACCGCTGCAGATTGAAAATCAGGTCGTCATCACACCCATCGTTCTGGAAGTCAGCCGGCGGACGTGCAAGCTGGAGATCGTGATGAGCCATCATGACGGGATTGCGGCCAAAGCCGTTATGACGCTGCAGGCGATCGATCACGGTTGACGGAGCGTTTTGAAAGGACGATGGAAGGATTTCTTGGTTAAGGAGCGGCTACCTTTAAATCGACCCAGACCTGCAGGACGCCTTCGCTGACAAGCATCGTTTTGATCTGGATGCTGTATTCCTTGTCCCGGACTACGTACCTTTTCTGGTTTAACAAGATGCGCGTCATTTTGGCGTCGCTGTCAATGTCGTACATATTCCGACCGCGCAGGACGTTCAGCTCGGTTTGCAGCTTTTGGGTCACTTCCTTGACCACAAGGGAATCGAAGGGCGGGTCATGATCCTCGATCGTGATTTTGATTTCCTTGATGGCCGTTTGCCTGTTGCTGTATTTTTTCATGGCCTGCAGATCGATTTTGGCTTGCTCCAATTCGATCTGCAGGTCTTTTTTTTCGGTCCAGATTCGATTGTAAGCGGCATGATAAAGGGAGTTATAGACAACGCTGCCCACCAGCATCCCCAGCACGAAGACGCCCATGAGCTGCATGAAAGGACGGAAACGGTCGAACTGCGGCACTCTCATAGGTTATCCCCGGCTCCCTCCGCATACCCACTTGACCAGCTCGGAACCCATATGCGCGCCGAGAAAGGCGAATACCAGATATAAGATCTGCTTGATGGCAGGCGACAGGTTCCCGTCGAAAAAGTTGCTTTCAATCACCCTCATCGGGTCAATGGTGCCTCCAACCGCGGCGGCGAGCGCCCAGATTTTGATGCGGTCCGAAACGTCAAGCATGGTTTGGGTCGGCGGCTGAAGGGAAATGACAGCCCCGATGCCCCCTACCATCGCGCCTCCCAGAACGATGCCAAAGGCGATAAAAAAATCGAGAATAGCTTTGGTCATAAACGAGCTCATGGTTCCGGATACTCCTCTCAGCCCCGCTTGTCCGGAGCGCTTTTCTATCATTGTATGGGCGAACCGTGCCGATGTATGATAAAATCTTTGATAGGAACGGATGTGCCTATTTTAGCAATGAGAAAACCGCGGCCGTTAAACGGCCTGTCTGCGTTTTTGATAAAGGGTTATTAGAAAAAATATCCGCTTAACGCGGTTTGATGGCTTTGCATGTACGTCATCCATAAAAGGATAAATTACTGCGGCAGCGGCCGCAGCGGGGAGGGACAAAGATGACTGGCGAAAGTTTTGTGCACCTGCATGTGCACAGCGAATACAGCCTGCTCGACGGAGCGGCCAGGCTTGAGGATCTGGTGGACAAGGCGGCGGAGTACGGCATGAAGGCTCTGGCTTTGACGGATCACGGGGTAATGTACGGAACCGTTCCTTTTTACAAGCTCTGCCAATCCAGAGGCATCAAGCCGATTATCGGCATGGAGGCTTATTTTACGGCCGACTCCCGTAAGGAACGCGGCAGCCGGAAGGACCAGCCGATCTATCATCTGATCCTGCTTGCCAAAAACGAGCAGGGCTACCGGAATCTGATGAAGCTGTGCTCCATCGGCCATCTGGAGGGGTTTCATTATAAACCCCGCATCGACTGGGCCGCACTGGAGGAACACAGCGAAGGGCTGGTTGTGCTCAGCGCCTGCCTGGGCGGCGAGGTGCCCCAGCATTTGCTGCACGGCCGCCGCGAGGAGGCCAAACGGGCAGCTTTACGCTACAAGGAAGTGTTTGGCGAAGATTTTTATATGGAAATCCAGGATCACGGCCTTCCCGAGCAGAAGAAGGTGAACCCGCTGCTGGTGGAATTGGCGGAGGAAATCGGCGTGGAGCTGGTAGCGACCAACGACGTCCATTATCTCCAGCGCGAGGACGCCGACGTTCAGGATGTGCTGATCTGCATCGGCACCGGGAAAAACGTGGACGATGAGGAACGGTTTAAAATTCCGACCGACCAGCTTTACTTGAAAAGCCAGCAGGAAATGGCGCGGCTGTTTCCGCAGTGGGCCCAAGCTCTGGCGAATACGGCTGTTATCGCAGATAAATGCCATCTGCAGCTCGAGTTCGGACGGTCGATTTTGCCTGAATATCGTCCGCTCCCGGATGGCCTGAATGCGGCCGGTTATCTGGAGCAGCTGTGCCGGAAGGGGCTGGAGGAACGCTATGGTCAGCTGGAGCGCTGGCAGGATGACACGCTGCGCGCGGAGCTGGAACAAAGGCTGTCATTTGAGCTGGGCGTTATCGACCGGATGGGATTTTCCGATTATTTTCTGATCGTATGGGATTTTATCGCTTACGCCCATAAACAAGGGATCGTCACCGGTCCCGGACGGGGTTCCTCGGCGGGCAGTCTCGTTGCCTATACGCTGCACATTACGGATGTTGATCCGATGAAATATAAGCTGCTCTTCGAACGGTTCCTGAATCCGGAACGGGTCACGATGCCCGATATCGATATCGACTTCAGCGACGAGCGGCGGGATGAAGTCATCGCTTACGTCGCGGAGAAATACGGCCCCGAACATGTAGCCCAGATCATTACGTTCGGCACCATGGCGGCCAAAGCCGCCGTCCGGGACGTGGGCCGTGCCCTGAACGTGCCGTTCGGCGAGGTGGACAAGGTGGCGAAGCTGATTCCTTCCCATCTCGGGATCACCCTGGAGCGTGCGCTCAAGGAAAGCCCGGATCTTAAAGGACTTTACGACTCCTCGCCGCGCATTCGAGAGCTGCTGGATACAGCGATGAAGGTCGAAGGCATGCCGCGCCACGCCTCTACCCATGCCGCGGGCGTCGTTATTTCGCGCGACCCCCTGACGGACGCCGTGCCGCTGCAGGAAGGCAGCGAAGTAGCCGCTTTGACCCAATATTCCATGGAGAATCTGGAGTCGATCGGGCTGCTGAAAATGGATTTCCTCGGTTTGCGCACCTTGTCGATTATTGAAAGATGCATGAACTGGATCGTCAGCCAGGGGAGAAACGCCCTGGATTTCCGCCTCATTCCCGATGATGATCCCCCGACCTATGAAATGCTTTCGAAGGGGGAAACGACGGGCATTTTCCAGCTGGAATCCTCCGGCATCCGCCGGGTGCTGAAGGATCTGCGCCCGTCCAAATTCGAAGACATCATTTCCGTCGTTGCTCTGTACCGTCCGGGACCGATGGAATTTATACCGAAGTATATCGGAGGCAAACACGGTCTGCTGGAGGTCGAATATCCGCATGAGGATCTGAAGCCGATCCTGGAGGATACGTACGGCATTATCGTTTACCAGGAACAGATCATGCAGATCGCCTCCAATATGGCGGGATTTTCGCTTGGCGAAGCGGATTTGCTGAGAAGGGCCGTTTCCAAGAAAAAACGGGAAGTGCTGGACGAGGAACGCGGACATTTTGTGGCCGGCAGCCTTAAGCAGGGATATACCGAGCAGGATGCAAACGCCGTTTACGACATGATCGTCCGTTTTGCGGACTACGGCTTCCCGCGCGCTCATGCCGCGGCATACGGCGTGCTTGCTTTCCAGACGGCATATCTGAAAGCCCATTATCCGGTCGAATTTATGGCCTCCATGCTGACGGCCGTGATGGGCAGCCACCGCAAGGTGGCGGAATATATCGTCGAATGCCGGCGGATGGGGATCAAAGTGCTCCCGCCGGACGTGAACGACAGCGGCGTGTTGTTTACGCCGCGCCGGAGTGGCGGACTTTCGGCAAACGGAGCCGTTTCCGGCGGGAATGCCGGAACGGCCGCAGGAGAAAACGAAGGGCAAACGGAGGGTACTGGCGATGACGGCAGAGATAGCGGTATGGGCGTCATTCGTTTCGGTCTGGCCGCCATCAAAAACGTCGGCACCCAGGCGATGGAAAGCATCATCCGCGAGCGGGCCGAGAAACCGTTCGAAAGCCTGCTGGACTTTTGCCGCCGCGTCGATCTGCGGGTCTGCAACAAGCGGGTCATCGAGTCGCTGATTCAGGGCGGCGCGTTTGACAGCTTGCCCGGACACCGCGCCCAGCTGCTGGCGATGCTGGACGAAGCGGTGGAGGCCGCGCTCAAATGGCGCAAGGAGCGGGAGGATCTGCAGATCCAGTTTTTCGATTTCGTGGAAACGGTCAACTGGGACATTCCTTATCCGGACGTGCCGCGCATGTCGGCGGCGGATCAGCTGTCGCTGGAGCGCGAGCTGCTCGGCCTGTATTTGTCCGGTCACCCGCTGGACGATTTTGAAGACCTGCTTTCTGAAGACGGCGTAGACAAGCTTATGGACCTGGCCGAAGCGCAGGACGAAAGCCGGACGGTCGTAGGCGGCATGGTGGTTTCGCTGAAGGCGATCACGACCAAAAAGGGCAAACCGATGGCGTTTATGGAGCTGGAAGACCAGATCGAACGCGTGGAGGTCGTGCTCTTCCCCGAGGTGTGGGCGAGAAGCCGGAACCTCGTGGAAAAAGGCGCGCTGCTGGCCGTCCGGGCGACGGTGCAGCAGCAGGATGAGGGCTTCAAGCTGCTGGCCGACGAAGTGGCGCAGCTTGGCGCCCCGGGCCTCGCGCAGCTGCGCCGCGCGGCCCAGGCCCCGCGGACGCGCGGCGCGGGCGCCGGCAGCCGCCCGGCGCCGTCCGCGGGGCGGGAGTCCGGGCCTGCCGCGGGCGCCCGGACAGCCGGGGCCGGTCCGCAGGCGGGACCGGCCGAAGGCAGCGCCGGCCCGCTTACGCGGCCGGCTGGCGGTCCTGCCGCCGCCCGCGCTGGCTGGGCGGCGGCTCCGCCGGCCTCCGGCGGGGCCGGCGAAGGTCCGGTGAAGACGCCTGGTCAGCGCGTCTTCATCAAAATCGCCGCGGCGGCGGAGGACGCCCGGCTGCTGGAGCAGCTCAAGCAGATGCTGGAGCAGCATCCGGGGCCGCTGCCCACGGTGCTGTTCTACGAGAGCAGCGGCCGGCTGCTCGCCCTCAGCGAGCGCTACCGCATCAAGCCGTCGCCTGACTTGATCAAGGCGATGGAGCACCTGCTCGGCGCCGGGACGGTCAGAATCAAATAGCCGGCGCGTTTAGGCCGCCGGCCTTCCGCATTTCCGGAAGGCCGGTTTTTTTGAGATCCGCCGCCGACGTTTCGAAGGTTAATCCTTTTCCCCGGATCCCCGGGATCAAAAGAAAACTCCGGGTCATTGGGAACGGCCTAAATCAGTACTTGCATAATCGGGCTAATGGATAATCATGCGATTTTTCACCTCGCGGGCTCCTTTTTATGCGAGAATGTTTTAAGAACTTTTTTCCTCCTCGGCGCATACACTTAGGAACACGCAAGGACAAAGATCGGGACGAACCGGTCATTTGGCCGGGCGTACTTTACGCGCTAGAGGCGGAGGGATTAGATGACCTATGAAATTGCGGAAGCCCAACTGCTCCGGAGAGGCGTCAGCCTCGAATCCATTGCTTCCATCGTTTATCAGCTCCAGACTCCTTATCATCCAGGATTGAAGGAAGAGGAGTGTTTGGACAGCGTCAAATCGGTGTTAGGCAAAAGGGAAGTCCAATATACACTGTTTACCGGCATTGCGCTGGATGAGCTGGCGGAGAAAAAGCTGCTGCCGGAACCGCTTCAGGCGATCCTGCAGGCGGACGAACCGCTGTACGGCGTGGATGAAACGATGGCGCTGGGCATAACAAGCGTATTCGGCATGATCGGACTGACGAGTCTTGGTTATTTGGACAAGGTGAAGCCGGGGATCATCGGCGTTTTGAACGATAAAACCGACGGCATCCATGTGTTTCTCGATGATTTGGTTGCGGGCATCGCGGCGGCGGCTTCCGCCCGGATTGCCCATAAGAACGAAGGAGCCAACCAGTATTTGTAACCTGCCGCCCCGACCGGCCGTCCTCACGGGTTCAGCCGGTCCGGATACGGGACCCGGGTAGCGGACAGGCTCCCTGCGTCCTCTGCACCGCCAGTGGCGCTAAACGGAAATTTCCCCGGCTCTCAACATATCCGGCTGATTTTGTTAAGATATAAGCAAGTATAGGCCGTAAAGGTTCCCCGGAGCCGGATGTATGCGGCGCGCAGGATTATACCTGTTTTGGGCTCTGGATCGATCCGGATTCTCTTCAAAACTTCGTTCAGGGGACGGTTATCTTGTACTTGTTCATTAATACCGCCGGTTATGGGGCGAGGAAGGTGAAAGACGTGACGCAATACGAACTGCTGCTCAGGGTGCTGCTTGCCGGTATTTGCGGGGTGCTGATCGGCTATGAACGGAAGAACCGGATGAAAGAAGCCGGGGTCCGAACCCATTTCGTGGTCGCGGTCGGCGCGGCACTGATGATGATTATCTCCAAATACGGGTTTCGGGACCAGATGGGATGGGACAATCTTTCGCTGGATCCATCGAGGATTGCGGCTGGCGTAGTCAGCGGGGTAAGTTTCCTCGGGGCCGGCATGATTTTTATGCAGAAGCAGACGATCAAAGGTCTGACAACCGCCGCCGGTATTTGGGCGACCTCAGGCATCGGGATGGCCGTCGGAGCCGGATTATATTGGATCGGCTTGGGGGTTACGCTCATCATCTTTGTCGGCCAGATTTTGATGCACAGCCGTTTCGGAGGGAGAGGTTTTACTTCGCCGAAAACTGAAAAAATCCATGTTCTTCTGCTGAATGAAGCAGGTGCGGCGGAACGTTTGTTGAATAAGCTAAGGGAGCGGCATATCGAAGTGACAAGCTTTTCGCTGGAAAAAATGGAAAATCATTTAGCTCTCGAAGCGACGGTGAAGTGGAAGGGAGAATGGCCTTCGGATCAACTGATAGCCATGCTGAGCGAGCTGAACGTCGTTAAGAAAGCGGAGCTGGAATAGGCGTTCTGACTGGAAAGGAAACCGCGCAGGCCCGTCTGGCCGCGGGCGTGTTTGTTGCGGGAAAAATGAAAATTATGTTATCATAGTTCTATTATTCAGGTCAGAACGTTTGTAAGGGGGCTTCACGAACGATAATGTGGACGGTTATTTACATTGCTCCTACCGCCAAAATGGCAGAAATGATCAAAAACAAGCTTTCAGAAGAAGGGTTTCTCGTTCACATCCGTCCTGTGAATATGTCTAAGGGGCATTTTGAAATATTGGTTCCGTCAGGCGAGCTTGATGAAGTGCAGGAAGTTCTGAATTTGATTCTGCATCCGTAACATAAACGTTTGGGGATCGCATGAACTGCAAGATGCGGCCAATACATTAACGGCTGAAGAGGTGTAGCTTTTGTTCAAAGATTTGTTTCAGAAGAAAAGAAAATACGCGACCATTCCTTCAGAGCGTTTGGGCCAGGGCCGTGCGGAAGAAACCGGCGAGCGTCCAAAACGTGAAATTCCGGAAGGTTTGATGAATAAATGTCCGAAGTGCGGCAGCATTCAATACAGCAAGGAACTGGAGAAGAATTTAAAGGTTTGTCCTTCCTGCGGTTATCACATGCGGCTGAACGCATGGGAACGCATCCGTTACATCGCGGATGAGAACAGCTTTACGGAGTTCGATGAAAACCTGGAATCCCTCGATCCGCTGGAATTCCCGGGATACGCGTCCAAACTGGAGCAGCAGAAGCTGAAATCCGGCTTGAACGAAGCGGTTGTGACCGGACAAGGCCTTATCGGCGGTTATCCGGCCGTACTGGCCGTTATGAGCTTTGATTTCTTTACGGGAAGCATGGGGTCCGTTGTAGGCGAGAAGATTACGCGGGCAATCGAAGCGGCAACGGAGCAGGAGCTGCCGCTCATTATTTTCTCCACCTCGGGCGGCGCCCGGATGCAGGAGAGCATTCTGAGCTTGATGCAAATGGCCAAAACCAGCGCAGCGCTGGCCCGCTTTCATGAACGCGGTGGCCTCTATATATCGGTGATTACGGATCCAACCACTGGAGGCGTTTCCGCCAGCTTTGCTATGCTTGGAGATATTATCATCGCAGAGCCCGGAGCGGTATTCGGATTTGCCGGCCGGATTGTCATTGAGCAGACGATTCGTCAGAAACTGCCCGATGATTTTCAAACGGCTGAATTTAACCTGCAGCATGGTCAGCTCGACCTGGTGACCCACCGCAAGGATCTGAAATCGACCTTGTCCAAGCTGCTTGATTTGCACGGCGTGAAGGGAGGAACTGCAATTGGCGGGTGAAATGCCTTTTGAAGCACCGCTTGTTGAGATGCGGAAGAAAATTGAAGAGCTGCAGCAGTTCGGCGCCGAGAAGGGAATAGACTTCAGCGAAGAAATCGCAAGGCTCGAAGAACGTTATCGCCAGCTCGAAGAGGAAGTGTACAGCAACATTTCCCCTTCGCAGAAAATGCATCTGGCCCGGCATCATCAGCGTCCTACATCGCTCGATCTGATCGGGCTTATTTTTACGGACTTTATCGAACTCCACGGGGACAGGCTGTTTGGCGACGATCTTGCGGTCGTCGGCGGGCTCGCCAAGCTGGGCGGCGTGTCCGTGACCGTATTGGGACAGCAGCGGGGCAAAGATACGAAAGACAACATCGCGAGATTTTTCGGCAGCCCGCATCCTGAAGGATTCCGCAAAGCCCTTCGTTTGATGCAGCAGGCCGATAAATTTGGACGGCCGATCATTACCTTTATTGACACAAAAGGCGCTTATCCCGGCATTACAGCTGAAGAACGGGGCCAGTCGGAGGCCATCGCCCGTAACCTGAAAGAAATGGCTTTGCTTCGGGTTCCGGTTATTTGTGTGGTTATCGGCGAAGGCGGCAGCGGCGGGGCGCTTGCGCTTGGCGTAGGCAACCGGGTGCTGATGCTTGAGAACGCGATTTATTCGGTTATTTCTCCAAACGGGGCGGCCTCCATTTTGTGGAAGGATGCTTCTAAGGCCGACCAGGCTGCGGAAGCGATGAAAATTACCGCCAAGGATTTGCTGGAGATGGAAGTGATTGAAGAGATCGTTCCTGAACCGCGGGGCGGGGCGCATCGTTCTTACGAAGAAACCGCTTCGGCCATCAAAGAGGCCATTACCCGCCATCTGGAGGAGCTTACGGCTTTAAACGGTGAAGAGCTGCTGAATGACCGTTATGACAAATTCCGGAAGATCGGTAAATTTGCTGAAAGACGCGCCATTGAGGAACAAATGGACCCGCTTTCCGATCTGACGGCCGAGTCTGCGGCCGCTCGTGGAGAATAGCCGGGAAATCGAGAAAGCAATGACAAATCTCCTATACAAACAGGGAAGATTGTAGTAGATTTAATAGTTGGAAAAAGTGTGTTGGATTATGACGAATAAAGAGAGATTTCAAAAAAACGGAGGAAAACCCAATGCGTAAAACGAAAATCGTATGTACTATCGGTCCTTCCAGTGAATCATTGGAAAACACAAAGAAATTGATCATGGCTGGCATGAACGTAGCCCGTCTCAACTTCTCCCACGGAGACTTTGAAGAGCACGGCAACCGGATCAAAAATATCCGCCAGGCCAACCAAGAGTTGGGCAAATCGGTAGCTATTCTGCTGGACACGAAAGGTCCTGAAATCCGTACGGGCAAATTGGCTGTTGAGCCGATCGAACTGGTTCAAGACGAATTTATCACATTGACTACGGAAGAAATCTTGGGCGACCAAAACCGAATTTCCGTTACTTATAAAGATCTGCCGGGCGACGTTGAAGTGGGTTCCACGATCTTGATCGACGACGGTTTGATCGGTTTGACTGTAGTAGACATTCAAGGAACCGAAATCAAATGCCGCATCGTAAACGGCGGTACCATTAAGAGCAAAAAAGGCGTTAACGTTCCTGGCGTAGCGATTTCGCTTCCGGGTATCACTGAGAAAGACGCGAATGACATCGTATTCGGTATCGAGCAAAACATCGATTTCATTGCGGCTTCTTTCGTGCGTAAAGCAAGCGACGTGCTTGAAATCCGCGCTCTGCTTGAGAAACATAACGCTTCCCATATCCAGATCATCTCCAAAATCGAAAACCAGCAAGGCGTAGAGAACCTCGACGAAATTCTTGAAGTTTCCGACGGCTTGATGGTTGCCCGCGGCGACCTTGGCGTCGAAATTCCGGCTGAGGACGTGCCATTGGTACAAAAAATGATGATCGAAAAATGTAACCGTGTAGGCAAACCGGTTATTACGGCTACTCAAATGCTCGACTCCATGCAGCGCAACCCAAGACCTACGCGCGCTGAAGCGAGCGACGTGGCCAACGCCATCTTCGACGGTACGGATGCAATCATGTTGTCCGGAGAAACAGCTGCCGGCAAATATCCGGTAGAATCCGTTTTGACTATGTCCCGTATTGCCGAGAAAGCGGAATCCGCTTTGGCTTACCGTGAAATTTTCGAAAAACAGAGCCATGCTCAGCAAAGCACCGTTACTGAGGCGATCAGCCAAGCGGTTGCCAGCTCCGCGATGGATCTGAATGCCAAAGCGATCATTACATCGACCGAAACGGGCCATACGGCACGTATGGTATCGAAATATCGCCCTCAATCCCCGATCATTGCCGTGACTACGGAAGATCAAACGCTGCGCCGTCTGGCACTTGCCTGGGGCGTAACGCCGGTGAAAGGCGAAGTGGCGGATTCCACTGATGCCATGTTTGATAACGCCATGAAAGGCGGACTGGCTTCCGGCCTGGTTAAAGAAGGCGACCTGGTAGTAATTACTGCAGGTATCCCGCTTGGCCGTTCCGGTTCTACAAACCTGGTTAAAATCGGACAAATCCAAAAATAAGGCAGACGGCTTTGAGCTGTGGCCTTTACCAGAAAGCAATGGTTTTCCGCCTCGCGGAGCCATTGCTTTTTTGGTCTTGATCCGCTTATATTTTTTTTGAAAGGAGCCATGAACGGATGAAACGGGAAAAAACAGATTCACAACAATCTTCGAGCAGCTGGTATACGCACAGCCTGCGGGTACGGTATCAGGAAACCGACCAAATGAAGATTGTTTATCATGCCAATTATTTAAACTGGTTTGAAATGGGACGGACGGAGTTTATCCGCCAGTTCGGCTTTACTTACCGCCAGATGGAGGAGAGCGGGGTGCTGCTGCCGGTGATCGATCTGGACATCCGTTACAGACAACCCGCTTTATACGACGATCGGATTGCCGTTTTTACCCGTGTGATTCGCTTCAGTCCGCTGCGGCTGGATTTTCAATATGAGGTGCGGAGATGGGAAGCATCGGGAGAGGAAGAGGAGGAAGGCGGCGAGGGAATCGCCGGCCTGGACCGTGTATGGACGGTTGACCGCGAGCGGCTGGGCGAGCTGCTGGTTACCGGATCTTCTTCGCATGCCTGGGTAAACAAGGAGATAAAACCCGTCCGACTGGATAAAACCCTGCCTGAGCTGTACAATATTCTGAAAGGGCAGATTTTATAGTTTTGGGGGCTGGCCTTTAAAATGGCTTCAGGTAAGGAGTAAAAAGATGCGCAAATGGATATTTGCACTGATTTTAATTGTACCCATCATAGAATTTTACGGTTTTGTTTATGTCGGCGACCGGCTTGGACTAGGCAAAACGATTTTTCTTACTTTGGCCACCTCGATTATCGGCGGGCTGATGATGCAGTTCGAAGGCCGCAAAATTATGGCCGATGCGAAGCTTAAAGCGAACAACGGGCAGGTGCCCGGCAAGCTGCTGCTCGACGGAATTTGCGTTTTCGGCGGCGGAATCCTGCTGCTGATCCCCGGATTTATTACCGATATTATCGGGTTCCTTTTGGTTTTCCCTTTGACCCGTCCGCTGCTGCGATACCCAATCCGGAAATGGGTAGAGAGAAAGCTGAAGAACGGAACGATTACTTTTTTTCGCCGCTGAGGTCTGAACCTAAAAAGAGCCGCGCTTCCTGTTGGAAGGCGGCTTTTTTTGATCCATCCTGCTTTTACCTAACCCGGCCGTTCATGATGTAATTTCGCAGCTCGCCGAACACTCCCGTTTTATAAATCGCGGAGATCACGACAAACGAAACCGGGCCGATAATAAGTCCGAACACGCCGAACAGTTTAAGTCCAACAAACATGCCGACCAAGGTCGGGAGTGGATCGAGACCTACGCTGGTAGCCAATACCTTCGGTTCGATCAGGTGGCGGGCAATGGTGATAACGCCGTAAAGGATCAACAGTCCGATTGCAAGCTGAACGTCGCCCACGGCAAAGTGGTAAACAAACCATGGAATCATCACGGTGCCTACGCCCAGGTAAGGAAGCAAATCGACAAGGCCGATCAGGAGCGCCAAGGTAAAAGCGGAGTCTACGCCAAGGATCAGCAGCCCGATCAGAACGATAAATGCCGTAATCGAAACCATGATGAAAAGCGAGCGCAAATAGCCGAACAGCGCTTTTTTCAGGCTGGTCCAAATTTCGCCCGCCGTTTTGCGCAGCGGGGTCGGAACCCAGCCTACGAGGGTCAGCGTATGCTTCTCCCAATTTTTTTCAATAAAGAAAGTGGCCAATATCGTGACGATCAGGATCAGCAGGAAATGCGGGAGGGAGGTTAGCACTCCTACAATGCCGTTTAAAAAGTCCGAAACGAACTGCGTGACCGCCGCGCTGATCGTGTCCGTGGTTTTGTTGATGTTTTTGTTGATCGTATCTTCGTATTTCGGATTGTTCTGGATAAATTTATTGATTTCATAGACGATATTTTGAATGCCTTCGCTGTTGGACCAGCGGATAAAAATATCCCTCACCTGATTCACGTAAGTATCAAAAGATTCGGTAAGATGGATGATTTCCTTGACCATCCGGGTCACCGCCGCGGACAAAACAAGCACCGCCCCGCCAAAATAGACGAGCAGGCCGCACGTTACGGAAAGCCATCGGGGCATTTTGGCCCTTTTTTGCAGAAAACCAACGAACGGTTTCATCGCATAAGCGATTAACCAGGCAATAAGGAACGGATAAAGCAGCGGGAGCAGCCAATAAGCCCCAAGGAGCAGAAGGGCGATAGCAACCAAAACCCATACACCACGCAAAATGCGTTTGACGATAATCTGATCCACAGAAAACCCCTCCTATGGTCCTTGTCTCCTTCTTATAGTATGCAGGAAAAGCCTAATTAAAGGCAAATTGTGAGAAAAATCATTGAATTGTAACCGATTACAAAAAAATGTTTATGTAACTGATAAAACATTTTGATGCTGTTAGAATCGCCCCAGCTGTTCCCTTGCTCGGTAAAATCCAGTATGATGATAGAAGGTTTCACCACATGTCAATTTTATTTTTACAATTTTTTGAACAAAATGATGCGAACCTCTTGTTTTTGATTATCGAAATTTTGTAAACTTTGAAAATGTAAATGTTTTCATTCAGCTTGCTGACACATTTCGTTCACAAAGGAGAGATGTTTTATGACAGCTACCAAGGGTCTGGAAGGCATTGTTGCGGCCACTTCCTCTATCAGTTCCATTGAAGACGGCGTACTTGCCTATCGCGGCATTAACATCGATGACATGGCGGAGCACGCCAGTTTTGAAGAAACCGCATTCCTGCTTTGGCACGGCCACCTGCCGAATCAGCAGGAGCTTGCGGAGCTTAAGCAGTTGTTAAGCCGGCATTCGGCCGTTCCTCAGGTTTTGATCGAGCAGCTTAAGCTGTATCCGAAGGACGCGAACACGATGGCGGCGCTTCGTACTGCCGTATCTGCTCTTGCTTTGTATGACGAAACAGCGAATGATAATTCGAAGGAAGCCAACCAGCTGAAAGCGATCAAGCTGCAGGCCCAGCTGCCGACGATCATTGCGGCTTTTGCGCGCATCCGGGAAGGAAAGGAGCCTGTAGCTCCTTTGCAGGGCGTTTCCATTGCCCATAATTTCCTGTACATGTTAACTGGCCAGGAACCGGACGCCACTTCCGTGGTAGCTCTGGACAAAGCGCTTGTCCTGCATGCCGATCATGAGCTGAATGCTTCCACCTTCTCGGCCCGCGTCACGATTGCGACTTTGACCGATATTTATTCCGCGATCACGTCCGCGATCGGTACCTTGAAAGGACCGCTGCACGGCGGAGCAAACGAAGCCGTGATGGATATGCTGCACGAAATCGGCACGATCGAAAACGTTGAGCCTTATATTCAGCGCAAGCTTGCGAACAAGGACAAAATTATGGGTTTCGGACACCGGGTTTATAAAAACGGGGATCCGCGCGCCAAACATTTGCAGATGATGTCCCGTCAGCTGGGCCTCATGCAGGGAGATACCTCCCTTTACGACATTTCGGTAAAGGTGGAAAGTCTTGTCACCGGGCAAAAAGGACTGAAACCTAACGTGGATTTCTATTCGGCTTCCGTCTATACGCTGCTGGGCATCCCTAAAGACCTCTTTACTCCGATTTTTGCCATCAGCCGTTTGTCCGGATGGACCGCCCATATTCTCGAGCAGCTCGACAACAACCGGATTATACGTCCGCGTGCGGAATACACAGGGCAATACAATCAGCAATATATCCCGATCGACATGAGATAATAAACATCCGCATGAGATCATCGGGTGATTTATGTTACACTATTGTCACGTAAAGGCGTAAAGCCGGCCGGGCGAAGCCTGTCCGATCCCCGCTTGAAGAAGCGAAGGGTTGGACCGGCACGCGCCGCCGGCCAGCTTTTATTGTTGTTCCAGATCGATAAACATACTGAGGAGGAACTTGATATCATGCCAAAGTTGGAGAAATTCGCTCTGCCTACCGAAGGGGAAAAAATTGAAATTCAGAACGGCAAACTTGTCGTTCCTAACCACCCGATTGTTCCTTTTATCGAAGGGGACGGCACGGGTCGCGACATCTGGAAGGCCTCGAAACGCGTGCTGGATGCGGCGGTTGAGAAAGCCTACGGCGGGGAGAAGAAAATTGCCTGGTATGAAGTATTTGCCGGAGAAAAAGCTTTTAATACATACGGGGAGTGGCTGCCGGCCGATACGCTGACGGCGATCCGTGAATATATCGTAGCCATTAAAGGGCCTTTGACAACGCCGATCGGCGGCGGTATCCGTTCCTTGAACGTGGCGCTCCGCCAGGAGCTTGATCTTTATGTATGTCTTCGTCCGGTTCGTTATTTTGACGGCGTGCCTTCGCCGGTTAAACGTCCTGAGGATGTGGATATGGTTATTTTCCGCGAGAATACGGAAGATATTTACGCCGGTATCGAATACAAGGAAGGCTCCGAGGAAGTCAAGAAAGTGCTGGCTTTCCTGCAAAATGAAATGGGCGTCAACAAAATCCGTTTTCCTGAAACCTCAGGCATCGGCATCAAGCCGGTTTCGGAAGAAGGCTCCAAACGCCTTGTCCGTGCCGCGGTTGAATATGCGATCAAACATGGCCGCAAGAGCGTAACGCTGGTTCACAAAGGCAACATCATGAAATTTACGGAAGGCGCCTTTAAGAACTGGGGTTATGAAGTAGCCGAAGCTGAATTCGGCGATAAAGTGTTCACTTGGGCTCAATATGACCGGATCAAGGAGGAATCCGGCACGGATGCAGCAAATGCGGCTCAGGAAGCAGCGGAGAAAGCCGGCAAGATCATCATCAAAGATGCGATTGCCGACATCGCTTTGCAGCAGGTGCTGACTCGTCCGAAAGATTTCGAAGTGATCGCCACGCTGAACCTGAACGGCGACTATTTGTCCGACGCGCTGGCTGCGCAGGTTGGCGGCATCGGGATTGCTCCGGGGGCGAACATCAACTATGTAACGGGTCATGCGATTTTTGAAGCAACGCACGGCACGGCTCCAAAATATGCGGACAAAGACGTAGTAAACCCGGGTTCGGTGATTTTGTCTGGCGTTATGATGCTGGAACATCTGGGCTGGCAGGAAGCGGCCGACCTGATTTATAAAGGTCTCGAAACCTCGATTAACAATAAAACCGTGACCTACGACTTTGCGCGTTTGATGGAAGGCGCAACGCAGGTCAAATGCTCCGAATTTGCGGACGAAGTGATCAAAAACATGTAAGGAGGTTTGATGATCATCGCTATTCACCGCAATAAGATTACCGTTGTTGGCGCCGGGTTTACCGGCGCCACTACTGCTTTAATGCTGGCGCAGAAAGAACTGGGCAACGTCGTGCTGCTGGATATTCCTCAGCTGGAGAATCCGACGAAAGGCAAAGCGCTCGACATGATGGAGGCCAGTCCGGTCCAAGGGTTTGACAGCGCCATCCTTGGCACTTCCAGCTATGAGGATGCAGCCGGCTCTACTCTTGTAATCATTACTGCGGGCATTGCCCGCAAACCGGGGATGAGCCGTGACGATCTGGTCAACACCAATGCCGGCATCGTGCGTTCCGTCTGTCAAAACGTGAAAAAATATTGCCCGGATGCGACCGTCATTATTTTAAGCAATCCGGTGGATGCCATGACCTATGCGGCATTTCAGGAACTTGGTTTTCCGAAAAATCGCGTGATCGGACAGTCTGGCGTCTTGGATACCGCCCGTTACTGCACGTTTATCGCTCAGGAGCTGGGCGTATCGGTTGAGGATGTCCGAGGTTTTGTGCTCGGCGGCCACGGGGATGACATGGTTCCGCTTGTCCGTTATTCCAGTGCAGGCGGCATTCCGATTGAAAGCTTGATTCCGAAGGAGCGGCTTGACGCCATTGTCCAGCGCACGCGTGTCGGCGGCGGCGAAATCGTGAACCTGCTCGGAAACGGCAGTGCTTATTATGCGCCGGCAGCTTCGCTTGTTCAGATGGCGGAAGCGATCCTGAAGGATAAGAAGCGGATATTACCTGTCATCGCCCTGCTTGAAGGCGAATATGGCTATCAGGATTTGTTCCTTGGCGTACCGGTAATTCTAGGCGGCGGGGGTATTGAAAAAATCTTTGAACTGGAGCTTACTCCCGAAGAGCAAGCGGCTTTGGACAAATCGGCGGATTCCGTTCGAAACGTCGTAGCCGTGGTTCAGCAGGGAGACAAGAACTAAGGCGGAGGGGGAGAGCGGCTATTCGGATCTTCCCGGACAAAGATTTAAATTAAGATAAAGAGAGGGAAGCCTTCCCGGCGGTCCTCTCTTTATTTTTTATTAGCCGCGCTTTGCAGGGAGACAAGCTAACCGCTATAATAGATGGGAATAGTTAGCAGCAATTGTTTTCGGATAACGAAAGTGAAAGGAAGGGTTTAGATGTTTAAGGTTATTATGTTTTTGCACATTTTAGGTTCGCTTGCATTGGGATTTTATATCCTGCTCCCGTTCGTAGTCGCCGGTGTCAGCAAGCTGTCGCAGGCCAGCCGGGAGGGAGTCCTGAATGTGGTGGGTTCTTTGAACCGTTTTGCCCAATTCGGTCTGGTTCTTCAACTGCTGACAGGGATTTATCTTGTATTTGAAGGCGACTATACGATGGCCTGGACGACGGTTGTCGGTATTTTGTTCATCCTTGCCGGCGGCTTAAGCGGCATGCTGGGCAAACCGCTTCGTTTGGCCAAAAGCGGCAGCGATACGTCCGCATTCGGTAAAATCCGCAGCTTCAGCTCCGCGCTTGCGGTCGTAGTGCTGGTTCTGACGTTTTTTATGGTTTACCGCCACATAATCTAAGTCTGACTCAGGTGCATTTGCAGCAAATAAAAGCATTTCGTATAACGTTAGGTAGACGTTGTGCGGGATGCTTTTTTGCGATGAAGGACGTTCTTTTTTGTAGGGGGAGAGACCCCGGTTATTGTTTAGAGAAATGGGGTTGGTGGTAAGGGATAGAGGAATGCTGAACAGAAAGTTTTAGCATAAGTGGCGTCAATTAGGCCATTCTAATCTTGAACAATCCACACGGACGACAAGAAAGGAGTTTTGCATCATGCCGCAAAACCAGCAACCTAAACAAACTTTACCTCCTCAGCATCAAAATCAGCAGCCCGGGGCGGAAAGCGAAATGCATCCTCTCCCGCAATATGAGGGGAATTATAAAGCAGCCGGCAAGCTGAAAGGCAAAACCGCCCTGATTACGGGAGGAGACAGCGGAATCGGCCGCGCCGTAGCCGTTGCTTATGCCAAAGAAGGCGCCAACGTGGCGATTGTATATTTGAACGAAGACAAGGATGCCCAGAAGACCAAGGAAGAAGTGGAGCAGGAAGGCGTTAAGGCGCTGCTGATTCCAGGGGATGTCGGCGACGAAACATTTGCCGCAGATGCGATCAAACAAACGGTTGAAGCGTTCGGCGGACTGGATATTTTGGTCAACAATGCGGGCGAGCAGCATCCGCAGCAGAGCATCGAAGACATTACTTCGGCTCAGCTGGAGAAAACGTTCCGGACCAACATTTTCGGCATGTTTTATTTCGTCAAAGCGGCCATGCCGCATCTGAAGAAAGGCAGCGCCATTATCAATACGGCTTCCATTACCGCTTATGAAGGCAATCCGACCCTGCTGGATTATTCCTCGACGAAAGGCGCAATCGTAAGTTTCACCCGCGCATTGTCCAACAACATCGTGGGCAAGGGCATCCGCGTAAACGCGGTCGCTCCGGGTCCGATCTGGACGCCGCTTATTCCGTCGACCTTTGACGCCGAGAAAGTAAAACAGTTCGGCGCGGATACGCCGATGAAACGTCCGGGGCAGCCGGAAGAGCTCGCTCCGGCCTACGTGTTCCTGGCCAGCGACGATTCTTCTTATATCAGCGGCCAAACGATTCACATTAACGGCGGTACGGTCGTTAACGGATAAAACAGAGCACCCTGTTCCGGAGAACCCTTCGGCGCGGGGTGTTTTTTTGCCAAAAGAGAATGAGAAGAAAAGAAATGTATGCGCTTTAAATTTTAATAAAATGAGGCAGAATTGGGGCGACCCCTGTGTTATGATAATTGTAGAATATGTTGGATTTGCACAAGAAAGGGGAAGCTTCGTTATGAAATCATTTGAACAAAGCGTTTACGAGCTGATTGTGGAAACCTCAACCAACCTGCCGGGGGATGTTCGGATCGCGGTCAAGCGAGGAAAAGCCGCCGAAAACGAAGCGACCCGCGCCGGCCTAGCGCTGTCTACGATAACTTGCAATATCGAGATGGCCGAAGATCAGGTGTCGCCGATCTGCCAGGATACGGGCATGCCGACCTTTATCGTGCATACGCCTGTCGGAGCGAATCAAATTGAAATGAAACGCGATATTCATTCGGCGATTGTAAGAGCTACCAAGGAAGGAAAGCTGCGGCCGAACTCCGTAGATTCCCTGACGGGGAAAAACAGCGGCGACAATTTGGGGGCGGGAACCCCGGTGATCCACTTTGAACAGTGGGAAAAGGAAGAGATTGATCTGCGGCTGATCCTCAAGGGCGGCGGCTGCGAAAATAAAAATATCCAATACAGCCTGCCGGCTGAATTGGAAGGGCTCGGGAAAGCCGGCCGGGATTTGGACGGCATCCGTAAATGCATCATGCACGCCGTTTATCAGGCCCAAGGCCAAGGCTGCAGCGCCGGCTTCATCGGCGTAGGAATCGGCGGCGACCGGACAACCGGGTATGAACTGGCGAAGCAGCAGTTGTTCCGCCACCTGGAAGACGCGAATCCCATTCCGGAGCTTGCGGAGCTGGAAACCTATGTGATGGAGAACGCTAACAAGCTGGGCATCGGCACGATGGGATTCGGCGGCGAAGTGACGCTGCTCGGCTGTAAAATCGGAGCCATGAACCGGCTGCCGGCCAGCTTTTACGTCTCCGTAGCTTATAACTGCTGGGCTTTTCGACGTCAAGGCGTGTTGATTAACCCGGCTACGGGCGAAATCAGCAGCTGGATTTATCAGAGAGGTTCGGAAGTAGGGATGTCCGAACCGGAAGCCGATCCGGATACAGCGGCCCAAACCGTGCAGGAAACGGCGGATCAAACGGCGGCAGCGTCCTCTTCCAGAGAAGTGGTCCTGCATACCCCGATTACGGAAGAGCAGATCCGCGGCCTGCGGGTAGGCGATGTCGTAGTGATCAAAGGGGAAATGCATACCGGCAGGGATGCGCTCCATAAATATTTGATGGATCACGATGCACCTCTGGATCTGAACGGAGCGGTTATTTATCACTGCGGCCCCGTTATGCTCAAGGACGAGGAAGGCTGGCATGTCAAGGCGGCCGGACCGACCACCAGCATTCGGGAGGAGCCTTATCAGGGCGACATCATGAAGAAATTCGGCATCCGGGCGGTGATCGGCAAAGGCGGCATGGGTCCCAAAACGCTGGCTGCCCTTCAGGAGCACGGCGGGGTTTACCTGAACGCCATCGGCGGCGCAGCCCAATATTATGCGGAATGCATCAAGAAAGTGAACGGCGTGGACTTTATGGAATTTGGCGTTCCGGAGGCGATGTGGCATCTCGAAGTGGACGGTTTTGCCGCCATTGTCACCATGGACTCGCATGGAAATAGTCTGCATGCCGAAGTGGAGAAGGATTCGCTGGAGAAGCTGGGCCAGTTTAAAGAACCGGTTTTTAAATGATGTTGAACAAGGTTTGGAATCTGAGGGCATAGAACCATACTTATAAAGAGAGTATTTGGAGAAACTTGTGGATAGGAGTGCCTTATGAGATCATTCCGTACTAGATTGGCCTGGATTTTAATGGGGCTGGTCGGCATTTCCATGTGCGCGGCCGGCTTTACCATGGCCAAAGTGTTTAAAGACTCCCATATTGCCGTTCTTGAAGATAATATGGCCCGGGAAATAAATGTGCTCAGCAGTACGTTTACGTTCATGCCGACGGAAAATAATCCGGCTGCCATCGGTTATTATTCCTCCAAAGCGGTTGAATTGGACAAGCTGACCGGCCTGCGCGTCACCTTTATCCAGGCGGACGGAAAGGTCGTGGGCGATTCCGAAAGCAACGCGGCCGAGATGGAAAATCACTTGAACCGGAAGGAAATCAAAAACGCCGGACAAGCCGGCAGCGGCGACCCTGGAGTTTCCATCCGATTCAGCGACACCATCAAGGAAGATATGCTTTACGTAGCGGAAAAGGTCACCAGTCCCCAAGGCTTTGACGGTTACATCCGGCTTTCCATGAGCCTGCATACTGTCAAGGAAGGTTTATGGAAGGCATGGTCGCTTATGATAGGCGGTCTGCTTGTTTTGTTCATAGCGGCCGGACTGGTCAGTTACCGGTTGGCCTTCAGCATCACAAAGCCGCTGAACAAAATTACGCAGGTAGCCAACCGGATCTCGAAACTCGATTACGATGCCAGGGTTTATCTCCAGCGCAGGGTGGATGAGATCGGACAGCTTGGGAAGGCGATCAACGGTATGGCGGACAGCCTGCAGCAGCAGCTTCGGGTGATCCGCGAAAACGAAGACCTGCTCCAGAGCGTGCTCGCAAATATGACGGGCGGCATTATTATTGTCGACGTGGAAGGGCAAATCGCGCTTGTTAACCGGGCTGCCTGCCGGATTCTCCGGATCCGGGAGCAGGAGGTGCTCGGGCGTCCTTATCAGGATATTAAGCGGAGTTATGAGCTGACCAAGTTCATTGACGAAGGCGTTTCGCGCAGAGGGTATGTGTCTGAAGAATTGACCGTTTACGATCCCGAGGAAAAAATACTGCGGATCGACGTCGTGCCGATGGTCGAGGAAGGCGACGGCTACCGCGGAATGTTGTTCCACTTCCAGGATGTGACCGAGATCCGCAAGCTGGAAAGAATGCGCAGCGAATTTGTCGCCAACGTCTCCCATGAATTAAAAACGCCTATTGCGGCCGTGCAGGGATTTGCCGAAACGCTGCTCTCGGGCGGCGTGAAGGACGAAGAAACGGCGCGCTCGTTTCTCCAGATCATTTACGATGAAGGGGACCGCCTGAACAGGCTGATCGGAGACATTTTGGAATTGTCTAAAATTGAATCCCGCCGGGTACCGCTGTCCTATGAACCAATAGAACTGCGCCCCCTGTTCGAAAGTTTGTTCGACGTACTGAAAGCCTCGGCCGACAAAAAATCGATCTCGCTGAAGCTGGAAGTGCCGGAAGGGCTGTTTATGGAGAGCGACGAAGACCGGCTGCGGCAGATTTTCATGAACCTTCTCTCCAACGCCATCAGTTATACGCCTGACGGCGGCAGGGTGAAGGTGGCGGCGCATCTGCTGGATGACGGTGAGGAAGAGAAAATTCGTTTTGTCGTATCCGATACGGGGATCGGCATTCCGAAAAAGGATCTTCCGAGGATTTTTGAGCGCTTCTACAGGGTGGATAAAGCACGGTCAAGGAGCTCAGGCGGAACGGGGCTGGGTCTTTCCATCGTTAAACATCTGGTGGACCTAAACCACGGCACGATCCGGGTCGAAAGCAAAGTTGGCGAAGGATCCTCCTTTATATTGGACCTTCCAATGGTCCAGCAGCTGGACTGATTTCGTGTCCCTGATTTGAACCGCCCTGAACACAAAAAAGCGATTTTACACGGGGTTAACATTTCCGTGCTATGCTGATAATAATCAAGTCCCGGCCTTCTGCCGGTTATTCAGAACAGTAAATGGGGGTTCCTATGGCTAAGCGATTGCTGGTTATTGAGGATGAGCCGACGCTGTCACGGCTGCTGTCTTATAATTTAAAGAACGAGGGCTATGAGGTTACGGTGGAGGAGAACGGCCAAAGCGGCTGCGAAACAGGACTGCGGTCCAGCTTTGATCTGATCCTTCTGGATTTGATGCTTCCAGGGATGAATGGTTTTGAAATTATGTCCAAGCTGCGAAGCGAAGGCGTCGGGACCCCGATCATTATCCTGACCGCCAAAAATGCCGAAGAAGAAGTAGTCCAAGGGCTTAAATCGGGAGCCGATGATTATATAACGAAACCGTTTGGCGTAGCCGAACTGCTTGCCCGGGTAGCCGCGGTGCTCCGCAGATCTTCGGGGGACGAGGAGATTATCAAGCCCGTTCTCGAAACGGATTCCCAAATCGTATTGGGGGAGCTGGTGATTTACCCTGAGAAATACGAAGTCACGCTGGGCGGTGAAACGATCACCTTGCGGCCGAAAGAATTTGAAGTCCTGCTTTACCTGGCACGCAAACCGGGAGTGGTCATGACGAGAGATGATCTGATGAATGCGGTTTGGGGCTTCGATTATATCGGCGGACAGCGTACAGTAGACGTACATGTCAGTTCGCTCCGCAAAAAACTGGAGCTGGATCCCGAATCCGTGCATATCGACTCGATACGCGGCGTAGGGTACAAGCTGGTTGTGAACAAGAAGAAGGGCTTATCCCAAAAGGTTTGACGGGCCGGGATAGCCCTTGTTTTTTTGTCTATTTTGTGTTTTTACATATCATGTAAACGGTTTTAATCTTTTTACCTTATCATAGGACTAAAGAAGGACCAATTTTTAAATGGGGGTCTAAAGACATGGACCAGTTGACGTTAACCAAGGAACGTGAAGAAGTCATGGCAGATGCCTGGAAAATCAAAGTGCCGGTCGTTTCGCCGGACATGACGTGCAAAAAGCTGCTGTCGCGTTTTCAGGAACCGGATCAGCCGCCATGCGTGGTCTTGTCCGAAGATTCGGGACAGGTCATCGGGTTGATCATGCGTGAGCAATTTTACCGTAAATTAACTGGCAGATTTGCTTCTGAGCTGTTTTATGACCGGCCTGTTTCCAAATTTGCGGACAGCCAATCCTTGATTATGGGTATTCATCATGATCCTGCAGAAATTATAGATGCGGCGCTTGCGAGAGAAGCCGAACGTTTTTATGACTGCGTGATTTTAACGGATGAAGGCAGGTTTGAAGGGGTAATTACGGTACATAACCTGATGATGATGTCCCGCCAGCTGCAGCAGGAAGCCAGCCGTTCCCGTCATTCGGTTCTTGCCTCTTCCCGCGATTCGGTGCAAACGATCGAGGCGGCCACCCGGGAAGTAGCTGGAGCTGCCGAGCAGGGCAGAACGTTAACGGAGAAAATGATTGATTTGACGCAGGACGGGCGGATTGAACTGCAGATGGTCAAACTTTCTTTTGAACGGGTATTGTCCATGCTTTCTCTTCAGGCAGAGCAGATGGGGCACTTACAGGGAATGGCCGATGACATTATGCGGATCTCGGGCTCCATTCGCGAGCTGGCGGATCGCTCGGGAATGCTGGCGATGAACGCGGCAATCGAAGCTTCCCATGCAGGGGAACACGGCCGGGGATTTGCCGTTGTGGCGAATGAAGTCAAAAACTTGGCCAGTCAAACGAAAGCTTTTTCCGATAAGATCGGCTTTACGCTTAAACAAATCCATGAGCTTGTACAGAAGGCCGTGCAGTCTTCGACAGAGTCGGAAACGGAGATGGAGCAGGGGAAAGATCGGGTGGAATCGGCTGACCATACTTTTCAGAGCATGGTTGAAGCGGTCAATGCCGTTGATCATGCCGAAAAAGAAATTTCCAGACTTGCCGAAGCCGCCCGCGAGCAGGCCCAATCCGTTTTTGAAGGACTTAAAAGTTTAAATTAGGCGGCTGCAGGCATATTCGCGGATTATACCGGTATATATTTCAATGGAGGAATCCAATAATAGGTAGACATGCCCTTGGAACCATATTTTACAGTGAGTTTACAATTAGAATCATTTCGTTTTACATTCCGATTGTAAAATCAAAGATGGTTTACAATTCATTTGCTAGGGCAAATCGAAGGAGAAGTCGATGAAACCTATTATTCACATCAACCAGTTAAACTTATATTACGGTTTGTTCCATGCGCTTAAAGATGTTTCCATGGATATACCGGAGAAAGAGATTACCGCGTTCATTGGACCGTCGGGCTGCGGGAAGTCTACGCTGCTTCGCACCTTGAACCGTATGAATGATATGATTCCAGGCACCAGAATCGAAGGCAAGGTAGAAGTTGGGGGCAGCGATATTTATAGCGATCAGGTTGAGGTGGAAGCGCTGAGACGGAATGTAGGCATGGTGTTCCAGCAGCCGAACCCTTTTCCGAAAACCATATATGATAATGTGGCTTACGGTCCCAGACTGCATGGGATCCGCAGCCGTTCCGAACTGGACGCCATCGTGGAGCGAAGCCTCCGCCAAGCCGCCTTGTGGGATGAAGTGAAGGATTATTTAAAACGCTCCGCGCTTCGTTTGTCCGGCGGACAGCAGCAGCGTTTGTGCATCGCGCGAGCGCTGGCCGTGCAGCCCGACGTCTTGCTGATGGATGAAGCGACGTCGGCGCTTGACCCGATCTCCACTTTGAAGATCGAAGAGCTTGTTCAGGAGCTGAAGAGCAGCTACACCCTTGTGATGGTTACCCATAATATGCACCAGGCCGCCCGGATTTCCGGCCGCACCGTGTTTTTCCTCAATGGTGAGGTTGTGGAAGCGAGCGAAACCCAGCAGTTGTTCTCGAATCCTCGGGATTCCCGGACCGAAGATTATATCTCCGGCCGTTTTGGATAAATGAAAGGGGCAGATGCCGATGATACAGAGAAAAGAATTCGATTTGCATTTGGAAGGCCTGCGGCAGCTGCTCCGCGAAATGGGCGAACATGTGAAGGGCGCTCTTCAGAACGCGGTTTCCTCTCTGCAGAACACGAATCTTGAACAAGCGCAAGAAGTGGTAGCCAAAGATGCTCAGCTGAACCGCATGGAAGAGCAGGTGATGGAACTGGGCTCCAAACTGATCGTCACCCAGCAGCCTGTGGCGAAGGATCTGCGTAAAATCATCGTGGCCTTCAAAATCTCCAGCGATTTGGAGCGGATGGGAGACCTGGCTTTGGACATTGCCAAAGTAACCATCCGGCTTGACGGCCAAAGCTTGATTAAACCGCTGATCGACATTCCTAAAATGGCGAGCCTTGTGGAAAAGATGGTGGAGGATTCCCTGAATTCCTACCTCGACGAAAATACGGATTTGGCTTATAAAATGGCCCAGGATGACGATGAAGTTGATCACCTGTACAGCCAGATTCTCCGCGATCTCTATGAAATCATGAACAAAGATCCGGAGCAGATTCATCAGGCTCTGCTGCTTACGCTGGTGGGCCGCTATATCGAGCGGATCGGCGATCATGCCACCAATATCGGCGAAAGCACGGTTTATCTGGTCACCGGCACGCGTCCCGATTTGAATCAATAAGAGATAGATCGTGTGAATTGGATTTTGTTATTTGGATAAAAAAATAACCTGGATGTTCAAGCGGGCTACAGAAACTGTTCTGTAGCCTTTTTCTTGTTTTTGCTGCTGCGCAGCGCTGTGTTATCATAAGAGACAGGAAGCCAAACCTAAGAACGAGGTGCAAGAGATGGATAAATTGATCCTGATTGACGGGAACAGCATTATATACAGGGCGTTTTTCGCCATGCCGCCGCTTACGAATTCGGCCGGTCAGCATACGAATGCCGTATACGGATTTACGAACATGCTGCTGCGGTTAATCCAGGAGGAGCAGCCAAGCCACATTCTGGTTGCTTTTGACGCGGGCAAGCAAACCTTCCGCCATGAGGGATACAAAGATTACAAAGGCGGACGGGAGAAAACGCCCCCGGAGCTCTCTGAGCAATTTCCGATGCTGAAGGAGCTGCTCGACAGCTTTGGCATTGCGCGTTACGAGTCCGAAGGTTTTGAAGCGGACGATATCATCGGGGCCGTGAGCAAACGGGCGGACGAGGAAGGCCGGCAGGTGCTTGTCGTCACCGGCGACAAAGATATGCTTCAGCTCGTATCGGACAACGTCCAGGTCGCTTTGACCCGGAAGGGCGTTACGGAAGTAGAGCCTTACGGTTATGCCGAAATCCAGGAGCGCTACGGACTGAAACCCGAGCAGATTACGGACCTTAAAGGCCTTATGGGCGATACCTCGGATAATATTCCGGGCGTGCCGGGCATCGGTGAGAAAACGGCGCTGAAGCTGCTGCACCAGTATGGCAGCGTAGAAGAAGTGCTGGCAAAAACGGACGAGCTTAAAGGGAAAATGAAAGAAAACCTGGTGAACCATGCGGAAGATGCCCGGATGAGCAAACAGCTGGCTACCATTCATCGCGAAATGCCGGTGGACCGAAGCTGGGAGGAAATGGCCTTTGCGGGTCTTGCTGAAGAGAAAGCGGCTCCCATGCTCCGCAAGCTGGAATTCAAATCCCTGCTGGAGCGGTTGTCTTTTTCGTCGGAAGGCGGTGGAGGGATTGCAGGAGAGGCTGAACGGGATGAAGCCGAGGAGCTGGATTATGTGGTTTGTACGGAGAAAAATCTCTCTGAACTGCTGCAAGTCCTTTCATCGGTCCAGTTCATTCATATCGAAACAAGCGGGGACAATCCGCACCAGGCTGAAGTTGTTGGCATTGCCTTATTCGCTCAAGAGAAATATTACATAGTTCCTTATGAACTTATGAAAAAAGAAGAAGCCAAACCTTTGGCGGATTGGCTTGGCGATGAATTCATAGCCAAAAACGGCTATGACCTGCACCGGGCGGATCTGGCTCTTCACTGGCACGGGATTCCGTTTGCAGGCGCCGCTTTTGATGTCAGCATCGCCGCTTATCTGCTGGATCCGACAGGCGGAGACCAGAGCGTTTCCGCGCTGGCCGATAAATACGGCCTGGCTACGCTTCCTTCCGACGAAAGCGTATTTGGCAAAGGGGCCAAATACAAAGTGCCGGAAGAGGAAACGCTGGGCCATCATCTGGCCCGGAAAACGGCAGCGCTTGCCAAGCTTTTGCCTCTCCAGAAAGAGGACTTGGAGAAAAGCGGCATGAGCAAACTCTTTTTCGATCTGGAAATGCCTCTTTCCCGGATTCTGGCCGATATGGAGAAACAGGGCGTTTCCGTCAACCGGGAGGATTTGCAGAACCTTGGCGTTGAATTCCAGGGGCAGATCGATAAGCTGGTCGCTCGAATTTACGACATTGCAGGGACGGAGTTTAACCTCAATTCGCCGAAGCAGCTCGGGGAAATTTTGTTTGATAAAATGCAGCTGCCGGTCATCAAGAAAACGAAAACCGGCTATTCCACCGACGCGGATGTTTTGGAAAAGCTGGCTCCTTACCATGATATCGTGAAATACATTCTCGATTACCGTCAGCTGGCCAAGCTGCAGTCGACTTATGTAGAGGGACTTTTGAAGGAAATACGCCCTGAAACGGGCAAGGTGCATACTTATTTCCGTCAAACGATTACGGCTACGGGACGGCTGAGCAGTCAATATCCGAACCTGCAGAACATTCCGATCCGTTTGGAGGAAGGCCGGAAAATCCGCAAGGTGTTTGTTCCTTCGGAGCCGGGCTGGCACATCCTGGCAGCGGACTATTCCCAGATTGAGCTGCGGGTGCTTGCGCATATTTCCGGGGATGAGCGGCTTAAGGAAGCGTTTTTGCAGGAGATGGACATTCATACGAAGACGGCCAGCGACGTGTTTGGCGTGCCGCAGGAGCAGGTGGATTCCAATATGCGCCGCTCCGCGAAAGCCGTCAACTTTGGCATAGTATACGGAATCAGCGATTACGGCTTGTCCCAAAACCTGAATATCACCCGGAAGGAAGCCGGCCAGTTTATCGAACAGTATTTCGCCGTCTTCCAGGGGGTGCGCAAGTATATGGATTCCATCGTTAAAGAAGCGAAGCGGGACGGCTACGTAACTACGCTGCTGGAGCGGAGACGTTACCTGCCGGAAATCAACGCCAGCAACTTTAATCTGCGTTCGTTTGCGGAAAGAACGGCCATGAATACGCCGATTCAGGGAACGGCGGCCGATATCATTAAGCTGGCGATGGTGCGCATGGTGGAAACGCTGAGCGAACGGAAGCTGAAGAGCCGCATGCTGCTTCAGGTTCATGACGAACTTGTTTTTGAAGTTCCAGAGGATGAGCTTGCGCTTATGACCGGACTGGTGCCGGAAGTGATGGAGAAAGCGCTGGAGCTGTCCGTACCGCTCAAAGCGGAGGTCAGCAGCGGGAACAACTGGTACGAGGCTAAATAAAGGCGCACGGCCTGCTTTTTTCCGGTATAATGGGACATGAGGTGAAGGAAGTATGCCGGAGTTGCCGGAAGTTGAAACCGTAAGACGAACATTAACCGAATTAGTTACAGGCAAGAAGATAGAGAAAGTGACCGTTTCGCTGCCGCGGATCATTCAGCGGCCTGACGATGCGGAGTTGTTCAGCCGCGAACTGGAAGGACATACGATTACGGGAGTCGGCCGCAGAGGCAAATTCCTGCGCATCGAAATGGACAATCTGGTGCTCGTCTCCCATCTGCGGATGGAAGGGCGTTACGGATTGTACCGCAGCGACGAGCCGGTGGAGAAACATACGCACGTGATCTTTCATTTTACGGACGGGACTGAGCTCCGTTACCGGGATGTGCGCCAATTCGGCACGATGCATTTGTTTGCGCCCGGCGAGGAATTCAGGAACAAGCCGCTGCTGAAGCTGGGGCTGGAGCCGCTGGATGACAGTTTTACCTTTGAAGCCTTCAGGCAGGTTCTGGCCGGGCGGAAAACAAAAATCAAAGTAGCCCTGCTCAATCAGGAATACATTGTAGGGCTTGGCAATATTTATGTGGATGAAGCTTTATTCCGTGCCGGGATTCATCCGGAGCGTCCTGCGGACTCGCTTAGCTGCGAAGAATTCAGGAATTTGTACGAGAGCGTGATCTCTACTTTGACCGAAGCGGTAAATGCCGGCGGCTCCTCCATCAAGTCCTATGTTAATGGACAAGGGGAAATGGGCATGTTCCAGCAGCAGCTGCAAATCTACGGCCGCAAAAATGAAATCTGCAACCGCTGCGGCGGCGTGATCGAGAAGTCTGTCGTGGGCGGAAGGGGTACGCATTACTGCCCGAACTGCCAGCGGCTGCAACAATGATTTAATGAGGTGAATGTAATTGAAGATCGGGCTGACAGGCGGAATCGCTACGGGAAAAAGTACCGTTTCCCGAATGCTCACACGCCGGGGAGCGCTGTTGATTGATGCTGATGTATTGGCTCGCGAGGTAATGGAGCCCGGGCATCCGGTATTGGAGGCTGTCGTGCAGCGTTTTGGAAAGGACATGCTTCTGCCGGATGGAACGCTGAACCGCAAGAAGCTTGGTGCCCTTGTCTTTTCCCGTCCGGAAGAACGTCTTGCGCTTAACGCGATTACGCATCCGGCCATCCGGGCGGAAACCAAGAGGCGCATGGATGCGTATGAAGCGGAGTTTCCGGATAAACTGGTTGTGGCGGATATTCCGCTGCTTTACGAGTCCGGACTTGCTCCGCTTTATGAAACCATTATGGTGGTATATGTACCTCGTGAAGTCCAGCTGGCACGCCTGATGGAACGCGATGGTCTTAATGCCCTCCAGGCTGAAGCCCGATTGTCCGCCCAAATGGACATTGAACGAAAGAAAGAGCTTGCGGACATTGTTATTGACAATAGTTTGGGACTTGAAGAGACCGAAGCGCAGATTGAAGCGTTTTGGAAAAGCCGTGGGTTGTTATGAAGTGGCTGCGCAAGAAAAGGGTACTGCTGCTTTTGTTCCTGGGATTTGTCGTGCTGCTGTTTATGAATACGCAGTGGCTTTCCCTTTTTTATCCGATCTATTATAAAGACGATATCCGAAAGCATTCGCAGAATAATCAGCTTGATCCGTTTATGGTTGCCGCCATTATCAAGGTTGAAACGAATTATAAAACCAGCAGGCAGTCTAAAAAGGGCGCGCTTGGCGTCATGCAAATTATGCCGGATACAGCGCAATGGGTGTTGGAAAAAGCCAAACTTCCCAACGTTTCCATGGACAGGATCAATGATGAGACAGGGACGAACATTGAAATCGGCACCTGGTATCTGAAGAATTTATCGGATCAGTTTAACGGAAATATGATTGCAGTCATTGCTGCTTATAATGCCGGGCCTACAAGGGTTAAAAACTGGTTGAAGAGCGGAACATGGGACGGCACTGTGGAAACAACCAAAAATATCCCGCTTGGCGAAACCAGGCATTATGTACAGCGGGTCGTGCATTATTATGAGCAGTACACAAACATCTATGAGCATTTCTAAAAAACAAAACGCCGGAGAGAATGTAGAATTCTCCCCGGCGCTGCTCAGCTGTTTGTCAGTTCATTATTTGAATTGACCAGCCAGTTGTTGTTCTGCCAGTGTTACAAGACGTTTAGTGATGTAACCCCCGATAGAACCGTTTTCGTAAGAAGTCAAGTTGCCTGCATATCCATCTTGTGGAAAAGAAATGCCGAGTTCTTGAGCAATTTCATATTTCATTTGCTCGAGTGCGCCGGATGCTTGTCTAACTACCAGGTTGTTGGAGCTGCCACTGTTGTTGTTTGCCATTGTCTTTTTCACCTCCTTGGGTTGGTAACTGTATTATGTGCCGTATTACGAAATCTACTCACAAAGTTTTAAATTTTTAGATGGAATTGTTAACCAAATGTAAGAAAACCTTGATTTGTTAAGAAAGGAGAGGATATTTTGAAGTGTCCTTATTGCGATTATAACGGGACAAAGGTGCTGGATTCCCGGCCTGCGAATGAAAACCGCTCCATTCGCAGGCGCCGGGAATGCGAAAAATGCAGCCGCAGGTTTACTACCTTCGAAATGGTGGAGGAAACGCCGCTGATCGTCATTAAAAAAGGCGGCAGCCGCGAGGAATTCAGCCGGGAGAAAATGCTGCGCGGCCTGATCCGCGCCTGCGAAAAACGGCCGGTGTCCGTAGAACAGCTGGAATCCATTGTAACCGAGGTCGAAACCTCGTTGCGGAATACGGCGGTCGCCGAAGTGGAAAGCATGCAGATCGGGGAATTGGTGATGGAGCATCTATATCCGGTTGATGAAGTGGCTTATGTCCGTTTTGCCTCCGTTTACCGCCAATTCAAAGACATCGACATGTTTATGCGCGAATTGAAGGGGCTGCTGTCTAAAGACGGGGATGGCGGAGAGTAGCCGGAATTGAGGTTTAAGGTAACGCTTTAAATGAATCAAACGAATCCGCCTGTCATAAGGCGGTTTTTTTATGGACTTTAAAGTTAACAAACATAGGCAGGCAGGATGCTCGCAGCGCCTTGTAATAATTTTCTGTACAAACAATCTGCGGATGCAGTAACATGTGAGAGGGCGTTCTAAAAGTCCGGGAAGGAAGGACACTTTTCATGAAAGCTGCCGTACTTTTTATACTTGCGGGGTTGGCTGAAATTGGAGGCGGATATCTGATCTGGCTGTGGCTGCGTGACGGAAAAAGCTGGCTTTACGGCGGGTTGGGAGCTTTGCTGCTGATCTCCTACGGCATAGTGGCGACTATGCAGTCCTTCTCGTCCTTTGGCCGTATTTACGCGGCTTACGGCGGGATTTTTATTGTGTTGTCCGTCCTGTGGGGATGGTGGGTAGACCGTAAAAACCCGGACGCTTATGACTGGGTAGGCATGGTCATTTGTCTGGTGGGAGCATTAGTGATGCTTGCGCCCCGCAAATGAACGACAAGCCCGGATTTTTTATGCGAAGAAGGAATTAACACTCATGAAGGAATCAAAATCGGTTTATGTGAATGCGGTACTGTTGACCATTGGGGTTATCTCGATCGGGTTATCCTCCATTCTGATCAAGTGGTCTTCCGCGCCGGCCTCCGTGCTGGGGATGTACAGGCTTTTTTTTACGCTTATCCTGATTACGCCCATGATGCTTAAAGTGTCTTTACGTTCCGTCCTTAAGGAGCTTTCGAAGAAAGAGATGCTGCTGCTCGTGCTGGCGGGTCTTTTTTTGGGACTGCATTTCCTGCTTTGGATGGAATCCTTGGCTTATACGTCCGTAGCCAGCTCCATGATTTTGCTGTCGCTGCAGCCGGTATTTATTATGCTCGGTTCTTTCCTCCTGTTTAAGGAACGGACTACCGGGGGCGGCGTGCTGGCGTTAAGCGTGGCCGTCATCGGCTCAGCGGTTACTGCTTGGGGCGACATCGGGGTCTCTTCACAGGCCATGTATGGCGACGTTTTGTCGTTGCTCGGGGCCGTGGCTTCTTCGCTTTATATGCTGACCGGCCAAAACCTGGTGCGGAAAATCCCGCCCATTGCCTACAGCTATATTGTCTTTTTTGTGGGCGGTGTCGTAATGCTGATCTACAATTTGGTCCAGGGAACCCCTTTATTTGAATACGGTACGAAGGAATGGGTGCTGTTTCTGCTGCTTGCCATCGTACCTACGATTTTCGGACAAATGTTATTTAACCGGCTGCTGGGATCGCTGGGAGCAACCACGATTTCCATGGTCATCATTGCCGAACCGGCGGTAGCCATCATCCTGGCCGCATTCCTGTTAAGCGAGAAAATTACGCTGCTTCAGGCGGTTGGGGGAATCGTCACTTTAATGGGGATCGGATTGTTTTTCTGGTTTAAGCAAATGATGATTAAAAGGGGTCAAAAAAGTTTAAGGTAATTTTCAGCTTTCTATAAGGTTGCCTTAATCTAAGGCGTGTATATTGAAATTACCCTCTTAATGATAAATTGGTTGGCGGGAATTTGCTGGGTGGGGCCGGCAGATTCCCGATCAGCCGGATTAAAGTTCCTCCCTAATGGTTACTACCTTTTATACATAAAAAGACACGCACAAAAGACCTTGCTGATGCAGGGCCTTTTGTATTTGTACAGTACATTGCTGTTCTGTATAGCCATAATTCTGGGCAGGTGCGGAAAAACGAATCCAAAGCCATTTAGCCCACAGCAAACAAAGATAAAGGTCATATGGTATAGAGTATTCCAACAAGAGGAGGTCGTAAATCATGGGTGAAGTAGCAGGAGTAGGATACGGCGGCGTAGGCGGAGCATTCACTTCCACGGGTGCAATTCTGGTGTTGTTCATTCTGTTGGTTATCATTTCCCGCGCTTGGCTGCTGTAATGTCCGCCTAGCTTAAGGATAAGATCATAGGATTTAGCCCCCTTGCTGCTTTGCAGTGAGGGGGTTTTTAGATAAAGAAATAAATGACAAAAAAATATTGACAGGCCCAAGTCTGGCATGATATTATCTATCTTGTCGCTGCTGAAGTTACTGAGTAACTAACAGCAACAAAAGATATGCGGTTGTGGCGGAATTGGCAGACGCGCACGGTTCAGGTCCGTGTGGGCTAACCCCCGTGGAGGTTCGAGTCCTCTCAACCGCATCCATATATACGGGGCCTTAGCTCAGCTGGGAGAGCGCATCGCTGGCAGCGATGAGGTCAGGGGTTCGATCCCCCTAGGCTCCATATTATAAAGCGTTGACCTTTTGAGGGTCAGCGCTTTTTGTTGTTTAGCCAAGTCTACGCTGAGCTGGGTGATTCAAACAAAACCAGCAGGAGCAGAGGGGGTAGCTCGAGCTGCTCAAAAGGTCGCATCAACCTGCGAGCAAACCGCGGGGTTTCAGCCTCAGCCCAAGTTTACCGTAATTTTTGTATTTCTGGATCATGCGATGATGACTGCAGCAGAGGGGCCGAAATGCTAAATAACCTGTTCATCCCAAACCTAATGTGGGATAATTTACAAAAAGACGAAAGGGGATTCGGTATGAACCGGACGGGGGAACCAGCAATCGTCATCCGTGATTTGAGAAAGAAATTTGGAGGAAGGTTTGTTTTGAACGGGATTGACCTGACGGTTGATCCGGGCCAGATTATCGGGTACATCGGTCCGAACGGCGCCGGAAAAAGCACCACGGTTAAAATCATGCTCGGCCTAGTGCAGGGCTATACCGGCGAGGTGCGCATTTTCGGGAAAAATATTGCCGAAGCGGGGCCTGAATATAAACGCAGAATCGGTTACGTGCCCGAAGTTGCAGAGCTTTATGATGCGCTGACAGCCCGCGAGTATTTGACCTTTATTGGCAGGTTATATGGAATCGACGCCCATGAGGCGGAGCTCAAGGGCCTGCAGCTGGCGGAAATTCTCGGGCTGCATAACGCTTTTGACAGCCGGATTTCCTCTTATTCAAAAGGGATGAGGCAGAAGGTGATGCTGATCTCCAGCCTGCTGCATAATCCGGATATTCTGTTCCTGGACGAGCCGTTGAGCGGGCTTGACGCCAACAGCGTCATGGTCGTAAAGGAGATCTTGGAGCTGCTGTCCCGGCAGGGTAAAACGATTTTTTATTCCTCGCATATTATGGACGTTGTTGAAAAAATCAGCAGTCGCATCATTTTACTCCATGACGGGCGGATTGCGGCCGACGGCAGTTTTGAAGAGCTGAAGCAGCAAAACCTGGAGAGCAGCCTTGAGGATATTTTTACGCAGCTGACGGGATTTGACGAGCACCGGAGCCTTGCCGAAAGGTTTGTTGCGGCCGTAAACGGGGTGCCGGAATGAAGGAATTCCGAATTTTAAAAATGCTGGACCGGCTCCGTACGCCGCTGGAAAAGATGGGGGTGCAATACCCGGAGCTGCGGCTGATTTTGCAGGTCAAGCTGACGACGGACGGGCGCAGGGTGCCCACGATTGGGGCTAATTCTTTTTCGCGCAGAAAAAAAGGGACTCTTCTGGGGGGAGTCTCGTCCAGTACGGACACCTATGAAGATACGGATTCCGGCAGCCGGTATATCGGCTCTTTATGGCTTTATGTGTTGATCGGGCTTGTACTGGTTCCGTTTATGCTCATGGGCAATCATTATTTGCTTCAGATGGGCCTCGTTTTTGGCATTATTTTTTTTATGGTGACAAGCTCGCTGATCTCGGACTTTTCATCGGTGCTGTTGGATATCCGCGATAAAGCGGTTCTCTTATCCAGACCCGTCAACCCGCGGACCGTCAATTTGGCAAAAATGATACATATCCTGATCTACATGACGTCTCTAACAGCGGCGATCACGCTTCCTTCGTTGGTTGCGGCGCTTCTAAAGCATGGTTTTGCTTTTTTGCTGCTGTACTTGGCGGAGATCCTTTTGCTGGATGGCCTGATTGTGGCGCTGACGGCGCTGCTGTATTTTCTGGTGCTGCGCTTTTTTAACGGTGAGCTGCTGAAGGATATCATCAACTATGTACAGATTGGGCTGACGATTGCCATTACGGTTGGATATCAGCTGGTATTTCGTTTGTTTGACCTGACGTCCCTTTCGATGAACTTCGAGCCGCGGTGGTGGCAGTACCTTCTGCCCCCAGTTTGGTTTGCAGGTCCCTTTGAGGTGCTGCTGAACGGGCGGCATTCGGGCCTTTACGTTTCTTTTGCCCTGCTTGCCCTGCTCGTCCCGATCTTCGCTTTAGCGCTGTATATTCGGCTGATGCCTTTGTTTGAGCAAAACCTGCAAAAACTGTCCGAGCAGGAGGGGGAGGGACGCCGCAGGAAGTTCAGGTTTTATGAGCAAATCGGAACGTGGGTCTGCCGGACCAAGGAGGAGGCTGCCTTTTTTAATTTCGCCTCGATTATGATGGCCAGGGAACGGGATTTTAAGCTGAAGGTGTATCCGTCGCTCGGTTTTTCGATTATTTTTCCGTTTATTTTCCTGCTGACGAATTTGAAAGACGGATCAAGCTTCGCCGAGATTTCAGCCGGCCGGAGTTATCTGTTCATCTATTTTTGCGGCCTGTTGATTCCGACGGTGATTCTGATGCTCAAATATTCCGGAAAATATAAGGGAGCTTGGATTTTTGAAGCCATCCCGGTCGTTCGCGGGAACGATATTTACAAAGGAACGCTGAAAGCTTTTCTGATGCGTCTGCTGATCCCTTTATTCCTGGTGGATGCCGTTATATTCATAGCGATATTTGGTTTTCGGATTCTTCCGGATCTGATCGTGGTACTGTTTGTTCTCTTTCTGTACACGTACCTCTCGTTTCTCATATTGGGCAAAGAGCAGCCTTTTTCCCGGCCGTTCGAAACGGTGCCCGATTCCGGCCGGGGATTTAAAATGCTGGGCATGCTGATCCTTTTAGGCGGGTTTGCGCTGGTGCATTATGTTGCCATTCGGCTGGATTACGGCATTTACGTTTATATGGCCCTTTTGCTTGGGGTGAATGTTTGGGCATGGAGCAAGGGGTTCCAAGCCGCGGTCCAGGAGTTGTCCTGAGGGTCACGGGTTACAGGCTGTTTAATACGCCGCTTCCTTCCCGGATCAGCCTTTCGGCAAGCGCGGCCATTTCTTCAGGTGTTTCTTTCATGCCGGAAGCGAGCCACTCCTGCAGCAGCCCGAAGCTTCCGGCCAAAATGAAACAAAGATGATAAGCAAATAGGTTCATGCTGCTTGCATCATGTGTGGTTTCCCAAAACGCTAAAGCCCTTTCCTTCACTAGCTTTTTGCAATTTTCCAAAAAAGCGATATCCCCCCGTTCGCTCAAGAGCGCAGGGGTAATATCCGCATTCCGCGAGAGAAGCCGAAAGATTTCCGTCATTAATAAAGGCAGGGAATCGTTCGGCTTTTCATATACCTGGTCTAAAATTTGGTTCAATTCATCCAGAATCCCCCGTTCGATTTGCTCCATCAAATCAAAGACGTCCCGGTAATGCAAATAGAAGGTTCCTCTGCTGATATGGGCTTTTTCGGCGATTTCGCGAACGGTAATTTCCTTGATGCTTTTTGAAGTCATATACTCAGCAAGTGCGCTGCGAATAAGCTTCCGAGTCTTGTAAACACGCTGGTCTTCCTGTGCGCTCCTCATCGATCCATCGCTCCCCTAAACATGAATTTCCTCGATAATTGACACATTTTCGAGAAGTGCCTATTAAGTGACTATTCCCTTTAAATTGAACATTGAACGAAAGAAAAAAAGAATTATACTAAATCGTAGTCAAATATTAGACTTTTGTCAATTATTTCGGTAGGCGCACAAATATGATTTTATAGATTGGAGCTGTATGGGAAAATGGGCGATAAAACGCAAAGAGTGATTTTGATTACTGGCGCTTCTTCGGGGATCGGGGAGGCGGCTGCCATCCGGCTGAGCCGGGCGGGGCATATCGTTTTTGCTGCTGCACGGAGGGTGGAGCGGATGGAAGGGCTGAAAAAGGCGGGCATTCATACGTTAAACATGGATGTTACCGATGATGAAGCTATGCAGTCAGGTATCCGGGAGATTGTGCAAACTTATGGCAGAATTGATGTTTTGGTTAACAACGCCGGTTACGGCTCTTACGGCGCTTTGGAAGACGTGCCTTTATCCGAAGCGCAGAGACAATTCGATGTGAATGTTTTTGGCCTGGCGCGCTTGACCCAATTGGTGCTGCCGCATATGCGGAAAAATCGTTTCGGAAGGATCATCAACATTTCTTCCATTGGTGGAAAAATACACGAACCGCTGGGGGCTTGGTATCATGCCACGAAGTTTGCCGTTGAGGGGTTAAGCGACTGTTTAAGGGTGGAGGTCGCACCGTTTGGCATCGACGTCGTCGTTATTGAACCGGGGGCAATCCATACGGAATGGCCGGGAATCGCGGCGGATCACATGCTGAAGACTTCCGGCCGGGGCGCCTACGCCAGGCTGGCGGAAAATCGTGCCGCATTTTTACGAAGCCAGGAACAAGGAGGCTCGGATCCGGACGTGATCGCCAAAGGCATCGAGAAGGCCATACAGGCGTCAAAGCCGAAAACGAGGTATGCTTTAGGGAAAATGGCAAAATCGGCCGTATGGACAAGAAGGCTGGTTTCCGACAGACTGATGGATAAAATCGTAGCTGGTTTGTCCAGATAAGAAAAAAATAAAAAACATCGCCGCGCCGCTTCATCAGTCGGACAGGCGATGTTTTTTATTTTTTTGCAGGATGTCCTTGAGGTTATTCTAAGCAAGCGAACCGTTTCATTCTTTGATGAACGGTCCGCCCGGTCATCTACAATCTCATCCAGCATCGCCTTCATCCCCTTTCAAAGGTTTTCCTCAGCCTTGCAGCTCTACGGTTTTGGTTGCGATCTTTCGTGTGAATTCGCTGTCATGCTCCACAAAAACCAAAGTTGGCGCGTGTTCGAGCAGCACTTCTTCAATCTGCATCCGGGAGATGACGTCGATGAAGTTCAGCGGTTCATCCCAAAGGTGCAGATGGGCTTCTTCGGACAAGCTTTTGGCGATCAGCACTTTTTTCTTCTGGCCCCCGCTGAACATGGCCATGTCTTTCTCGAACTGCAGGCGGGAGAAGTCCAGCTTTCGCAAAATTGCCTTGAACAAGCTTTCGTCAATCCCCTGCTCCCGGGCATAGCCGGATAAGTTTCCGCTTAAATGGGAGGTGTCCTGGGAGACATAGGAGATTTTCAGGCCGCTGCCTGGATGAAAAGTCCCGGTAAACGGAATAGCTTCACCCAGAATCAGCTTAAGCAAACTGGATTTGCCGGAGCCGTTTTGGCCGGACAGGGCGATCCGGTCGCCAAGCTCGATAGTAAAGCTGATGTCCCGGCAAACCGTTTTTTCTCCATAACGGATAGAGACGTGATCCAGTTCGGCCAACTGCGATTTAGGGTAAGCCAATTGCGAGATTTGCAGGCTTTCCGATGATTCGATGTTTTTAAGCAGCTTGGATTTTTCTTCGATCGCCGATTGCTGTCTCTGCTCAATGGATTTGGAGCGCTTCATCATTTTGGCGGCTTTATGGCCGATGTACCCTTTATCGACCTTGGAGCCAGAATTTCGTGTCCCGTTTTTGGTTTTTTCCACCTCATGCGACCATTGGCCGGTTCTTTTGGAGGCGCCCGACAGCCGTTTGATGTCTTTGCGGAGTTTTTCGTTTTCGTTCAGTTCAAATTGGTCCTGGAGCTGCTTATTGGCCCACCAAGTGGAGAAATTGCCTTTTTGAATCTCGATGTTGGTTTTGTTGATCGATAAAATGTGATCGACGCATCGGTCCAGGAACGCCCGGTCGTGGGAAACCAGAATAAACCCGCTTTTGCCGTTTAAATATTCGCTGACCAGCTTTCTGGCATGCCTATCCAGATGGTTGGTCGGCTCGTCGATGAGCAGGAAATGATTTTCCTTCAAAAATAAAGCCGCCAGCTGCACTTTCGTTTGCTCCCCGTTGGATAAAGTATTATAGGGACGGTACAGCACGTCTTCCGAAACCTTAAGCAGGGAAAGCTCGCGCTGCAGCTGCCACAGCACATAATCCGGATAGATGTCGCTGACGATGTCCAGCACAAGGTACTCCGGATGCCTCACGGGAAAAGGAAAATAATCAAAGCTGACCGGAGACGAAATCGTCCCGCCGTATTCCATTTTGCCGAGAAGCAGGTTCAGGAATGTCGTTTTGCCGCGCCCGTTTCTTCCCGTAAACCCCAATTTCCAGTCGGTATCGATCTGGAAGCTGACTTGTTCAAAAATGTTGTCGCAGCTGCCTTCATAAGCAAAGGTCAGGCCAGACACGTTGATCGTTGACATGGTTATTCCCTCCTGCTGTAAAAAAATAAAATGAGCTGCAAGAAAAGTTACTTTTCCCGCAGCTCAAAAAAATACAGCAGACCGGCCCCCTCCGGAGGGCCGGGCAATCTATTTTCCGAGTGAGAGAATAAGTAAATTTCTTGCGGCAGCCCGAACAAAACAAACACCCGAACGCAAACCAGGTTTGTTTTATTCTTAAAAACCGGCAAGAAATCTTACATTATTCAATCACTCCCATCCGTAAATTTGGTGTCATCTTAACATACCGGGGGAAAGGAATCAACTTATAGCCTCGAGGCATTGGGCATCCGGCCATAGAACCCAAAAGCGTTTTCTTACATGGATTTAATGCAGGGGTGTTTTTTACCAAACAATTCTATTCTATGATTACAGAACCCAATCCTTTCAGGATCAGACTTCTCTGGGAATCTAATAGGTTTTCTGTTATTTACAGGAAAATCTATTGATTTTATAGTTAGATAGGGAAGCGATTAAACTCTATTTTATAGAAAGAGGAGGAATTTCATTCATGGAATTAGGTAAAAAACCATTAAGCAGGATTCTTGCCGCCGCTCTGATTACGGCTGGGCTGCTGCCGGCTTTTGCAGGAAATACCGCAGCAGCCGGTACAGCGGAAGACACGGGGGCAGCAAAAGGTTTTGATCTCCGTATTTTACATACGAATGATACGCATGCCCATTTGGACAACATCGCCCGCCGGGTAACCGCGGTGAACGAAGCCAAAACGGACAGCACGCTGCTGCTGGATGCCGGGGATGTTTTTTCCGGGACTTTGTATTTCAATCAGTATAATGGATTAGCGGACCTGTATTTCATGAATAAAATGGGCTATGACGCCATGACGTTTGGCAACCACGAGTTTGACAAAGGCCCCAAAACGCTGGCGGAGTTTGTAAAAGGGGCCCAGTTTCCGTTTGTAAGCGCAAATATCGATTTCAGCACTGAACCGGCTTTGAACGGCAGTTTTCATGAAACGATCGGTCAGCCGGGCGAAAATGGACAGATTTATCCGGCCATCATTAAAGAAGTGAACGGGGAAAAAGTCGGGATTATCGGGCTGACAACGCCGGAATCGTCCGTGCTGTCTTCTCCGGGTAAAAATATTAAATTTGAAGATGAAGTCGAGCAAGCCCAGAAGGCGGTCGATGCTTTGGAAGAAGCGGGCATCAACAAAATTATTGCGCTTACGCACCTCGGTTACACCGTTGACCAGGAGCTGGCGGAAGAAGTGAAAGGCCTGGACGTCATTGTGGGCGGCCATTCCCATACCCAGCTTAACGATGCGGAAGTGCATCACAAGGATGCCGAACCGACGCTGATCGTACAAACCGGGGAATACGACAACAACCTCGGCCAGCTTGACGTGACGTTTGACGATAAAGGCGTGCTTACAGCCTGGAAGGACAAGCTGATTGCCCTGGACGCCCAGGATGCCGCCGGCAATTACGTAATTAAAAGCGACCCTGACGCAGAAGCAAAGCTGGCGGAGTATGCCAAGCCGCTGGAAGAATTGAAGCAGACGGTGATCGGGGAAGCCGACGTGGATTTGAACGGTGAACGCGACAATGTCCGCAGTCAGGAGACCAATCTGGGCGACCTGATGGCTGACGGCATGCGCGCCAAAGTGATGAGCATCGTAAGCGAACCGGATGTGAAAGGTTACGTCACGATTCAAAACGGCGGCGGCATCCGCGCTTCGATCAAGTCCGGCGATATTACGCTTGGCGATCTGCTGACCGTCATGCCGTTCGGGAACAACCTGACGGCCCTGAAGATGACCGGCAAAGAAATTACGGCTGCTCTGGAGAACGGCGTAAGCGGCATTGAAGAAGGGGAGGGACGTTTCCCTCAAGTGTCCGGCTTGCGATTCTATTACGATTCGGCAAAACCGCGCGAAGTTGTGGATGACGTAACCGGCGAGAAGAAACAGGAAGGCAGCCGCGTTGAGAAGGTGCAAATCCAGAACAATGACGGTACTTATACGGATATTGATCCGAATGCTTATTATATCGTGGCTACCAACTCTTACATGGCGGACGGCGGAGACTTCTACAGCTCCATGAAAGAAGCTAAAAATGACGGCCGTTTCTACGAACTGAATCTGGTAGATTACGAAGTTTTCCATGAATACCTGGATAAAGTCGGAGCGGTGAACATCTCTACGCAAGGCCGCATTACCGATCTGAAAGGGGCGGCGCTTCCGGGTGAAGCCGGAGGTTCGGCCGGTTCGGCCACGGGGTCGGAAGGAAACGGCATTACCTTTACCGATCTGGCCAAGGATACAGCCGCCGCCGCGATTCAGGCCGCCGCTGACGCCGGACTTATCAAAGGTTACGGCGATGGTACCTTCCGTCCGGACCAGCCGGTTACCCGGGCGGAATTCGCGGTTATGGTGAACCGCGCGTTCCAACTGACGGCTACCACTGCGGAGCCAGGTTATTCGGACGAAAAAAGCATCCCGGCTTGGGCGCTGCCTTCCGTTGCTGCTTTAAAAGCAGCCGGTCTGCTTGATGCTTTCCAAGGAAATGTTTTTAAAGCCAATCAAACCGTAACGGCCAGCGAAGCGGCTTCTGTTTTATCCGCGGCCTCTGGCCAGGATGCCGGCGCTGCTCCGGCAAGCGAAACTGTTACGCGCAGAGATGTAGTATTGATGCTTGCCGCAGCGGTGAAATCATAATCGCGCTAAGGCATTAATAAAATCCCCCTTGATTTTTTGCTGGAGTGTAAATGCCGGCGAACCAAGGGGGATTTATTTGTTTCAGCGCAGCCGGCGATTCGATTGTAGCGGCAGATCAGCCGGCCCTTTTTCCGCCGTTAGCCTATAACCCGCCTTTTAAAGCGGCAGCAGCAAGGGTCTGGATAATTGTATTCTCCATCGGAGGGTTATGAAGGCCGGCCCGGACATCCCGGTAATAACGTTCCAAGGGGAGATTTCGGGACAAGCTGGTACCGCCCACGATCCGCATGGCCAGATCCACCACTTTAATGGCATTGTTGGTCGCTACATATTTGGCCAGGCCCAGGTCGGCTTTAAGCGCTGTCCGCTGATCCGGTTCGCGGTCCCACCGGTCAGCCACAGCATACAGCAGGGAACGGGCGGTCCGCAGTTCGATTTCTATCTGCCCAATCTGATTTTGAACGGAAGGCAGGGTGCTGATCGGTTCGTTCAAATTATTGGGTTTGTAGGAACGGGCGAAATTCAGCGCATAATCCCGGGCCGCGAGGGCGATGCCCATATAACAAGCCGGAATATGCAGCATCCAGCCGGCACCGTCGTCTTTCCCTTTGCCGGAAAGCCGGTTAGCCTCGGGAACAAATACGCCGTGCATCACCACGTCGTGGCTGCCTGTTCCGCGCATGCCTAGCATATCCCAGGTTTCCACGATTTCTACCTTATCCGACCGCTCGACAAGAAATTCCCCGATCGTTTCTTCATTGGGAAGGTAAGCCGTAACGACAAAACGGTCGAGGATCGGGGACAGCGTGCTGAACGTTTTGCGGCCCGTAATGAGCCAGCCTCCTTCCGTGGCTGCAGCCGTCGTTTCCGGTCTGCCGCCCCGGCTGGGACTTCCTGTTGAGGCTTCGCTGGCGAACGTGTTCACCATCGTTCCGTCGGCAACGACGGAGCGGCAGAAGGCGGCAAACAGCTCTTCCGGCCATTTCCGGCTCGTTCTCAAATGCAGCACCTGTCCCAGGTGCCAGCCTACGCCCAAAGCGGTGGAGCCGTCGCCATAAGCGAGTTTTTCCTGCAGCAGTACAAATTCGTACAGCGGAATTTCTTCCCCGCCATATTCCTTAGGAACCGTCAGCTTTAGATAGCCGGCTTTCCTTAAATCCTCGAAATTTTCAAAAGGGAAAGTGCCCTCCCGGTCATGCTGCGCGGCCCGCTGAGCAAAAATGGACGCCAGTCTGGAGACCGTAAGGACATGCGTTTGTTCGCTTTCGTTTCGTATATATGGATCGCTGAAACCTGGATTGTCATTCATACCATTCCCACTCCTTTCCTATGTATTATATCAATAGCAGAGACCGAGTTAAAAGAAGAAGGTTATTCGGTTAATTTTATCCGTATTTCCGGGTTTGGTCCGATTTTTAATCGTATACTTGTATACCACTTCAGTTCTCTCCATTTTCTGAGGCAACCTGTAAAGTGCAATGCCTATTGTTATAAGGTATGATTTACTGGAAAGCTGTTTAGGAAACCCTTTCAGTAAGCGCTAACAAATAAAAGACTGCAGCATTGAGGTTCTCGTTGCGACGGGGAACAGCCCTGTTATATTTTAGAAAAACATAAGGATGGAGAGTGCAGAAAAAATGATCAGACCTACGGATAACCAGGAGCGATACGAATTATCCAGCCCGACTTTGCTGCCGAAGGCCTCGGGATTTTTGTGGAACGAAAAAATGATGATCCACATGAACTGCCGCGGATATGCCGTAGCCCAGTTCATGCAGCCCGAGCCGGCCAAATATTCGCATGCCCCGAACTTGGAGGCCAAGACGTTTATGCAGCCGGAGCAGCCTTATTATGCGCACCATCCGGGCCGTTTTGTATACGTCAAGGATGAGGAAAACGGCGGGATTTTCTCCGCTCCTTATGAGCCGGTCCGCGTGCTGCCGGAGCAGTATGTTTTTTCGGTGGGCAAACAGGATATCCGCTGGAAAGTGCAGCATCAGGGTCTGCGCGTCGAAACAACTCTTAGCCTGCCTAAGGAGGACGCTCTGGAGCTTTGGAAGGTCAAAGTGAGCAATGTGTCCGAAACCTCGCGTAAAATCAGCCTTTATCCTTATTTTACGATTGGATATATGTCCTGGATGAATCAATCCGGCGAATACCGGGAGGATCTTCAGGCCATTGTGGCTTCCTCTATTACGCCGTATCAGAAATACCAGGACTACGATAAAATCAAACATTTCAGCGATAAAACCTTTTTGCTGGCCGAGCAGAAGCCGGATGCCTGGGAAGCAAACCAGGAGGAATTTGAAGGGGAAGGCGGCATCATGATGCCGTCGGCCATTCAAGCCGAAACGTTGGCCGGAGGGGAAGCCCGCTATGAAACGCCTGCGGCGGTGCTGCAGTACAGACTTGAGCTGGCGCCCGGGGAGGAGCGCGAGTTCCGGTTTATTTTTGGACCGGCGCACGACGAAGCGGAAGTAGCGGAGATTCGCCGGAAATATTTTACGGATAAAAAGGAAAATGGACTAGACGGGTTTGAGCAGGCGGACCTTGACTATGCGGATTACATCAGCGAGGGGAAAGGTACGCTGGAAATTCATACGCCGGACGCCGATCTCGACAATTTCGTCAATCACTGGCTGCCGCGGCAGCTGTATTATCACGGCATTACCAACCGGCTGACGACGGATCCGCAAACCCGCAATTATCTGCAGGATAACATGGGCATGAGCTACATCAAGCCGGAAACGGCCCGGGCGGCGTTCCTGACGGCGCTTAGCCAGCAGGAAGCAAGCGGAGCGATGCCTGACGGGATTATTTTGCATGAGGAGGCCGAGCTCAAATACATCAACCAGGTGCCGCATACTGACCACTGCGTCTGGCTGCCGATTTGTCTCAGCACCTATCTGGATGAAACCGGCGATTATTCGATTCTGGATGAACAAGTTCCGTTTGCGGACCGCAGCGAGCCTGCCACCGTTTACGAGCATATCCACCTGGCGATGCAGTGGCTGATTCAGGACCGCGATGTGCGGGGCCTCAACTTCATCAACCAGGGGGACTGGTGCGACCCGATGAACATGGTCGGCTATAAGGGCAAAGGGGTTTCCGGCTGGCTGACGATTGCGACGGCATATGCATTTCTAGTCTGGTCGGATATTTGCAGTCATGCCGGATATTCGGACGGGGCTGAAAAATACCGACTGGCCGCGGAAGAAACAAACGCCATCGTCAACGAGTATCTTTGGGACGGCGATTGGTATGCGCGCGGAATCACGGACGACGGCGTCGTGTTCGGCATCAGCACCGACAAAGAAGGCCGGATCTTTATCAACCCGCAGGGGTGGGCGCTGCTGAGCGGCGCTGCCGACGAGATCAAACGACAGAAGCTGATGCGTGCGGTGGAGGAGCAGCTGGAGACGCCTTACGGGGTGGAAAAGCTGGCGCCGTCCTTTACGGCCATGCGTGAAGACGTCGGCCGGGTTACGCAGAAACATCCGGGCAGCGCGGAGAACGGTGCGGTTTATAATCATGCGGCCGCCTTCTACATTTATGGGCTGTACGCGGTCGGAGAACGGGACAACGCCTACCGGCTGCTGCGAAAAATGCTGCCGGGACCGGACCGCGAAGACATCCTGCGGCGCGGACAGCTGCCCGTCTTCATTCCGAACTATTACCGGGGCGCCTACCGTCAATTCCCGAAAACGGCCGGCCGCTCCAGTCATCTGTTCAACACGGGCACCGTGCCTTGGGTTTACCGTTGTCTGGTAGACGGACTGTTCGGCGTGCAGGGCACGAAAGAAGGGCTGCGCATTCAGCCGCAGCTGCCTTCCGACTGGCACGAGGCTTCTGTGAAGCGCAGCTTCAGAGGCGCCGAGCTGTCGATCAAGATGAAACGCGAAGCCGGCGTGACGGCGCCGGAAGTGTACGTGAACGGCGTTTTAGCCGAAGACGGCGTAGCGAAAGACCTGCAGCCGGGCACCGAATATCAGGTGCTGGTGAAGCTGCCGGCGGTGGGCTGAGGGATAGGTCCCTCTTTCAGAGATGGTTAATTTGCCAAGCAGGGCTAACGCTGAAATTTAATATTTTCTTAAACAATTTGCCCTCTTTTCTTAAGAACTTTGAGGTATGCTGTATGACGTTAGGAAAAGGGGGATTTTTAGCGTGAAAAAAAGAGTATTGCTGATTATTATTCTGCTGCTGGCAGGGTATAAAGGAGTGCTGCTGCTGAAGCAGCATACTGAAAATATCAGCCATTCGGGGGTGACCGGGGCACCATCCGCTGCTCAAGAGGCAAGGGGAGAACAGACAGAACCTCCGGCCGATGCAGCGGCCGACCCCGCAGCAGATCAGGCAGAAGGAAACCAGCCTGCCGCCGGAGAGTCCGGCGAGGCTGCAGACGAGCAGACGCTGACCTTAAGTGAAGATCAGCTTTATAAAGGGGATTTAATCCTGGTGAACCAGGAGCATAAGCTGCACAGAGACGGCGTGATGCCGGATATCGTCAAGCTTTCCGACCATCCGGAGCTGAGGAAGGGTTTCGGCCTGTTGGATGACAGCATCGAGCTGTCCGCCAGCATCACGGCATATTTTTCCCAAATGGTGGAGGCTGCGCGAAAGGATGGGGTTGATCATTTTCTCATCAGCAGCGGGTACAGGGATTTTGATAAACAAGATGAGCTATATAATCAGATGGGCAGCGATTCCGCTTTGCCGGCCGGGTACAGCGAGCATAATTCGGGCAAGGCGCTGGACATCGGTTCCACTGAGCAGCAAATGAGCCAGGCGCCTGAAGGGAAATGGCTGAAGAAAAACGCGTGGAAATACGGGTTTATTTTACGTTATCCGGAGGATAAAACCGCCATTACGGGCATCAAATACGAGCCGTGGCATTTCCGGTATGTCGGCCTGCCGCACAGCGCCGTTATGCAGGAGAAAAATTTAACCCTGGAGGAATATCTCAATTACATAAGGGAGCAGCAGCAAATCAAGGTCAACGTGGAAGGGACGGAGTACGAAATTTTGTATATTCCGGCTTCCGGGAAAGATAACATCCGGATTCCGAACAATCGCAGCTACACTGTTTCCGGGGATAATATGAACGGATATATCGTAACCCTGACTATGTAGCTTGGGAAGATGCTGGAAGCGAACCTGCAACCTTTTTCCAGCCTGCGCCGTCTGAGCAGTTGAAAGATTAGCCAAAGCCCCTGGCGGGCTGGAAGGAGCTCTGGACATGAACAATAAGAAAAAGGTTATTCTGATCACCACCATGCTGGGCGTGCTTGGAGCGGGAACGGCAGCAGGCGCCTCCGGTTTTACGGCGAAGGTTACCGGTTTGCTGCGCGGCGATATGAAGGTTACTGTGGACGGACAGGCCACCTCAATGAAGCCGGTCGTCATCAACGGACAGGTCTATCTGCCGGCCCGCGCTGAAGCGGAAGCACTCGGGTATACGATGAATTACAATGGCTCCAAGCGGTCGATCTCGATCGATAAAAAGGATGAAGGAATCCCGGCTGCCGATCCGGAAATGCATCTGCGCAATATCGGCGTTATTGTCAGCGTCAGCAAAACGGATGACAGCCGTTATAAAGTGGAACTGCTTGGGAGAGGCGACGACAGCTGGATCGTGCTTAACGTGGACGGCGATACGCTTATCCAAAACAGCGACGGCAGCAAGGCGGCCGTGAAAGACCTTAAAGCCGGCATGAAAGTGACAGCCGAATACGGGCCGATCGTTGCCAAGTCTTATCCGGGACAATCCCATGCCGCTTCGCTTACGTTGGGTTCCCAGACGCTCATCCGGGAGGACGTCATTCAAGATGTGCAGCATACAAGCGACGGCTGGGTCGTTAAGTTCGGGGAAGCCAAAGGCGGCACGCTGATCGCGACCCTGACGGTAACCTCCGGCAAAGAAACAAACGTCTCGACGGCCGAGGGACAGCCCGTAAGCTGGGAAGACGTTAAAGCCGGCGAAAAAGTGCGCGTATACTACGGTCCGAATTATACGGACAGCAAAATGCCGGAAGGCCCGCTTTATTACATGGTGATGCTGGACGGAAACTCTTCGAATGGCGGCGGAACATTAACGCAGGATCAGGTTAAAACCTTTCAGGGCTTGGCCTGGAAGCAGATCGGCAGCAACTCGTCGGTCGTAACCGCCAAGGAGGACGCCAAAGTAGAACGGATCGCGGCCAAAGATGCCAGTCTCATGACAACAACCGATGCCCAAAAGAAAGACTTGGAAACCCTCCAGGCAACGGGAGGCCAGGTGGTAACCGTATCCTTTAATACGAAACAGGATACGCTTCTTGGGCCGCTGGTGCTTGCTTTTAATCCGGAGACGCAGGCGTTTCTTGGCTATTTTCCGAGAAGATAGTTCGTTAGGTTTATTAGGTGCTTTTAACCCGGCTGGATATTTTGGGCATCAATGCCCTTCCAAAAGCCCAAGTGAAAAGCCTTCTTCAGCAGCCCGCGCTGCGAAGAAGGCTTTTTTTGACCTCAATCCGGCATTAAGCGTTTTCCGCGATCCAATAAATGAATCATAAATCCAACGAATGGATTATGGGGCCGGCTTGCAGGGGCTTGTTATAATTAAGTTTGCACTTTCCATTTAACGGGAGCTGACGATGGGAGCTAACGATAACAGCCAAAGGTGAGTGGGGGAATGAACAAACACATGATGATCGAAAAGCTGTCGGGCCGGCGCTGGTGGCCCAGAGGAGCGTGGAACGCTTTTTTCTGGTCGTATATGGCGCTGCTGGTGCTGCTGATTATTATCGGCAGTCTGCTGTATTGGCGGGCGAAGGCGGTTGTGGAACAGTCGGTTGACCATACGAACGTGGCTTTGCTCGGACAACTGCGCGTGCTGGCCGACGGCCAGCTTGAGAAGGTCAGGCAGCTGGAGCAGCAGGTAATGACCCTGCCGGAGCTGCAGCAGCTGCTGGGGGAGAACGGACCGTTAAGCGCTCAACAGAACCTGAATATGATAACGCTTTCAAATGAATTTAAACGTTATTTGTCCATGAGTCCGCTTGTTTACGATTATTATGTTTATTTTCCGCAGACGCAAACGATGCTGGGACCGGGCGTCAGGACATCGGCCGATATTCTGTTCAGCGATGTATACCGGTTTGAGAGCTGGAGCGCATCCGGCTGGACGGCGTTTTTCTCCCGGCAGAACGTGAGCTGGCAGTTCCTGCCCGAAACGCCGGTCACCAACAATTTCGGCGAACAGCGCCGGATCGTCCCCTACACCCGGTATATGCCAGCCGCAGGCGGCTACGGGCAAAAAGCCGCCCTGCTCATTCTGATTAACGGCAGCGAGCTGCGCAGCCTTTTTCAAGGTCTGGTTACGGACGGTCCGGGCAACATTTATATTTTGGATTCAAGCAACCGGATTATCAGCTCTACGGACGAGCGGCAGAACCCGCTTCCCGTTCTCTATGCGGAAATGGCCGAAGATCACGGCAAGCTGGAAATGAACTGGCAGGGCGAAGAAACCGTATTCTCCTACGCTACCTCCCGCGTGTACGGTTGGAAATATGTCGTGGAAGTTCCGCGTGACGTTTTTCTGCAGGAGGTCCGCCAGGTCAAAAACCGTGCGATCGTGCTGCTGCTTGTAGCCGCTTTGGCCGGGGCGGGAGTTTCGCTATATCTGGCCTACCGCAACTACTTGCCTCTTCGTAATTTAGTGCGGACCGTAACCGATAAGAAACAGCCGGCGGGCGGAGAGCGGGGGCTGAATGAATACGAGCTGATCCGTTCTATTTTCGAAACGTCGAGGCTGACGGAGTCCGAGCTGCAAACCCGGCTGCTGCGGCAGGCCCCGATCATCCGCGTGCATTTTCTGTCCCGGCTGATCCGCGGCTATGCGGAGCCGCACGAGCTGCGGCAGGAGTCGCTGCAATTTATGGGACTGCGTTTCATTTCTTCCTATTATGCGGTGGTTCTGATCGAGGTGGAGGATATGAGCGGGTTTGCCAAAGACGAGCAGGAATGGACATTCGTCAGCTTCATCATCTCCAACATTGCCGAAGATTTGGCCAACGAGCGGCACGTCGGGTATGCGACGGAGCTGGACCAGGGGCGGATTGCGCTGCTGCTGAATTTTAGCGGAGAGCAGGCGACAGCGCTGGAGCAGGAGCGGGACCGCATTGCGGATCAGCTGCAGCAGGTGCTGCAGCAGCGCTTCCGGCTGCAGGTATCCGCCGGCAAAAGTTTTATAGCGGACAGCATGCAGCGGATCGGCGAAGCGTTCCGGGATGCGCTGAAACGGCGGAGAGCGGAGCGGGAGCCGGATGCGGGGCCGTGCGGCGAAACGGCAGCGGTTCCCGTTTATCATTATCCGCTGGAGATCGAACAGCAGCTGACCAACTTCGTGAAATCGGGGGATACGGAGAAAACGGAGCAATTATTGGAAGCGCTTTATAAGGATCATAAAGAGAGCAAGTCGGGTTCGGTGGGCTCCGCTTCTTATTTTCTGCTGCATGCGGCTTCGACCTTGTTCCGGATCGTGCAGTATACGCCCGAGGCCGACCCGCAGCTGGCGGCCAAACTTTTTTCGCGCGTAGGGGAGCAGCAGGAGGATGCCGATCGGGCTTTCGCGGACCTCAAAGCGGACTTTCTTGGCGTATGCAGGCTTTGGCGGGAGGGACGGACGGATCAAACCTCCAGAACGCTGGAGGCGGTTAAGCGGATCGTCCGCGAACGTTACGGGCAAAACGGCCTCAGCGTCGGTCTGATTGCGGATGAGCTGGGACTTACGCAGTCTTATTTGTCTTCTTTCTTCAAAAAAGCGACCGGCCAAACGTTGCTGGAGTTTATCGCCTCCGTGCGGCTGGAGGAAGCCAAACGGCAGCTGGCCTGTTCCGGCTGCACCGTCGGGCAGGTGGCCAAGGCGGTAGGCTACACCAATGATATCGGTTTCATCCGGTTTTTCAAAAAATACGAAGGCATTACGCCGGGGCAATACCGGGAAAACCTGCATGCGGAACACCGATCGTAAAAACGGTTAGCCGCCGGGCAACAAACAGGCTGCCGATCTAATAAACGGATTATAGGCAAAAGGCTGATTTTGCCGCTACATTTGAACCGAAGCACAAGTCAAAAAGGAGGTCTACAAAGATGGATGACAAGCAGCAAGTCCCGGCTCCCTCTTCGGAGAAAGGCCAGGTCGGACTAACGTTTATGCCGAGGCGTGAAAAAAAACCGGCCCCGCCATTCCGCCTTACGGCATCGGTGCCGCGGCGGAAGCGAAACGGGCTCGGGGGGAGGATCGCAGCCTTGCCTTTGCTGACGGCGATGCTGCTGGCCTTGAGCGCCTGCTCCGGCAGCGGCGGCCAGGCCAATCAGGCTGAAAGCTCGGCACCGGCAGCAGCGGAGCAAAACCTGCCGGACGGCAAAATCGTGTCCGAGCCGCTTACGCTTAGCTATTACGTGAATTTCACGGGCACTACGCCGGAGATCAAAAGCTTTAATGATGTGGCCGCTTACAAGGTCAAAGAGCAGAAAACGGGCATCCACATCGATTTTATCTCCCCGGCCGCCGGCACCACGCAAGGGAAAGACCAGTTTAACCTGATGATGAGCTCCGGCGATTACCCCGACATCATCGAATGGGGATGGCCCGATTATCCCGGCGGGGGGCTTGCGGCCATGGACAATGGCGTCATTCTGCCCTTGAACGATTACATCGACAAATACGCGCCGAATTTCAGCAAAATTCTGAAGGAAAATCCGGAGGTGCGCAAGCAGGTCACGACCGACGACGGCCGGATTTACGCTTTTCCGCTGCTGCGAATCGATCCCTATCTGCTGACATACGAAGGGCCGACGCTCCGCAAAGACTGGCTCGACAAGCTGGGGCTTAAGGTACCGACAACGATTGACGAGTGGCATACCGTTTTGAAAGCGTTTAAAGAACAGGATCCGAACGGCAACGGCAAGCCGGATGAGATTCCGCTGCTGATCAACAAAAACCTGCTGCTTAATTTCAGCAACGTTTTCCTGAACGCCTGGGGGATCAACGGCCAGTTCAGCCTGAAGAACGGAGAAATCATTTATGGCCCGATGCAGTCGGAATACAGAGAGTTCCTGCAAACGATGCGGGATTGGTATAAGGAAGGGCTGATCGACCCCGATTATGCGGCGACCGACGACAAGCAAAGGGACGCCAAGGTGACCGGCGAGCTGCTGGGAGCGGCCGAGATGGCGCACAGCGGGGGGATCGGCAAATACATGACGGCCATGAAAAGCAAAGATCCCGAGTTTGATCTGGTCGGCGCGCCTTATCCTGCGCTGAACAAAGGCGACAAACCGCAGCTTGGACAGACCGGTGCGATGTTCGGGGGCGTGGGGGCGGCTATTACCAAAAGCAACAAACATATTATCGAAAGCATCAAATGGCTGGATTACAACTACGGCGAGGAAGGCCACATGCTGTTCAATTTCGGGGTGGAAGGTCAAAGTTATAATATGGTGAACGGCTACCCGACCTATACCGACGAAATCATGAAAAATCCGGATGGACTTTCCTTCGGAGAAGCTATCGGCAAATACGCCCTCCCGTTCGGAATGCCGTTTGTCCAGGACAAACGCTACCAGGAGCAAAATGCCGCGCTTCCTCAGCAGAAAGCGGCGCTTGCCACCTGGATGGACGTAGACAACAGCGGCTGGCTGCCGCCGCTTTCCTTTACGACCTCTGAATCGGCTAGAGCGGCCGCTCTTATGGCTGACATAACCACTTACCGGGACGAAATGTTCGACAAGTTTGTGATGGGAGCCGAATCGCTGGACAAATTTGATCAATACACGGAAACCCTGAACAAAATGGGCATAAACGAACTGCTTGAGATTGAAAAAGCCGCCTACGAACGTTACATGAAACGGTAAGGGGAGCCGCAAAGGAGGAAAATCCGCCATGAAACTGCTGAAGGATCTGGCGCGCCATAAATATATTTATTTAATGCTGATTCCCGTTATCGTCTATTACGTGATTTTTCTTTATCTGCCTATGTATGGCCTGCAGATCGCCTTTAAGGACTTCTCGCCGGTCAAAGGCATATGGGGCAGCGACTGGGTCGGGTTCAAGCATTTCGTTTCTTTCTACGACAGCTATTATTTCTGGCGGCTGATCCGCAATACGGTGCTGCTCAGCTTGTACACCTTTGTGTTCGGATTTCCGGCGCCGGTCCTGCTGGCGCTGCTGCTAAATGAGCTGCGAAACCGCATTTTCAAAAATGTCGTGCAGTCCATCACCTATCTGCCCCATTTCATTTCGGTCGTGATCGTCTCCGGCATGCTGGTGGACTTCCTGGCCAGCGACGGCCTGATCAACCAGGCGCTGCAAGTGTTAGGCATCACGCCGCGCACGTTCCTGATCCTGCCGGAATGGTTCAGAACAATCTACGTGTCCTCCGACATCTGGCAGGGGGTCGGCTGGGGTTCGATCATTTATTTGGCGGCGATCGCCGGCATAGATCCCAGCTTGTACGAGGCGGCCAAAACGGACGGCGCGGGCCGCTTCCGCCAAATCGTCAACATCACGATTCCCTGCATCATGCCGACCATCGTGATTATGCTGATCCTGCGTTTCGGCAGCCTGATGGCCGGAGGCGATATGCAAAAAATTTTGCTGCTGTATAATTCCACCACCTACGATACGGCGGACGTCATCTCCACCTTTGTTTACAGACGAGGGCTGCTGCAGATGGATTACGGGTTTTCGGCGGCGATCGGACTGTTTAACAATGTCATCAATTTTCTGCTGCTTGTAACGGCCAACCGGGTCAGCCGCAAGGTGGGGAACAGCAGCTTATGGTGACCGAAGGGTTGGGGAGGTGCAAACCATGATACACCGGTCAGGGCTGGGCGAAAAAATCTTTGACGCCGTTAACGTGATCGTGATGCTGTTTCTGGTGCTGATTACGTTATATCCGTTTTTGTACGTGTTTTTTGCTTCGATGAGCAATCCGTCGGAGCTAATCCAGCGGCGGGGCCTGCTGCTGTTTCCGGCAGGCTTCAGTCTGGAAGCTTACACGCAGGTGTTTCATAATCCGATGATCGGCACCGGTTATCTCAATACGCTGGTATACGTGATCCTGGGCACGGCGCTGAATTTGGTGCTGACCTCTTTTGCCGCTTACGCTTTGTCGCGCAGAGGCGTACGTTTTACGGGACCGATCATGTTTGCGATTACGTTTACGATGTTTTTTTCCGGTGGCCTGATTCCGGGTTATTTGAACATGAGAAATCTCGGGCTGCTGGACACCCGGCTGGCGATGATTTTGCCTTCGGCCATCAGCACCTGGAACCTGCTGGTCATGCGCACTTCGTTCCGCGAAATCCCGGTGGCGCTGGAGGAATCGGCGCGAATCGATGGGGCCAACGATTTTACGATCCTGTTTAGGGTCATTATACCGGTGTCGCTGCCGATCATGGCCGTCATGACGTTGTTTTACGGCGTTGCCCACTGGAACTCTTATATGGACGCGCTGATCTACTTGCGGAACCGCGATTTGTATCCGCTGCAGCTGGTGCTGCAGGAAATTCTGATCACCAATTCGACCGATTCCATGATTTCCGGCTACAGCGACCTAGATAAAAGTCTGATCCAGGAAACGATCAAATACGCCACCATTATTGTGGCTACTGTGCCCATTTTGGTTCTGTACCCGTTTCTGCAGCGTTATTTCGTCAAAGGCGTGCTGCTGGGCTCTATTAAAGAATAGGGAAAGCCGCAGCCGTTATAACCGTACAATAAAAGCCTTTGGATTCCCGTTAAATCTCGGCGGCGAAACCCAAAGGTTTTTTTGCAGTTTTCTTTACGTTAACAATTCATTTCAATTTTTACATATCAGCGGAATCTGTTTGACTTTGTCCTAACACAGGAACCTTACACTAACAAAGGTAATGTCCGATATCGGACAACCAAAGATTTTAGAAGGAGGCTTCCGGATGAGCGAGCTTGATGAGCGATTAGGCTTGCCGGTTGAACGGACACCGGTTTCCGTCAGGTCCAAGGTTCGCCCGGCCTCGCTGAAGAGGATGAGACTGAAGGAAAACGCTTTGGCTTATACCTTTTTGGCGCCATCCCTGGTTTTATTTATCGTTTTCTTGTTTTACCCGCTGGTTAAGTCGGTTTATCTCAGCTTGCACAGCACGGATCCGACGGGACGTATCGCAGGTTTTGTCGGCCTTGGGAATTTCACGGATTTGTTCTCATCCGGATTGTTTGTTAACGGAATCAAAATTACCGCGCTGTTTGCGCTTCTCACGGTGCCTACAGGAATTTTACTGGCCTTGATTTTGTCGGCACTCACTCATAATTTGCTGCGCGGGAAACGGATTTTCCAGTTTGCTTTCTCGCTTCCGATGGTCATTTCGGTCGGTTCCGCAAGTGTGATTTGGAAGTTTCTTTTCCATCCTACGCTTGGCATGCTGAATTATTTGCTGGAGAAGGTGGGAGTAGCCCCCATTCAATGGCTGATCGACCCGCACTTTGCGCTGTTGTCCATTTCCATCATGACTATCTGGATGAATCTCGGCTTTAATTACATTATTTTATCCAGCGGCATGCAGGGACTTCCAGACGAAATTTACGAAAGCGCGAAGATAGACGGCGCGGGTCCGTTTCGTGTGTTTTACCGGATTACGATGCCGCTGCTTTCGCCAACCTTGTTTTTTGTGCTCGTCGTTTCGACGATCAGCGCCTTCCAGTCCTTTGGCCAAATCAACATCCTGACCCAGGGCGGACCGGTGAATGCCACCAATGTATTCGTTTATTCCATTTATCAGGAATCCTTTATCAACTTCCGGTTTGGCACAGGCAGCGCGCAGGCCATTATGTTATTCCTTGTTATTATGCTGCTGACCCTGATTCAGTTCAAATGGGTGGAAAGGAAAGTGCATTATCAATGAAAAAGTTAACGGCCGGACAAGCCTTGTCCTCTCTGGTCCTGATCGTGGCAGCGGTTTTAGTGCTGTACCCGGTGATTTACAGCTTGTTTATGTCCGTCATGACGCAGGCTGAAGCCAGCGCCTATCCGCCGAGCCTTTTTCCGCATACGTTCCATTTGGGGAACATGGAGGACGTATTCAGCATTGTTCCTATCGCTGCTTTTATCGGGAATACGTTCCTGGTATCCGCGATCGTCATGATTGGGCAACTGATTACCTCCAGCCTTGCGGCTTATGCTTTTGCCAAAATGGAATTTAAAGGAAAAGGGCTAATGTTCAGCTTGTTTGTCGCTACCATGATGGTGCCTTGGGAAGTCACGATGATTCCCAACTATTTGACCGTCCGGAGCTTGAACTGGCTGGACAGCTATCAAGGGCTTACCATTCCGTTTCTGGCGACGGCTTTTGGCACGTTTATGCTGCGTCAGTTTTTCCTGCAAATTCCGAAAGAGCTGTTTGAAGCGGCCCGGATGGACGGCTGCGGCCATTTCCGTTATTTCCTGTTCCATATGCTTCCGCTCTCGAGACCGGCTCTGGGGACGCTCGCGGTTTATTCGTTCCTGAATATGTATAACTCCTATTTGTGGCCGCTGCTGGTCACCAACAGCGAACCGATGCGGACGATTCAGATTGGGATTTCGATGCTCGAATTTCAGGAGTCTACGTCATGGAACCTGGTTTTTGCCGGCATCACCTTAGCGATTCTTCCATCCCTGATTCTTCTGATCTTCGGGCTGAAGCAGCTGGTCCGCGGGATGGCGGCAGGCGCGCTCAAAGGATAAGCATTCCGGGCAATTAAAACTTGTTACAGAGCGGTTTTTAACAAAACCTGTGTCGCCACATCAGCAGGCCGCCGCTTTATATATACAAATATAAAACATAATCTTAAGGGAGAGATCTATTGATGAAAGGTTTTCGTTTCAAGAAAAGTTTGCTTTTGCTGACTACGGCGTTGACAGTAGCTTTGGCAGGATGCGGATCGAATTCGGGCAGCAACAGCAACGCCGGCGCAAGCTCGAACAATGGAGGAGCAAGCAATACGCCTTCCACCAACAGTTCCGGTACGGCAGCCGCAGCAACGGCTTCTCCGGTTAAGATTACCTGGTGGCACTCCATGTCCGGCACAAACGAAAAAGCCATTGATGAAATCGTTTCGGACTTTAACGCAAGCCATCCGGACATTCAAGTACAAGCCGTCTTCCAAGGCGCCTACGATGAAAGCTTGAATAAATTGAAAGCTTCTATTGGTTCCAACAGCGGTCCGGACCTGATGCAGGTTTATGAGATCGGCAGTAAATTTATGATCGATTCCAAATTGATTACTCCGGTACAGAAGTTTATCGATGAGGACAACTACGATCTGTCTCAGCTGGAGCCCAACATTACGCGTTATTACACGATTGACGGTAAATTGAACGCGATGCCTTTCAACACTTCCAACCCTATCGTTTATTACAATAAAGACGCGTTTAAAGCAGCCGGACTTGATCCTGAAAACCCGCCTAAAACTTATGAAGATTTTGAAAAAGCAGCTAAGGCTTTGGCCAAAAACGGCAAGCCTGCCGCTTCCATCGCGATCTATGGCTGGTTTATGGAGCAATTCTTCGCTAACCAAAACGCCAACTACGTCAACAACGGCAACGGCCGCGAAGGCGCAGCTACGGAATCGCTTCTTAATTCCGACGCCGGCGTGAAAACGCTGGAATGGTGGAAAAAAATGATCGACGAAAAAGCTTTGTCGAACCTGGGACGCAAAACGGACGACACGGACGCAGCTTTTGCTGCAGGGCAAATCGCTATGACGCTTGACTCCACGGCTTCCCTGCGCAACATTGTACAATCCGTTGGCGGCAAATTCGAAGTAGGTACTGGTTTCCTGCCTAGACCTGCAGACGCTAAAGAAGGCGGCGTGGTTGTAGGTGGCGCGAGCTTGTATATCATGAACAACAAACCAGAAGAAGAACAAAAAGCAACATGGGAGTTCATCAAATATTTAGCAACTCCAGAAGTTCAAGCGAAATGGAGCGTAAACACGGGTTACTTCCCGATCACCAAAGCGGCTTACGACCAACAGGTATTGAAAGACAACATGGCTAAATATCCGCAGTTCCAAACGGCAGTTGACCAGTTGCATGCTTCTACGGAATCGACAGCAACTTCCGGTGCGGTTATGGGTATTTTCCCTGAAGCCCGTCAAATCGTGGAAGGCGCCATTGAAGCAGCGCTGAACGGTCAAAAAGAGCCAAAAGCGGCTTTGGATGAAGCAGCTAAACAAATTACTGACAAGCTTGCCCAGTACAATTCTACAGTTAAATAAGGTACACAGTTAAATAAGGTACACAGTTAAATAAGGTAACAATATCAAAAGGGCAGAGGCCGTCACGGCTTCTGCCCTTTTTTTATTTTCAGCTAAGTCCGTTTCATTTTAGACTTCTGAAATCTTTTTGATTAAGGACAGCAGCCTTGAACTGAGTCAATAATGTCTCCTTTGTTGCTGAAGTTAATAGCAGGTCGCCTACGGTTGGGACAATACGATGTGTTCCGGATTCGGCATCAAATTTGGAAACAAACAAATATTCTTTCCCGGCTTCCAGGTAGTTATCTCCTTCAAATTTGAACAAGGTTTTTGAGGCATCCTCATAACCGATCCGTTGGCTAATCTGAATAACACCGCCCAGACTGCCCTTTATATTTTCGTTAACGTTAACTTTGTAAATGGAATAAGGGCCAACATTATCCTGAGTCTCTTTATCTTTTATTACCACCGTACCGGTAAATACATGGTCGGCCCATCCGACCAAAAGCTCTTTATTGTTGACGTCAAATTGCTGAGAAGCGTCTAAAATAGCTACCTTCATGGAATTATGAGTTGAAAAATAATATCCGCCTAGTCCTATAACTGTTAATAGGGTCAGTACAGAAAAAGTAGTTATTAATCTTTTTTTCATTGATTTTTCCCTCCTTTTATCATTGAATAGCTAATGCATAGTCTTCTTTATCGTGAGATGTTAACTTTGTTACTGTGTTAACATAGTCGCTCATTACAATATTCCAGACAGCACTACTATGATCATCAATGCCGAAGGCGTGTCCCATCTCATGAAGTATTACGTGTTCTCTTTCTGCGTTAGTAGTAAGTGGATCGTCTAAAAATGCTAAATTGTAATTAATTGTGTCAGTAACAATACCAGATTTATTAGTATACAGGCCGGCCCATGTTTCAGAGGGTTTATTTACATCAGAGAAAGTTACATCTTCAATATTTGTTGCATTATCTGGTTTCAGATCAACACTTCCCACACTATTCCATTGAGTTATTGAATTACTGAAATAAACAGAATATTTAGTACTTCCTCCATAGCGGATTTCTCCACCATCAATAGAACTATAACTATTGGTATGACCTGGGACTTCTTTTGCAATAGCTACCGCCGACAATGAAGTTACTATTACTGTGAAAATAGAAACGATACTTACGATCTTAAATTTACTTGAAGCAAATCTCATTTTTCGACCTCCTCAATTTTAATAGAGATTATTACGGATAAAATAAATCAGTTATTACCTTCTTATTCATTTTTTTATGAATAACATTTTCTCGTTGTGATTCTATTATATACACAGCTTTATGTAAGATAAATATATTTTTGTTAATTTTATACATAAATATTTTTTTAGGAATTTAAACTCCACCTAACTTGCTGGCAGGAAGTTTTCCTTTTGGCAGGTAGGCGGAGATTTTTTGTGAAGAGGGTGGATTTGAGAGCTAAGCTTTTGAAGCATGTGCATAGGGGCTTTCCCGGATCATCTGGATGAAGTGATCAGCCGCGGCAGCCAAGGGTTCATTTTTTCGGGTACATACGCCGATGGTATTCCGAAGCTGGATCCTCTCCACGTCCACCCTGCATAACGCCCCGCGTTCCACGTAATCGCGGACCACCAGCGAAGAGACAAAGCTGGCCCCGTAACCGGCCAACACGGAGGTAATGGCTTCATGCAAACCGTTAAACTGCAAGGCCACGCGGGGAGCAGGCAGATTATAGGTGCGGCAGAGGGAAAATAACCGCTCCCGGGTGGAGCTTCCTTCTTCACGCATTACAAACGGCTGCTTGACCATCTCCTCCAAGCTGACCTTCCGGCCTGCATAAGGATGCAGGGGAGAAACGACAAACCACAGCTCGTCCTCAAACAGCTGCTCCATTTGGATGCTGTCCTCCCACTCTTCCGCTGCGCCTCCAAACACAGCCATGTCCGCTTCCATAGTTAGCAGCAGCTTCATGGCACCGGCCGAATTGGTGGTGGTGATGGACATTTCGACCTGCTCGTATTTTTGTTTGAAGCCCGCGATCCAGGCTGGAAGCAGAAAGTTTGCGGGCAGATAGGTAGCCGCAAGCCTTATGGCTCCTTTGGCGCCGGACTGATAATCCGACACCAGTTGTTCGATCTGCTGTTCAACGGCGAACAGGCGCGTCGCGTGGGCGGCTAATTTCTCACCGGCCTCCGTCAGGGCAATCCCTCTCCCCTGGGGTTTCAGCAGGCTTAAGCCGAGCTCCTTCTCGAATTTCTTAACCTGCGCAGTAATGGCCGGCTGGCTGATATTCAGTTGCTCCGAAGCCCGGGTTACGCTGCCGGACGAAGCAATGACATGGAACAGACGCAAGGCATGCAGATTCAAAATGAACGCCTCCATTTCATAACTTATATATATGATTAGTAATAAAAGATATATTATATTTATTGTTTTTGTTCCCATACACTATACGTGTAATGAACAACAAAAACAAGGAGCGGATGAAAATGGGATGGCAAAAATTATGGACGCAAGTGGACCGCTACATGGCCGATCGTTTGGTCGCCGAAGATGAAGTGCTGAAGCGGATTCTGCAAAACAACAGAGAAGCCGGACTCCCCGAAATCGATGTAGCGCCTAACCAGGGTCAGCTGCTGCAGCTGCTCGTACGGATGCGGGGGGCTAAACGGATTCTGGAGATCGGCACGTTGGGAGGCTATAGCACGGTTTGGATGGCCCGGGCTCTTCCGGAAGACGGCGAACTGGTCACGCTGGAATATGATCCTCGCCATGCGGAGGTGGCGCAGCGGAATCTGGCCCTGGCGGGCGTAAACACTCAGGTAAAAATCCGGGTAGGGGCGGCGTTTGATGAGCTGGCGAAAATGGAGCAGGAGCAGGTCCGGGATTTTGACTTTATATTTATTGATGCCGATAAACCAAACAACCCGGGGTATCTGGAGTGGGCCCTGAAATTTTCGCATCCCGGCACGGTTATTATCGGGGACAATGTGGTGCGCAGCGGCGAGATTTTGAACCCGAACAGCGAAGATCCGCGGGTAAGAGGGGTGCAAACCTTTTTCGACATGCTGGCCGAAGAACCCCGAATCACCGCAACCGCGCTGCAAACCGTGGGGAGTAAAGGTTATGACGGGTTTATGATGGGGATTGTGAATGGATAAGCTTAAAACAACCGGATCCGTCATTATTCGAAGAAGGATTATCATATCGATTTGACTTAAGCTACAATAAGGGAAACCGGTAAACAGGAACAAGCAACAGACCAGCAAAATGGAACGCATAGGGAAAGGAAAACCGACTATGACTAACAGGCTTTATTACGATGATGCCGGATTACGGGAATGGACAACGACGATTACGGACAGGCAGGAGCGAGAAGGCGTTTATTACGTCCAACTGAAGGAGACGGTTTTTTATCCGGAGGGCGGCGGTCAGCCTTCGGATACCGGTTGGATGAACGGGATTCAGGTGCTTGAGGTGCAGGTAGATGAAAAGGAAATCGTCTGGCACCGGGTCGAAAGGTTTCCGGAGGAATCCGAGGTTCGCTGTGTTATTGATTGGGAGCGGCGGTTCGACCATATGCAGCAGCACAGCGGACAGCATTTGCTTTCCGCCGTCTGTTTGAGCCTGCACGGAGCGGCGACATTAAGTTTTCATATGGGGACTGATTATGCCACCATCGATGTGGAGGCTCCGGAATTGAGCCCGGCGCGACTGGAGGCGCTGGAGCAGGAGGTTAACCGGCATATTTATGCGGACCGGAAGATCACCGGTTATTTCGTCAGCCGGGAGGAAGCGGCTTCGCTGCCGCTCGTTAAACAGCCGAAGGTCACGAACAATATCCGGATCGTAGAAATCGACGGCATTGAATATAATGCCTGCGGCGGGACCCATGTTTCTTCGGCAGGCGCCATCGGCATGATCAAGCTGCTAAAAGCGGAGAAGCAAAAGGGACATACCCGGATTTACTTCAAATGCGGGAGCAGGGCGCTTAAGGAATTTAACGATAATCTGGTTATCCTGAACGCTTTGGCCGCCAAATTTAATACCGGCAAAGAGGAAATCCTGGGCCGCTTCGCCAAATGGGAGCAGGAACAGCAGGCACTGAAGCTGGAGCTCGCGGCCCTGAAGGAGCAGAACGACCAATATGCGGCCAAGGAACTGCTGCCGGCGGCTAACGAGGGCGTGATCGGGCATATTTTCGAGAAAAAAACGCTTAAGGACGCCCAAAACCTGGCCGTCAAGCTGGCGGCGGACAGCGGTCTTCCCGTCCTGTTCCTGACCGGCGGCGACAACAAGGTGGTGCTTGCGTACAACGGGAACGGGGAGTTCTCCTGCGGCGCTTTCTTTAAAACCCACCTGGCTGAATATGACGGCAAAGGCGGCGGAAGCGACAAGCTGGCTCAAGCCGGATTCGGCAGCCGGGGAGAGGCAGAGCGTTTTTATCAATTTGCTTTAAAAAAGGCAGCCGCTCAAAGCTGAATAACCCTAATTTCTGAATCCATCTATTTCTGAAGGAAACCTATTAAAGTTTATAAGAAGGATAGATGGCCCCCTCCCGGGAGGGACAGCAGCCGGAACCCAAGCACCAGCTTGGGTTCCGGCTTTTCCTTTTTTGAGGAAAGGGTTAGGCGGATTCCGGAGTCTTTTGGCCTTTTTTCCCGCAGGGTTCTATTGGCCCGGGCGCTGCCGAACAGGCGGACATATACTTCAGTACATTCCCTGCGAGAGGTGAAGAGATGAAAGACTCCTACACAAAGGTCTATAAATATAAAGTAGGCAAAAACCATTTTATTGTCATTAAAATCTACCAAAACGCGTTTGCCCGCACCCAAAACGGCAATGCGCTGGCCAGCAACGCGGTGAACGTCAAAATTTTTAAACCAGCCAAATCCAGGTCGGGAAAATAAGGCGCCTCTGCACGCTCCAGTCCCGGAGAGGGGGTGACAATGGCGATGAGAAAACGCACAGGCATCCGAAAGAAAAAAATCTCGGTCACCGTCAAGCAATCCTCGTCAGCCCGCACCGGGCAGGGCGGCAATCCGATTGCAATCAACGCTTCCGACGTCGGCGTGGTAAGAACGGATGTAACGAACCGGTAGCCTGGAATTTTGAGCACAAGGAAAAGAGGGTGTCCCCAAAATAACATGGGAACACCCTCTTTTTGTGCAGGAACCGGGCACTCAGTCAGGAAACGGCACTGGCACCTGTCAGGAAATTATGCGTCAGGAAACCGGATATTCGCTCAGGAATAAAGCCATCATCCGGTTGATGGCGCGTTCTCCGTCAACGCCAAGGCAGAAATCGATCGGCTGTCCGACATGTGGTTTGGCTCTCCGGTCGGTAACGACCATGCCAGCTACATGCTCACCTTCCGTTGCAATAAAAGCGTGCAGATTTTGGATCGTAACCAGGCTTGGATTTTCGGCGACCAGAACGGCCAGCAAATCGTGCATCGGGCAGGCGCCGATCAGGTGGTTCGCTTCCTGGTAGAACCGGAAATAATGCTCAAGGGAATCCCGGAGGAAAGACATCATCGGCTGCTTGCCGGCCGGCGCATGCTCCAGCAGGTATTCCAGCTGATGCCGGGTGAGCAGCGTCTGAAGCGTGACGTCAAGCCCGACAATGGTTAGAGGCATGCCGGACTGAAAAACAGCGGCCGCGGCTTTGGCGTCTCCGGCGAAATTGGCTTCGGCCACCGGGGATACGTTGCCGGGCACCAGGACATTGCCGCCCATAACGACAACCCGTTTGAACATGCCGGCAATGCCGGGATCAAGCTCAAGAGCCAGCGCCAGATTGGTCATGCGTGCCAGCGTAACCAGCGTAATTTCGCCGGGATATCTATGAGCCATGTTCACGATGTATTCGGCTGCCGACTGGCCGATCACCTGTTGGCCGGATGCGGGCAGCTCGGCGCCGCCGATGCCGTTGTGGCCGTGTACATGTTCGGAGAACCGGACTTCGGTTCGTGCTAACGGATGAGCGGCCCCTTTGGCGACGGGAATGTTATTTTCCAAGCCGGCTAATTTTAATAATCTTAACGTGTTGTCCGTGGCTTGCTCGACATCGATATTGCCGAAGCAGGTCGTGATGCCCTCAACTTGGATTTCGGGCGAAAGCAGGGCATATAGAAGCGCGATCGCGTCGTCGATGCCGGTGTCTGCATCCAGAATCATACGTTGCTTATTCATATGTATTTCCTCCAAATATAAACGAAAAATAAGATGTTATGCATGGGAAGGATCCCTGTCCTATTATCAGGGAAACGCCAGAAGAGGACAAGCCGTGTGCGGAAAAAGCTTAATAAAGCTTAATTGGGTAAGAAGCGATCTGTATTGAACGGCGCGGGTTGACAGGGGATTGCGGATATGGATAAAATGAACTTATGGATTTAGTAATTTAGTAAATAAGTAAATAAGTAAAATGTTTAACTGAGAATGTTCAAACCGAAAATGATCAGACGAGAAAATGATTAAACGAGCAGATCCCTAACTTAGTGAAAATAAATCGAAGGTGGCATTTACATGAAAATTCCTACCAGTCTTAAACATAAGCCGGTTATCGTCTCTGAAAATTATGAAAACGTGGACGGAAGATACGCCGGGGAAACCGATGCAAAAGGACTGTCCCTGGGCTTGGCCCAGTGGAATGACCGCGGCAAAGTGGATATTTCCGCCAAAGTCTGGCGGTACACGGGGGAGAAATGGTCGAGACAGTCCGAGGAGCTGCCGCTCCACCGGGTGCTTGACCTGGCGATTTTGGTGACGAGCAGCATGGCCCATTTTCGTGAAGCGTACCGGTATGAAGATTTATATGATCCGCAGAATCCCGTCATTGACCGCGTCGGCCTGCAGGGAGACGCCATGACGGTTGCGGTGGCTACGGACAACGACAAAATCAAGGAAGATATCAAACTGTTTAGTCAGGCGCTTAGCGATGACAGCGAGCTGATCGGCGAACGCCTGCGGACGCTTTCGGGTATTTTGAAAGATATGGGCTATTAATTTCGGAAGATATTTTTTATAACAGGGGAGGGGTTACTCGTGTCATTGGATAAACAGCGCAAGAAGGAACTGGCGTCCCAGTACAGCCAGACGTTTCGCAGAATGGGGATTTATCAAATTCGGAATACGGAGAACGGAAAAATACTGGTCGCTTCCGCGATGGATCTGGACGGCGCCCGCAACCGTCTGGCCTTTACCCAGCAGAACAACGTAAACAGCATGAGCGCGCTGCAGCAGGACTGGAACCGGTACGGCGGAGCAAGCTTTGTGTTCGAAGAGCTGGATGAGATCAAGCCGGATGAAGATTTTGCCGATGCCGCCGGCTTGCAGAAATACAAAGGGGAACTCGAAGCGCTGCTGGATATGTGGCTCGAGAAACTTCAGCCGTTCGGGGATCGAGGCTACAATAAACGTCCCAAATAAGGGAAAAGGATAAAATCGTTCTGCTCTGATAAGAGGGAGCGATTTTTTTTATAAAAGAGATATAATTTCCATTTTATGGGTTTGACTTGGAGTTCACTCCAACGGGTATGATGATCGTATAACCGAATTTCAAGCCAATAGCAAGGGAGGTTCGCCAAGTGTACGGGTTTGATCATAACCGTTCCTACACCATTGCCGAAATTGCCGAGCAGACCGGTCTTTCGCCGGATACGCTCCGGTATTACGAGAAAATCGGGCTGATTCTTCCGCCGGGACGCGGATACAGCGGGCAGCGCGAGTATAGTCCTATGGACTTAGGCAAAATCGTGTTTGTTACCCATCTTAGAAACACGCGGATGCCGCTCAAGAAGATTCAGGAATATATTGAAGCTTATAACGCACAGGATGAGGAAAAATGTTACGCCCTGCTGGACGAGCACCGGCAGACCGTCGAATCGGAAATCGAGGAATGGACGGCCACGCTGGATTTGCTGAAGTACAAGCTGGAGCATTTTCAAGAAGTTAAAGACGGTAAGTTATCGAAAGGAGCAGATCAACATGAACACAAATAACACGATTACGCCTCAGGAGCCGCTGAATACCGGTTTTGGACCGCGCACAACGGCGGAGGAGGCGCTTGGGGACGTCAATCTGGAAGGAAAGGTCGCCATCGTCACAGGCGGTTATTCCGGACTGGGTCTCGAAACCACGCGGGTATTGGCCGCTGCAGGCGCCAAGGTGATCGTGCCGGCGCGCACGCCTGAGAAAGCCAAAGCTGCCCTGGCTTCGATTCCCGGGGTTGAGCTGGAAACGGTGGATCTGATGGATCCGGCCTCGATTGACGCTTTTGCCGAGCGGTTTATCCGCTCCGGACGGCCTTTGCATATCCTGGTGAACAGCGCAGGCGTCATGGCTTCGGAGGAAGCTTATGACAGCCGCGGGTACGAGCAGCAATTTGTGGCGAACCACCTGGGGCACTTCCAATTAACGGCCCGGCTGTGGCCTGCGCTTAAAGCCGCTGGCGGAGCCAGAGTGGTGTCCGTATCCTCCAAAGGGCATCGGCGCGGCGGTATTGATTTTGACGATATGTTCTTTAAAAACAAACCTTACAGCAAGTGGGCGGCCTATGGGCAGGCCAAAACGGCTAACGCTTTGTTTGCGGTAGAGCTGGATCGCAGGGGCCAAAAGGAAGGGGTACGGGCATTTTCGGTGCATCCGGGCAGTATCCTTACGGGGCTGGCGCGTCACCTTTCCGAAGATGAGATGATGGCTATGGGGGCGATTAACGAGCAGGGCGAACGCGGGTATGCTGATTATGACAACGAGCGGAAAACGATTCCCGAAGGCGCGGCGACCATCGTCTGGTGCGCAGTGAGCCCGATGCTGGACGGAAAAGGCGGCGTTTATTGCGAAAACGTGGACATCGCCCGCCAGGTTGAACCCGGGAAAGAAAGCGAGCCGAATATGACCGGCGTCTGTTCCTGGGCGGTTGACCCGGAGGCCGCGGCCAAGCTTTGGACCGTCAGTGAGCAATTGACGGGCGTAAATTTTGAAATCTAGGCTTAACAAACCAACCCGGTGCAAGCAGGGTTACAGAAAAGGCGTCTCCGTTAATCGGGGATGCTTTTTCTTATTGATTTCCTCATAATATTAAAGGAATAGCGATAAAATTTTACATAAGTCATGATTTCCCTAAATTTTGAGGCGATAAAATAGTTTGTACTCATTCGTAAACATGGAGGTAATCTGGTGAACAACTTTTTAAATATTGCCCACAGGGGAGCATCCGGCTATTGTCCGGAAAATACGATGGCCGCGTTCAAGCGTGCTATTGAGCTTGGCGCAAACGGCATCGAAACCGATGTGCAAATGACGGCTGACGGTCATCTGGTGCTTATTCATGACGAAGGACTGCAAAGAACCGCCGGTTCGTCCAAGCTGGTCAAAGACGTGACTTTGGAAGAGCTCCGCACTTTGGATGCAGGCTCCTGGTTTGATCCTTCTTTTGCCGGTGAACGGGTGCCGACGCTGCGCGAGCTGTTGGAATTGGTGCTTCCCACTTCCGTACAAGTGAATATTGAACTGAAGAACGGGATTGTGCCTTATCCGGGACTTGAAGAAGCCGTCATCCGGGAAGTCCGCGAACTCGGTTTAAGCGACCGGATTATTATTTCCAGCTTTAATCATTATTCGTTGGTCAAATGCAAAGAGCTGGCACCGGAAATCCGGACAGGCGTATTATATATGGAAGGTTTATACGAGCCTTGGAAATATGCGGCCGGTTTGGGGGCGAATGCGCTGCATCCTCACTACTATGCCGTTCTGCCTGAATGGGTAGCGGCTGCAGCGGAACAGAACATCGCTTATCATCCTTTTACGGTAAATAAGGAAGAAGACATGAAGCGGCTGCTGGAAGCCGGCGTTACGGCCATCATTACCGATTATCCCGATAAGCTGGGCAGTCTGCTGCAGGTGAAGAACAAGTAACAGCACTCGGGAAAATAGGCCAAATGCGCGTTTGTATGAAAAAAACCCTCTTTGCTGCAGGTCAGCAAGGAGGGTTTTTTTGCTCCAGAATCAGCCTGTTTTAATTTCCCGGTTTGCCCGTCTCGTTTCGATAGCTTCCTCGTAATCCTGAATCAGGCCGTCAAAGATGCTTTCCCAGGATTGGCGGAGCGCATGTTTGCGCGCTTCACGTCCCATATCGGCAAGCAGGGAAGGCAGCGCTGCGAGCCTGCTAATCTCTTCGGCCAAAACATCGGCGCGTCGCGGCTCTACCAGGCTGCCAGTAACTTCCGGCATGACGAGGTCTTTGACCCCGCCTGCATTCACGCCGATAACGGGCAGCCCTGAAGCCATCGCTTCCAGGACGACGTTCCCGAACGTTTCCGTGCTGGACGGAAACACAAACAGGTCGGCGGAGGCGTACAGCTCCGCCAGTTCCTCCCCGTGTTTGTACCCGGTGAAGGTAACGTTGTCCGGGACCTGGCTCCTTAGCTCGGGCAGCATCGGCCCGTCGCCGACCACCAGCAAATGCACCTGCGAGCGGACGTTGTCCGGCAGCAGCTGCATGGCCTGGGCCAAGGTGGTGATATCCTTCTCCGGCGCGATCCGGCCGACGAACAGCAGCAGCAGAGGGGCGGTGATCCCGTAACGTTCCTTGACGCTGTCGGTGCTGCGTGCATCCGGAGTATAGAACGTACAGTCCACTCCGCGGGACCAAAGACGAAGACGTTGAAATCCCTGCATGCGAAGCGTATTTATCGTTTCCTGGGAGGGGGCAAAGGTGGCGTCGCAGGACTGGTGAAACCACCTCATGTATCTCCAGTACAGGGGAACGATTTTCTGCAGGCGGTAATATTCGAGATACCGGTCGAAGTGAGTATGGTAAGAGATGACATGAGGCAGGTTATGGCTGTGGGCATAACGAAGCCCGCATAACCCGAGATTAAACGGAGTCGCCATATGCAGCAGATCAGGCTGGAAATCGCTGAGCTGTTTGCGGATGGCCGGCAGATTAGGCAGAGCCAGGCGGCATTCCGGATAGAGCAGGAAGGGGATGCTCGCAATCGGGCGGATCGAACCGGCATATTGTTCCTCCGGAGCCGATTTCGGGGTAAACAAGAGGTGTTCGATGCCTCTGCGTTCCAAATGTTTGGTCAGCCGATTGAGCGTCAGAGCAACACCGTTCGTCTGCGGGAAAAAGGTGTCCGTAAACAAGGCTAATCGCATGGATAACCTCCTCACTACTCGTATTCCCCTTATCTTAATCGTCAAATATTCAGCACAGATCAAATGGATGTTAAGGCAATAAAAATCCCTTTAAATTCATGGAAAAGGAATACTGCGTTTACTTCAAGCATATGCGCCTGATCTCCAGGCTAGAGCAGCTTGAAAGATTTTGAATTATTCTGAATGAATATGATTGATTTTGACTGATTTTATGGTATGATAAAAGCAGTTGGAGGTATGGATATGCTGACAGAAGAACGATATAACCTAATTTTACAGCGCTTACATGAGCAGGGGATCGTAAAGCTTCAGGAGCTGGTGGATCTAATAGGCGCTTCGGAATCCACGATCCGCCGGGATTTGGTTGATTTGGAAAGCAGGCGGCTGCTCAAGCGGGTTCATGGGGGAGCCAGCTTGCCCGGAGAGAAAGGCAAAGAACCGGGCATTGAAGAGAAAACGTTCAAAAACGTTCAGGAAAAAGCCTCCATCGCCCGAATGGCAGCCCAGCAGCTGCAGGACGGAGAATGCATCTATCTGGACGCGGGAACGACGACTTTGGCGATGATTCCTTTTATTGAAGCCCAGGACATCACGGTTGTTACGAACGGCCTGTCCCATGTGGAGGCCTTGGTGAGCAAACAGATTCGCAGCTATTTGTTAGGCGGAATGATGAAAACGCATACGAAAGCGGTGATCGGCAGCATTGCGCTCCAAAATATCGAAAATTTCCGGTTTGATAAATGTTTTCTTGGCACAAACGGGGTAGATCCGGTGATGGGGTATACGACGCCGGATCCTGAAGAGGCTTTGATCAAACGCAGGGCCCATGAATTGTCCGGCCAAACTTTTGTGCTGGCGGATGCCAGCAAATTTGGCGAAATCACTTTTGCCAAACTGTTTGACCTGGAGGAAGCCGAACTGATTACCGACAGGGTGCCGGAACGCTGGAGAACCTCCATAACGCAGAAAACCAACATAATTGAGGGATAACCATGATATATACGGTAACGCTGAATCCTTCCATCGATTTTATCGTGGAAGTGGAAGATTTCAAGCTGAGCGGCTTGAACAGGATGACAAGGGATTTGAAGCTGCCCGGCGGCAAAGGCATCAACGTCTCGCGGGTGCTGAACCGGCTTGGGACGGACAATACGGCAGTCGGTTTTATCGGCGGCTTTACGGGACGCTACGTAGAGGATTGCCTGAAAGCCGAATCCATTCGGACCGGTTTTGTCCAGGTACAAGAGGATACCCGGATCAACATCAAGCTGAAGCATGGGGAAGAGACGGAGATCAACGGACTTGGACCCGCCATCCGTGATGAGGATGCCTTGCAGCTGCTTCGGCAATTTGATGAGCTGAACGAAGGCGACGTATTGGTGCTGTCGGGGAGTGTGCCTCCTTCACTGGGAGAAGATTTTTACGACCGGTTGATCGGGGTCTGCCGGCGGAAGGGCGCGGAATTCGTCATTGATACCACGGGTGAAGCTTTAAGAAACGCCCTGAAGCATAAGCCGCTCCTCATCAAACCCAATCACCACGAATTGGCTGAGCTGTTTGGCGTTACGCTGAAGGACAAAAAAGAAGTTGCCGCTTACGGCCGCAAGCTGCTCGAGCTCGGAGCGCGGCACGTTCTTGTTTCCATGGCAGGAGACGGCGCTTTGCTGCTTACAGAAACAGAGGCCTATGAAGCCAACGTGCCGGCTGGCCGGGTACGAAACTCCGTTGGCGCAGGGGATTCCATGATCGCCGGATTTATCAGCGCATGGACCGAAGGAGAAGGTTTGCTGGAAGCTTTCCGGACAGGAGTGGCTGCCGGCAGCGCAACCGCCTTTTCCGATGATCTGGCCACAGGGGAATATATCCGCGAATTACGTTCGCAAGTCCATATTACGAAATGGAATTAACGGGTGCAGGGAAACCGATATCAGCTAGGGGGAAAAAGTCATGAAAATCACGGACCTGATGATTAAAGAAACGATGATTATGAGTCTGAAGGCGGTTACGAAAGAAGAGGCAATCGACGAGTTAATTGGCAGTCTGGCCGCGCATGGACGGATCAACGATCCGGTTTTGTTCAAGGAAATGATTTTGAAACGGGAAGAGGAGGCCAGCACCGGCATTGGCGGAGGCATTGCGATGCCTCATGCCAAAACGAGGGCGGTCAACGAAGCGACGGTTGTTTTTGCCAAAAGCGAAAATGGAGTCGATTACGATACGCTGGACGGAGAGCCTGCAACGCTCTTTTTTATGATTGCCGTGCCGGAGGGTGCAGGAAACGTACATTTGCAGACGTTAGCTTCGCTTTCCAAGCTGCTGATTGACAGCGGTTTCATCGAACAGCTGCAGGCCGCTTCCACACCGGACGAAGTAGTGGCTTTGTTTGACGGGAAACAGCAGGAAGAAGCCGAATCTCAAAACAATGCTCAAAACGATGCTCCAAAATCCGGGCAGTCTGGAGCGAATGCCGGCGGCGTGTCATCCAAAGCCAAAACCGGGCAAAGCGCTGCCCTGTCTGACGAATCCGATGATTTTGTAGTGGCCGTGACGGCTTGTCCTACGGGCATTGCCCATACTTATATGGCCGAAGATGCTTTGAAGAAAAAAGCGGCCGAGCTCGGCGTGCAGATCCGCGTGGAAACCAACGGCTCGGAAGGCGCCAAAAACGTGCTGACCGCCGAGGAAATCCGCCGGGCTAAAGGCGTTATTATCGCCGCCGACAAGCAGGTTGAAATGAGCCGCTTCGACGGCAAGCCGCTGCTGCAAAGACCGGTAAGCGACGGAATCCGCAAACCACAGGAGCTCATTGAACGAGCGGTGCGGGGGGATGCGCCGGTTTATCGCGGCACCGGAGCCAAAGCCGGGCAAAACGCCGATTCCGGCCAAGGCAAAACGAGCGTCGGCAGCAAAATTTACAAAGATTTGATGAACGGGATTTCCCACATGCTGCCGTTTGTGGTCGGGGGCGGTATTTTGATCGCCGTTTCGTTCCTGTTTGAACAGATGGGTGGAGCGGACAATCCGATTTACAAGCTGCTGATGGCCATTGGCGGAGACGGGGCATTCCACTTCCTGATTCCGATCCTGGCCGGCTTTATTGCGATGAGCATTGGCGACCGTCCGGCTCTGATGCCCGGCATGGTCGGCGGCCTGATGGCGGTCAACTCGAATTCCGGTTTTCTCGGCGGCCTGGCGGCAGGTTTCCTGGCCGGTTACATCGTTATCGGACTGCGCAAAGTATTTGCCGGATTACCGAAAACGCTGGACGGTCTGAAGCCGATCCTCCTGTATCCGGTCGTTGGCCTGCTGATTACTGGCGTAATCATGTATTACATTTTTGATCCCGTCTTCAGCACCATCAACGATTGGGTGGTTTCCGGTCTGAATAACCTGGGCACCGGCAATGCCGTATTGCTTGGCCTCGTTCTCGGCGGCATGATGTCCATCGATATGGGCGGTCCTTTCAATAAAGCGGCTTATACCTTTGCTATCGGCGTGTTTACTTCAAGCGGCAACACCAACGGTACGATGATGGCAGCCGTTATGGCAGGCGGCATGGTTCCCCCTCTCGCCATTGCGCTTACAACAACATTGTTCAAACGCAAATTTACGGAAGACGAGCGAAAATCCGGCATTACCAACTACGTGCTCGGCTTGTCCTTCATTACGGAAGGGGCTATCCCGTTTGCGGCGGCCGATCCGCTGCGTGTGCTTACTTCCTGCATCCTGGGTTCCGCAGTGGCCGGCGGCCTGACCCAGCTTTGGCACATCAACATTCCGGCTCCGCACGGCGGCATTTTTGTAGCAGCTTTGGCGAACCACGCCTTGTTGTTCCTGCTGGCGGTGGTCATTGGAGCCGTCTTGTCCGGCCTTATTCTCGGCATTTGGAAAAAAGCTCTGGAGCCCCGGCGGAACCAGGCTCTATAAGGGGGCAAAAAGAAAAACCGGCAGCCATCGCTGCCGGTTTTTGTAGGATGTCACCAGATCGGCTCGGCATACAGGTTGATCAGATTGCTGCCGCATGCCTTGCCGGTGTCATAGGAGCGATTGCCCAGCACAAGCGCCAGATTGCCGAGATGCCGCGACGCTTCGAAGGCCGTGGAGGCATGGATGAAATCGGCCAGCGTGAGGAAAACCTGACGTCCTTCCTCCAGTGCTTGCTCCCAAAGGTCCCACACGCTTTCTTCGCGGATTTCTGAATAGATAGCCGAATGGCGCCAAGGCTTACGCTTCAGATTTAAATAATCCAGCTCGAGTTCTTCTTCGCTCAGCGGCTGGTAAAACAGCTTTTTAATCTGGCCCTGCGCGATGGCCTTTTTCCAGCCCTTCGGGTCATAAAGGCATTTATGGGCGATCCTCATATCCCGGTAGGCCTCCTGCCAGCTTTCCGGACTGAGATGCGAGACTTCGGGAAACCAGGTGATGGCGGTCTGATGCAAAATATCATGGATGGGCTCGGGGATCCGCGATCCAACGTCAATTTCTTTGGAGGTATCGGTGTTCCAGGTGTCGATCCCCCACCAGGCTTTCATAAATACGGTATCCAAAGCGACCTCGAAACGCTGATGATTGCGCTGCTTATAGCCCGCTTTCCAGTTGATATAAGGGTGCAGGTTCCGGTCCAGCAGATGGTGCGTCAGAAAGCCGAGGAAATAGATTTGTACCGCTTCCCTTTCGGCCGCAGGAAGAGAGCGGGTACGCTGCCAAAATTCGATCAGAACCGGCCCGCAGCTGCGCCTGTGGATAAGATCCCCGAGTTTTACGGCATCGCTGCTTCCCTGCCAGGGGAGAAAACGGTGATAAAGCAGAAAATCCGGCCCCTGACAGCCGAGCTGATACAAAACGCGGTTTTCTTCCAGCCTGCGGAGAAAAGGCAGATCGCTTTTGAACTCCTCCGCCAGCTTTCTTCCGAATTCAATATGCATCCAAATATTTGGCATGGGAACTCCTCCTGCTCAAGATTAACTCCAGCATAATTCTCTCATGTTAAAAGAACGTGAAGAGAGTTCGGCTTTCTTGTTAAAGTGGAAACCCGCATATATCGCCCGAACGGCGCATATGCATTACGGAATATTGTTGCTTAAGGGAGGGACGGACGAAAATGGAAATGCAGGGGATGGCGGGGAAATTTCCGCCTCGGCAAAATCCGGTTGTGCAGCCCGCTTACGTGAATCATATGCCTGCTGTTTATTCCCAGGTTGTTCCCGTAGCCGGCATTCCTCAGCCGACTGCTTATCATACGCCGCTCGAGCCGGTATTTGTGCAGCACTTAAGCCGTCACCAAGGCCAGCGAATGGCTTTGGTAACGACCGTAGGACGGATAGAAGGAACGCTTGCCGGCGTGGCGGTCGATCATGTGCAAATGAATGTGGAGGACCGTTCCCTGCATATCCGCATCTCCCAGATCGTTTATTTTGAAGGCCCGCCCGTGCCGTACGGGTAAGTCGATTTTTCACTTCCGCCGACGTTTTGCCTTCGGGCAAAACGTTTTTTTTTTGTAAATCTTTTATTTACCCGGGACTTTGTACTCAAAATTTAACGCTGCGTTTACAAAACTAAATAAAGAAATTAGCAAATTTAGTCGATATTTAAGAAGTCTACTTTTGGCTGGAGAAGATTTCTAGTCCACCGGAAGTTATTTTCTGGTCCGAATAGACTCACACAGAGAAAGATTAAAAAGGATAGAACCGCTTCCGGCGGCCAGCTGTCCATGGAGGGGAAACCATGCGCAACCTGCGTAACTTGCTTGATCGCTTGCTTAAATTTCTTAATGTACGTGATTTGAAGATCCGTAACAAGCTGCTGATTCTAAACCTGACCTCGATTGTTTTTTTGCTGCTGATCGGCGGAATTAGCTACTACTATGTGAATCTTACGGTGGGCAACTCCAAAGCGCTTTATGAGCAAAATTTAATGAAGGTTAAAAAGATCAATGAAATGAAAGCCAATTTCACTACGGCCATGAACGATATTTTAGGGTTGATCCTTACGGACGACGAAAACCTGAACCATGATCTGAACAAAAACTATGACGATATGAACAAGGCTAACCAGACGCTCCTGCAGGACTTTGGGAAGCTGATTAACGGCGGCAAGGAGCAGTCCGAATACAAAGAATTAAGCGAGCAGGTCCAAAAGCTGGTCAAGGATTCGGATCAGGTGATCGCGCTGGGACTGGCCAACAAAAAAGACGAAGCTTATCAGGCCTACGTGAATCAAATCATGCCGACAAAGGCGGCCGCTGAAAAATCCATCGACGCCTTGACAAAAATTACGGACGATAATTCAAAACAGCGGAACGACGAAAATCTGCAGGCGGGATTAACGGCTAAAACCGTGAGTATTGCCGGCGTGGTATTGGCGGCTTTGCTGCTGGCTTTTATCGCTTGGACGCTTGTAAGACTGATCACGAATCCGCTGTTTGACCTCCAGAAAATGATGGAGAAAGCCGCGAACGGTGATTTGACTGTAAAAGGCGAAGATCAGTACAAGGATGAGCCAGGCAGACTGACGGCGTCCTTTAACCAGATGGTGGAATCGCTGAGATCGCTGGTGCTGCAGGTGAACGAAAAAGCTTCCGCTTTGGCGGCCAGCTCCGAGCAGCTGACGGCGGCTTCCGAGCAAAGCGCCAGTGCAACCGAGCATATTTCCAAACAAATGCAGAAAATCAGCGACGGAACGGACCAGCAGGCCCGCGGAGCCGAGGAAGTCAGTCGGACGATGCAGGAGATGACGACAGGCATCGGACGGATTGCCGAATCGGCGGGCGAGCTGGTAGAAACCTCGAGACATTCGGAAAATAATGCGCGGACCGGTTATCAATATGTGGCCCAGGCCGTTCAGGAGATGGAGCAAATTCACCAGTCGATCGTGCAGCTGGCCGGAGCGGTAGAGGACCTGAACCGAAAGTCCGAAAACATCGGCGACATCTCCAACACGATCAATGATATTGCCTCCCAGACAAGCCTGCTGTCGCTGAACGCCGCTATCGAAGCGGCTCGTGCGGGCGAGGAAGGAAGAGGTTTTGCAGTGGTGGCCGCGGAAGTTAAAAAGCTTGCCGAGCAAACCGGCCAATCGGCCGGAACCGTTTCCTCGCTCATTGGCGAAATCCAAAAAGACACGGCCAAGCTGTTCCAGACCATGGAGACAAGCAAGGCGTACGCGCAGAACGGACAAGCCACCATGCTGGATGTAGGGAAAAACTTTGACGGCATCCTGCAAAATATCCGCGAGCTGTCTGCGCAGCTCCAGGACGTGTCCGCGGTAACGGAGGAAATGTCCGCGGCGTCCGAAGAAGTGCTGGCTTCGGCCGAAACCTCGGCAGAGATCGCGGACAACGCGAAGGAGCTGACGCAAAGCGCGGCGGCAGCGTCCCAGCAGCAGCTGGCCTCCGTACAGGAAGTCAGCGGCTCCGCAGGTCATTTAAGCGGTTTGGCGCAGGAACTGCAGGCCTCCATAGAGCGCTTTAAAGTTTAAGAGAATATGAAGGCCCTTGAGAATATGAAGGGCCTTGAAAATCCCCCCATCCCTTGGGGGGATTTTATTGTTTGCTTAACAAGAGAAGAGGAGGAGCCTTGCCGAAAAGGGCGGCTGCCGATATATAATAGGGCTATGAAGATCGGAAGGAGGCGGGGAATTGACCTTACAGCAGTTAAAATACGTCATAGAAATCGCCACTCGCGGATCGATGAACGAAGCGGCGAAACGGTTGTTTATTACGCAGCCCAGCTTGTCGAATGCCATCAAAGATCTGGAGGAAGAGCTCCGGATAACGATATTTGAACGGACGAACAAAGGCATCATTTTATCCAAAGACGGCGTAGAGTTTTTAAGTTATGCCCGCCAGGTTGTTGAGCAGGCCGAGCTGCTGGAAGGACGTTATTTGAACGCCAAACCATCGCCGCAGCATTTTTCGGTTTCTGCCCAGCATTACGCTTTTGCGGTCAACGCTTTCGTCAAGCTGGTACAGGAGCATGGTCACGAAGAATACGAGCTCGCCCTGCGGGAAACCAAAACCTACGAAATTATCGAAGACGTCAAAACGCTGCGCAGCGAGATCGGAATTTTGTATCTGAACGAGTTTAACGCGAAGGTAATCAACAAGCTGATGAAGGATGCGGGACTGGTGTTCACCAGCCTGTTCATCGCCCGTCCGCACATCTTTATCAGCGTTAAGAACCCGCTTGCCCGCCAGTCCATCGTACAGATCGAGCAGCTGCAGGATTACCCGTACCTGTCTTTCGATCAGGGGGAATATAATTCGTTTCATTTCTCGGAGGAAATTTTAAGCACTTTGTCCCATAAAAAAAGCATCCGGGTGAACGACCGCGCCACCCTGTTCAACCTGCTGATCGGGCTCAACGGCTATACGATTTCAACCGGAGTACTCAGCGCGGAGTTAAACGGGAGCGATATTATCGCCGTGCCGCTGGCTTCGGAGGAGACGATCAACGTCGGCTGGATCCGGCATAAAGATGCGGCCTTGTCCAAGCTGGGCATCGCGTACGTGGAAGCGCTGAAAGAATTTGTGCCTTTATGAGCCATTCATCTTAGAAAAGGGTTCCTAATGACGATTTGACAGCCTCCGTTTGAGGATGTTAGCATCTTTGGCAGATTAGGAAATGGAGAAACGGAGGGATCATCATGGGAAAAATCGTAGCGGTACGCCCGCTGGAGGAAGCTTTTCGCAAGGCTATTCAGGAAGCCGCTCCCGGCTGGGAGCTGATTGACGGCAGCGATCCGGACAAGCTGGCTGAACATTTGCCGTCCGCGGAGGTGCTGCTAGGCTGGAGAAGCAATGCGGCCGATGTGCTCTTGCGTGAAGGGACTCCCTTAAAATGGGTTCAGAACTGGGGAGCCGGCGTAGAACAACTGCCCCTGGAGCGTTTCAGGGAACTTGGCATTACGTTAACAAATGCGAGCGGCGTTCACCCGTATCCTATATCGGAACATATTTTTGCCATGCTGCTGTCTTTGACCCGCCGCGTCCATATGGCCATCCGCAATCAGGCAAGCCGTACCTGGGCATTATCCGAAGAGGGGATGGACGAAGCCCATGGACGGACGATAGGCATTCTTGGTGTAGGATCCATTGGCTCGGAGACGGCCAGGCTGGCCAAAGCGTTTCATATGACCGTTTTGGGTCTGCGGAATTCGGACAAACCGGATGAATGGGTGGACCGGATGTATACGCCCGACCGCCTGAATGAGCTGCTGGCAGAATGTGATTTCGTGGTGAACTGTCTTCCTTATACGAAGGATACGGAGAAAATTATGGGCAAAGCCCAATTTGAAGCCATGAAACCCGGAGCTTTCTATATCAATATCGGCAGAGGCGCTACGACGGATACGCCGGCTTTGGTGGAGGCGCTGAAAAACGGCACGATTGCCGGAGCGGGTCTGGACGTGTTCGAGGAAGAACCGCTTCCGCAGGATCACCCGCTTTGGGACCTGGAGCAGGTCATTCTGACGCCGCACAATGCGGGCAACTCTCCTCGGTACAATGAAAGGCTGGTCGGGATTTTTACCGACAATTTGCGTTTGTATGCGCAAGGTCAGGCGCCAAGCGTAAACGTAGTGGATCTAATACGCCAATACTGAAAGACCGGATTCCTGCCAGTCTATCCGTTATTCTCGAGGTCAAGAACGTCCGGGCTGCCGGGCGTTTTTGTTTTTTTGCAAGAAGCTCCTTTATAATGGAAGGAGCATCTAAAACATCCTTATTTCTCCCACGGCCCCAAAGGAGCCGAATTTAAAGGAGGGGCACGCGAAGTGACGCAGGTGGGGCTGATCCGACATGGCAGCACGTTATGGAATAAAACAGGCAGGGTGCAGGGCTTAACCGACAACCCTCTGGACGAAGACGGAAAAAGGGAAGCGAAGCTGCTTGGGAAGTGGCTGAGCGGCCAGAAATGGGACCGGATTTATACCAGCGATTTGGTCCGTGCCCGGGAAACGGCCGAGATCATTGCCGCAGAGCAGGGAATTCGCAAAATTGAAATCGATCCCCGTCTGCGGGAAATGAATGCCGGACAAATCGAAGGAACAACCGAAGAGGAGCGCCGCAGCAAGTGGGGCCCGGGCTGGAAGGAGCTGGAGCTCGGTCTGGAAGCGCCGGATCTGGGCATGGAACGCGGGGCGGCCTGCATCACCGAAATTGCGGACCGGCACGAAGGCGAACGGATTCTGATGGTCAGCCACGGTGTCCTGCTCTACCATAGTCTCCGAAAGCTGGTCCCGGGCTTGTCCGATAAAATGAACCTTGGCAACACGGCTTTTACCGTGCTTTCCCGCGAAGACGGCGTTTGGAGCTGCGACTTGTATAACGGGACTAAACATTTAACGGAGCTCTGATGGAAGGACAAGGCCGCCAGGGTCAAGCGGCCGCCCCTTGGTCCGCTTTATGAAAAATGCCGCACGCAAAAAAACTTCCCCGTAGGCCGCCGGAAGACGGCAAACAGGGAAGTTCGATATGGATTAAACTTAACCGATTTTGCGGTTTTCAAGCAGATGCAGCTTGTCCCGCATGGCCAGGTGAAAATAAATGCTGTTCATCAGCTCCGGGTTATGAAGATTTTCGGCTTCACGAATCCGGCGGAGTTTCACTTGGTCCGAACTGCATAGAAATTCAGTCATCCACAAACTTAAATTGGTTTCGTGTCTCATACCAAGTCCTCCTTCAGCTTCTTGTAGTGCCTTCATGTCTCTATTATATCCAAAAGATATTAATATATTATTAATTTTCCATAAATAATTGATATTTTTATTTCGTACTGGTGTTTTTTCTGAGAATTAGTTATAATAAAAAGTATCGTAAAAGTTACGAAATAATTTCAACAGTAAAGGTGATCAGAGTGAAACAACAAATTCACCCTAAATTCCAACAGGTGATTTTCTTTGACGCAAGTGCAAACTACAAATTCCTGAGCGCATCCACTAAATCTTCCAACGAAACTATGGAATGGGAAGACGGCAACACTTATCCCGTCATCCGCGTGGATACCAGCTCCGCATCCCACCCATTCTTCACAGGCAGACAACGTAACAATGACGTTGGCGGCCGTGTAGACCGTTTCAACAAGAAATACAACCTGAACAGCAAATAAGTTGTTCAACGCAAAAGGCATTTGCCGAACCGAAAGGTGCGGCGGATGTCTTTTTTATTTGGCCATTTTTATTTGGCTGAGTATATAAATTGCCCGGCAGCTTGTCAAACCTTTCAACCAGCTTCATTCGGTTTAATAGGACTGTAACCAAAACGCGGGTTCGCCCGTTACATGGGTAAGGTCAATACCTGAAAAACGAGCTTTGCCATGATCAAGGAGGGGTTATGAGGACCAAATCCGAACTTCATTATCCGGGGAAATGGATAGTTATTTTTGCGTTAGCCGTGGTTACTCTGTTATGCCTCAAATGGATTTATGACCTCCAGCTGGCATCGGGCCGCAGGCCTTATTTGTTTATCTTCTGGAACATGTTTCTGGCTTGGCTTCCGGTGGGTTTCATGCTGCTGATGGATTGGGCTTTGCTGCTGCAGCCCGGACGGTTCAGGCGGATGTGCCTGGCGGGTTTCGGTTTGCTGTGGCTAGGGTTTTATCCGAATTCGGCTTATATGGTAACGGATCTGCTGCATGTCTTCGTGAATTATCCGGTGGATCCGGCCGAGCGGTTCTGGCTGGAGCTGCCGTTCTGGAAACATATATCCGCTTTGTTCCTTACGGCCGCGCTGGGTCTGCTGCTGGGTTCGTTTACGCTGATGTCCTTCCACGGCGAGATCCGGAGAAAATTTGGCGCGGCGGCAGGCTGGCTGTTTTCCTTAGGCATTCTGGGGCTCAGCAGCTTCGGCATCTATATGGGCCGTTTTGTACGCTGGAACACCTGGGACTTATGGGAGAACCCGCGCATGATCCGCAAGGATCTGGTCGATTTGCTGACCGATGTTTCCCAAAGGTCCTTTGCGGCTGAGTTTTGCTTCCGGATGTTTGCGCTCACGGCCGGTGTCTATTTCGTATTGTATTTTATCGGTTCCGTCCAAGGGGGCAGGAAGAGCTAAGCCTTCCGGCTTTCTCTTCCGCTTTGCGTTCCACTTCCCCCATTTGCCTCCCGCTTTCGCTGGCGTCTCTGGAAAAAGGTGTGTTATATTTTGAACAGAACTTGTTCACCTAAAAAAACAGGCAAAGGATGAAATCCAATGATTAAACACATCGTTTTGTTTAAATTGAAAGACAATTCCCCGGAAAGCGTGGACAAAACGTACGCCGTCCTGAACGGGATGAAGGGCAAGGTCGAGCAGCTGGTTGATCTGCACATCGGCAGAAATACGGTGGATACGCCACGTTCCTATGATCTTTCTTTAGAGGCGACTTTTCGTACGCTGGAGGACCTTCAGGGTTATCAGGTGCATCCGGAGCATAAAAAAGTCATCGAGCATATTTCTGAAGTTCGCGAGTCACAAGCCGTGGTGGACTACGAATTTTAAGAACTGACATCAGAAGTGCCGAACTCAATGAGGGGGAACGAACATGTATTATGTCAACCGGGACCAGATTGATTTGCGGCTGAAGGTGCTGCCCGAAATTCTTGACGTGCTCGGCAGGTCGGGCGAGTTGTCCGGACAGGACGTGCTCCGACGTTATGCGGAAGAAAGGGCTTTGCATCTGGCGCTGGAGGTTGTGACGGACGTAGGCAGTTATTTGATCGATGGTTTCATTATGCGCGATGCCAGCAGCTACGAGGATATTCTCGACATCATCTACGATGAGCAGGTGATCGGGGATGGGCTTGTCGGCATCCTGAAAGAGCTGGTGAGACTGCGGAAACCGCTGGTCCAGGAATATTATGGCCCTGTCTCCGAGCGTCAAATCGATACGGCCCGGCTGTCGGCGGCTTTAACGGATTTCTCGGCGCAGGTACAGCGTTATCTGGAACGGGAGCTTGCTCATTAAAATAATTTTCTATCCTTTGTGACCGGTCAAGCCCATGCTGCTTATAATGAACTAAACATTAGGCATTCGCCCGGAAACGGATGGGGCGCGGCCGCAAAGGAGAGATGAATCATGGGCAAAGCAGGCAAAAGCTTTCTTTGGGGAACTTTGATCGGAACGGTGGCCGGTTCGGTAACGGCGCTTCTGTTTGCGCCGAAGCCGGGCAAGGAACTTCGCCAGGACATCGCGGAAGGTGCGCGCGCCGCAGCTGAGAAAACCCACGCGGCAGCGGAAAAAGTTGGCGAGCACAGTACCGAGCTTTATTCCCGGGTCAAAACGGCTGCCGGACATCTCGTACAGGATGTCCAATCCCGTTTCGGCAAAGACAACGAAGCCGAGGAAGAAGCGGTTGTTTCCTCTTTTGAAGAAGAAGCCGATTTTTCCGAGGAAGAAATCTTCGAAGAGCTGGATGAAGAGCAGGCTGCCGATATTTCCTTGAAATAACGGCAGGGACGTTTTTTCTGCAGGGCCTCCGGAAGGAGGCCTTTTTTGAGCGATCGAAAGGATTGGAATCCCGGATTTCCCGAACAAAACCCTGAGGGAGCCGCCGGGCAAGAAGTCGATCCAGAGCTTTCCGGCGAAGGGACAGGGGACTCAGGGTAGCCGCAGGTACGCTTTGAACGTTCCCGGCATAAAGTAACGATGAGCATTTTTAAACCTTAAGATAAAGGAAGCGGTATGTTCGTGCAGCAAGCCATCGCCATATTGGATTCAGGAGTGGGCGGATTAACGGTCGTTAAGGAAGTGATGCGCCAGCTGCCCCGGGAAAAAATCATTTATTTTGGAGATACGGCCCGGGCCCCTTACGGCCCGCGTACTCCCGAACAGGTCCGCTTGTTTACGGAACAAATTGTAGATTTTTTGATTCAATTCAATCCGAAAATGGTCGTGATCGCCTGCAATACGGCCACGGCGGCTGCGCTTGATTTTATTTCGGAGAAGCTGCCGATTCCGGTGATCGGCGTGATTCATCCCGGAGCGAGGGCTGCCATCAGCGCTACAAAAACGGGCCGCGTCGGCGTCATCGGAACGGTGGGAACGATCCAAAGCGGAGCTTATACGATTGCCTTAAAAGAGCTGTCGCCTTATATCGAGGTGGTCAGCGATGCTTGTCCGGACCTGGTTCCGCTGGTGGAGCAGGGGGAGTTCGAAACCTCCCGCACCCGGGAAGCCGTCTGCCGTTCTCTGTCCTGGATCAAGCAGTACGAAATGGACTGCCTGATCCTCGGCTGCACGCATTACCCGTTTCTCCGGAAGGCAATCGGGGAAGTCATGGGGCCCGGTGTAAAGCTGATCAGCTCCGCCGATGAAACGGCCAGGGAGATCAGCACCGTGCTGTATCAGAAAGGCCAGCTGGCCAGGGGCGTGGAGACGCCCGTACACCAGTTTTTTTGCAGCGGGGATGAAATCATGTTTAGGCGGATCGCGAAGGAATGGCTGGGCGAGGAAATCCGGCTGACGCCGATTGTGTGGCATGTCGGGCGCATGGCGGAGGACGAGGCTGAAGAGAACGTTTGGCTGCACAAGGCCAAGTGGTAGGAGGTTATGCAGGCCATGCTTTGTTGGATGACCGGCTTTTTGCGGCCGCGGGCTGCGGGAAGCCGGTTTTTGCCGGCACGGCTTTTTTTCGGTACTTTTCAGCACCCATAAACTATTGTTTAGCAGCTTGCTGCAGTCCATAGCCGTTTATCGGGCAGCCGATTCCCGTCAATGGAAGGTCATCAAAGCTGTCGGCTGGAATTCATGAAAGCGTTTACTTTTAGGGGCATATCGGACAACAGGACTGTCATAAAGTGTACCAAACAGGTGGAGGTGTTCTGATTATGATGCCGTATTACGGGGACAACCCGGAACGTATTGTGCATATTGCGGACCGGAAATTCAGTTATGCCGATTTTTGCCGGCAATGCGGACAGCTGCAGGGCCGGTATTCCGTGCTTAAATTTGCTTCCATTGGCCACAGCGTGCTGGGCAAACCGATTTGGTGCGTCCGGATTGGAAAAGGCTCGCGCCACATCCATGTCAACGCGGCCGTTCATGCAAACGAATGGATCACTTCGGCGCTCCTGCTCCGATTTCTGGAGGATTATGCAGCGGAGCTGGAAGGGGAAAAGGACTCCGGTAGTGGTACCGGGTATCAGAAGGCCGAGAGCTGGTACAGCAATTACACGTTATGGGCGGTTCCGATGGTTAATCCCGACGGGGTGGACCTTTCCCAAAACGGCGCGGTCCACTGCGGGGTCTACCAGGCCAGGCTGCTGGAATGGAACGGCCAATCCGCCGATTTCTCGCGGTGGAAAGCGAATATCAGGGGAGTGGACCTGAACGACCAGTTTCCGGCTTTTTGGGAAGAGGAGCGAGAGCGAAGAGAGGTAACCGGTCCGGCACCGCAGGATTACAGCGGCCCATCGCCGCTGAGCGAGCCGGAAGCGACGGCTTTGGCCGTGCTGACGAGAGGGGTGCCGTTCGAACGTGTATTATCCCTCCACAGTCAAGGCAAAGAAATCTACTGGAACTACAGGGATTTGGAGCCCGCGGAGTCGGAAGGCATGGCGGAATGCCTGGCTGAAGCTGGCGGCTATCGGGCGGTAAAGCTTGGAGGCAGCGACGCCGGTTATAAGGACTGGTTCATTCAGGAGTTCCGTCGTCCCGGATTTACGGTCGAGGTGGGCGAAGGCGTTAATCCGCTTCCGGCTGAGGACTTTGAAGACATTTACAAGGATGTTTATGCCATTCTGGCGGAAGCATTATCGCTTTAGCTTTTCGATTCCCGGGAAATGGGGTATCCTTACTGCAAAGGAGGGATAACCATGAAGTGGAGAAAAATCTGGTCGATCCGGCGGTGGGCCCATGTATTCAGAAAGCTGCCGGGTCTGCTTTTTTCATCCCGCGTGCCATGGTCGGACAAGCTCCTGCTGCTCGTTCCCGCTGCTCTTTATTGGGTGCTGCCCGACGTGCTTCCCTTTGTCCCGATTGACGATATGGCGGTAACCCTGCTGCTGATGAACTGGTTTGTGGACCGGGTCGAGCGAAAAAATCCTAGCTTGCGTTAAGTTAAGCGTCAGCCCTCTATACCTGGGATGAATATGGAAGGAACACAAGCATTCGGCTTCCGGCGGGAGGAGAGGTTGTCCTTGCGCTGCCGGGCGTGATTCTTTACAATAGGAATGTTAGTTCAATTTGTATACTACGTTAACGGAAATTCAAACGAGACAGGAGCGATTGGAATGAGCGTCAAAATTACCCGCAATGCGGCCAAAGTGATAAAGAAAGAACTAGATAAAGAAGAGAACAAGGACAAAGGACTTGCGCTGAAAGTGTTCGTCACGCACGCGCACGGAGATCACGCGCACTACGGTTTGGATTTGGTGAAGCCTTCCGAGTCCGACAATGTGGTATCTACCGATAAAGAAATCGATGTTATAATCGACCTTAGCGACCCGTTCCTGAACGGCGTAAAGATTGACTACCTTTATTTTCCTGAAGAAGGTTTTGTCATTACCAACCCGTCTCAAGGCAACCACGGCGATCATTGATCGATTGGAAGTTGAGGAGAAATCATGGCTAACGACATTCGCGTATGCGATAAATGCAAGTTTACCCGGATCAAAACGATTGTGCCCAAGCTGCAAAAGATGGCTCCCGACGCCGAAATCAAAGTCGGCTGCAAATCCTACTGCGGGCCTTGCGGCAAACGTGCTTTTGTTTATATCAACGGACGTTACGTCAGTGCTCCGACCGAAGAAGAAGTGCTGGCAAAGGTAGAACCCTTCATCAAGAAACCCGTGCAGTCCTAACGGTTCATTAAAAATAACAAGGCACCCCTCAATGAACTGTACCCTTTGTCAAGGACACTTGTAAAAAAAGGGACTTGTGGTTTTAAGCCGCAGATAAAAGATGATTCCTGTACTGTACAGGAGTCATCTTTTTACGTCCCCATTGATATCTG
>NZ_JBZCMS010000012.1:0-131040 GCF_058267595.1 Paenibacillus mobilis
CTCTGCTTGGTTAAAATGTTTCTTACTCATGTCATCCCCTCCATTGCCTCTTCCAGTATACAAAAAGTACCCATAGCCCAGACACCTTTTTTTCAAAGTGTCCAGTCTATGGGTACCAGTTTATTCAACCCGCTTCTTATTTTAATATGGCGGCTTTAATTCCGGCAGCCGCCGCTTTTAATCCTTGCGCACCAGCAGTGAGCAGCACTCCACGTGGCTGGTCTGCGGAAACATGTCCACCGGCTGAACCCATTCGACTTTATAGCCGCCGTCCGTCAGCACCTTGCAGTCCTTCGCAAGCGTGGAAGGATTGCAGGAGACATACACGAAACGTTTGGGTTTCGTGCGCAGGACGGTTTCGAGGAAGACGTCATCAAGCCCCGTACGCGGCGGGTCGGCTACGATGACGTCCGGCGAGAAACCGGACTTGACCCAGCGCGGGAGCAGCTCCTCGGCACGCCCCGCATGGAAGGTGGCGTTGCTGCGGCCGTTGCGTTCCGCGTTGGCTTTGGCGTCCTGGACGGCCTCCGCGATCGTTTCGATGCCGCGAACTTCGGCGGCGTTCGGCGCCAGCCACAAGCCGATCGTGCCCGTGCCGCAATAAGCGTCGACGACGGCTTCCTGGCCCGTCAGCGCTGCCGCGGCGCGGACGGATTCGTACAGCTTCACCGTCTGGAGCGGGTTCAGCTGGAAGAAAGCCCGCGGAGACAACGTGAAGTCCAGGTCGCCCAGCGATTCCTGGATCGACTCTTCGCCCCACAGGATTCGGGTCCGGTCGCCAAAAACCAGCGAAGTATTGCGCGGGTTAATATTCAGCGCAATGCTTGTGACCTCGGGCAAGGCCAGCCGGATATGCTTGACCAGCTCTTTTTCCTGCGGAAGCTGATCTTTTGCGGCAACCAGCGTAACCTGCAGATGGCGGGACTGGAAACCCAGCCGCACGACGATGCTGCGAACCAGTCCTTTGTTGCTGCGTTCCTGGTAAACGGGAATTTTAAGCTCCTGCAGCACATTGCGTATTTGGTCGACGGCACGGTTAACTTCCGGATGCTGGATCGGGCAGCCCGTGATGTCAACCAGCTCGTGGGAACCGGCGGCATACAAACCCGCGATGACGCCTTCCTGGCGAAGGCCGAGCTGAAGCTGGGCTTTATTGCGGTAATCCCAAGGATGATCCATGCCGAGCATCGGTTTCATCCGGACATTTTCCAGACCCGAATATCGGGAAAAGGCTTCCCGCACCAGGTCCTCTTTCGCTTTGAGCTGGCCTTCGTACGACATGTGCTGGATCTGGCAGCCGCCGCAAATGCCGAACACCGGGCAAGGCGCGTCGATGCGGTAAGGCGAACGTTTTTCGATTTCATCGATTTTCGCCTGCATGAATTTCTCTTCGACTTTGGTCACGGAGGCTTTAATCACTTCCCCCGGAATCGCGCCGTCGATAAATACCGCTTTCCTGCGGTAGTAGCCGACGCCTTCGCCGTTAATCCCGAGTCTTTTGATCGTGATGATCAGCCGGTCGCCTGTTTGAACCTCCTCGGCATTTTCATGCCGGGCCGGACGTGGTTTATCCGGACGGAATTTGCCCGGCGCAGGGAATGCTCCATTTGCGGAACGTTGACCCGGTTTTGTTTTATTGTCGGTTTTAGCGGGACTGTAGCCTTGTTTGCCGTTCACTTTGAAGGAAGGGGAAGGGGAATTTTTGCTGTCCAGCGGCTTCCGCCGTTTATCTTTCCGGGCCGTCCCGCCGTTTCCCGGTTTCGTTTTAGGCTCGTTAGCTCCCTTGCCGGAAGCGTCTGTCGGTTTCATGTTTAAACTCTCCGTCCTGCTCATGCAATAGTTTTATAAAGGAATGATACTTTTTTATGCCTGCCCGGTCAATCTGAAGCCGCCATATACGGCCAAAGGTTGGTTGCCCAATCGGGCAAAGCCCGGTAAACTTAAAAGATACGGAAGTTGGACCTTTTTTCCGTTTTGGACCCTTTTTTAGTAAAGGCTTGTCTTCATTTTCGATTTTTTTCGTCATTTTTTTATCAGTCTTTTTTAATGAGGAGTTTTTATTACGATGAACGTCGAAATGCCAACTATGGAAACAGCGAGGGAGCTGCTTCAAAAATATTACGGTTATCCCGACTTCCGGGAAGGCCAGGTCAAAATCGTCGAAAGCCTGCTGTCCGGCAAAGACACGCTTGGCATTTTGCCGACGGGCGGCGGCAAGTCGATTTGCTACCAAATTCCGGCGCTGCTGGCGCCCGGATTAACGCTGGTTGTATCGCCGCTGATCTCCTTGATGAAGGACCAGGTAGACGCGCTTACGGCCATGGGCATCCCCGCCGCTTATATCAACAGCACATTATCGGGAAAAGAAGTTAACGACCGCATCCGCGCTGCGCGCCGCGGTGATCTGAAGCTGCTGTACGTTGCGCCGGAGCGGCTGGAGCTGGACTGGTTCCGCCAGGAAATGAGCGAGCTGCCGATTTCCTGCGTAGCCGTGGACGAAGCGCACTGCGTTTCCCAATGGGGACATGATTTCCGGACAAGTTATCTGGCCGTGTCGCCGTTTGTGGAAAGCCTGCCGGAGCGCCCGGTTGTAGCGGCCTTTACCGCTACGGCAACGCCGGAGGTTACGGAAGATATGGTCCGCCTGCTCAGGCTGGAGGATCCGTCCGTTTTTATTACCGGGCTGGGCCGGGACAATCTGGCCATGTCCGTGCTGCGCGGGGAGAATAAACGCGAGTTTATTCTTGAATACGCCCGCGCCCACGAAGCCCAAGCCGGCATCATTTATGCCGCTACCCGCAAAGACGTGGACGACCTGCATGACCGGCTCAAGCAAGCCGGCATTGCCGCAGGCCGTTACCATGCCGGGATGGACGACGAGGAACGCGATGCGATGCAGGAAGCTTTCCTGTACGACGACATTCGGGTCATGGTTGCCACCAACGCTTTCGGGATGGGGATCGACAAATCCAACGTCCGTTACGTTATCCATTACAATATGCCGAAGAACATGGAGGCTTATGTCCAGGAAGCGGGCCGGGCGGGCCGGGACGGCGAGCCGAGCGAATGCATTTTGCTGTTCAGCGCGCAGGATATTGTCACCCAAAAATTCCTGATTGAGCAGAACCCGCAGGACGATCTCCGCAAAAAAGGCGACTACCGCAAGCTGCAGCAGATGATCGAATACTGTTATACGAACAAATGCCTGCGCTGGGCGATGCTGGATTATTTCGGTGAACAGCATGACCGCCAGCCCTGCGGGAACTGCAGTTCCTGTCTGGATGAGCGGGAACTCGTGGACATGACGCGCGACGCCCAGATCATTTTCTCCTGCATCCACCGGATGAGAGAGCGTTTCGGGGTGTCGATGGTAGCGTCCGTACTTAAGGGCTCGCAAAACAAAAAAGTGCTCCAGTACGGCTTCGACAAGCTGCCCACTTACGGGATGATGCCGCGCCGCACGGAAAAGGAAATTTCCGAGCTCATCAACGAATTTGTCGCCGACGGTTATCTGATGCTGACGGAAGGGCAGTATCCGGTTGTGCGGCTGACCGCCAAAGCGGCGGAGGTGCTGAAAGGCCAGCGCGAGGTGATGCAGCGGGCGCCGCGACCCGTGCAGGAGAGCGCGGCCAGCAAACGCCGCCGCAGCCGGTACGACCTCAGCCCGTCGGCGGTCAACGAGACGGTGTTCGAGCAGCTTCGCCTCATCCGGCGGGACCTGGCCCAGAAGGAGCATGTGCCTTCTTATATTATTTTCAACGATGCCACCCTGCGTGAAATGAGCGTGATTCAGCCCCAAACCGAGCAGGAGATGCTGCGGATCAAAGGGGTCGGCGAGCTCAAATTCAGCAAATACGGCAGGCCATTCCTTGATTTTTTCAAAAATGGGGGGTTAGGGGCCGCTGCGGATGACGATGCTCCTGATGAGATCCACGATAACGGCATGGAGGATGACGGGTTTGATCTTTTCTAGCCCGGATGATAAGTGCCTTTGTTTCCTTACCCTGAGAAGAGGTTGTGACCTATGAAAGTTGTGTTATCCACGCTGAACGCCAAATATATTCATACGAATATGGCCATCCGGCTTCTGAAAGCCTACAGCCAGCACGAATTCGACATCGAGCTTGCGGAATATACGATTAAAGACCCGGTGATGAATATCGTATCCGATTTATTCGGCCGGAAACCGGACGTGATCGGGTTTTCCTGCTATATCTGGAACATCGAAGAAACGCTTAAGGTTGTTGAAATTTTGAAAAAGGTCATGCCGGAAACGGCAATCGTCCTCGGCGGTCCTGAGGTTTCTTACGATACGGACTACTGGATGAACCGGGTGCCAGCTGTTGATTATATCGTCATGGGCGAAGGGGAGGAGACTTTCCACCATTTGCTCCAGACGATCGCCGGCGACCGCAAATTCCATTTCGTCTATGGGCTGGCATACCGCAAGGGCGAAGAAGTCGTGCTGATGCCGGGACGGCCGAAAGCGGACCTGGACAGCCTGCCGTCGCCGCACCGCTTCCCGGAAGATATTCCGGAGCTCGGCAAAAGAATTGTCTATTTCGAGACCAGCCGAGGTTGTCCGTTCAACTGCCAGTTCTGCTTATCGAGTATCGAGGTCGGCGTCCGGTATTACGATATTGAACGGGTGAAGGCGGATATTTTGTACCTGATCGAGAACGGGGCCAAGGTGATCAAATTTCTGGACCGGACGTTTAACATCAACCGCAGTTATGCGATGGAGATGTTCCGGTTCCTGATCGAAAACCATCAGGGCTGCGTGTTCCAGTTTGAAATTACGGCGGACATCATGCGGCCGGAAGTGATGGATTATTTGGCGGAGAACGCGCCGCCGGGGATTTTTCGCTTCGAGATCGGCGTTCAATCCACCAATGACCCGACCAACGAGCTGGTCAAACGCAGACAAAACTTCACGAAGCTGTCCCGGACGGTTATGACGATCAAAAACAGCGGCCGCATCGATCAGCATCTCGATTTGATCGCGGGCCTGCCGCTCGAGGATTACGACACGTTCCGCAAGACGTTTAACGACGTATTTGCCATGGAGCCGGAGGAGCTGCAGCTCGGTTTCCTGAAAATGCTGCGGGGAACCGGACTGCGTCACGATGCCGACAAATACAACTACACGTATATGGATAACGCGCCTTATGAGATCTTGAGCAGCGAATGGCTGCCCTTCGCCGATATTGTCCGGTTAAAGCGGCTGGAGGATGTGCTTGAAAAATACTGGAACGCCCACCGTATGGATCATACGCTCCGCTATTTAATGAAACACGAATTCGATTCGCCGTTCGACTTCTTCCAGGAGTTCGGAAATTATTGGGAGGAGCAGGGCTGGCAGCGCATCGGGCACCAGCTGGAGGATTTATTTACCCGGCTGGACGCTTTCCTTAAAGTGAGGGGACTACGGCATCCTCAGATCGTGTCCGGTTTGATGAAAGCCGATTACCTGCTGAACCATAAATACAAACCGCGCAAAATCTGGTGGGAAGACCGGATGCATAAGGAAGAGAGGACGGCGATTTACGGCCGTTTGGCTGCCTTGTTCGCGGAGGAAGCTAATCTGAACGACAGACCGGATAGCCCAGACAGCCCGCTAAACCCTGTCAAAACACTTGTTTGGCCTAGAAATCTGCGTTTGACGGAGCGCGAACTGCTCAAGTCCGGCATGGTGGAGCGGCTGCCTTTTGCCAGCCTTGAAGAAGCCGTCGAGCGGGGACCGGAAGCTGCAGGCACGGATTGCTTGTTGGTTGTGCTCTATCAGCAGAATGAGCAGGAAAAGCCGGTTTATTTCACTTTGCGCGAGGAGCAGGAGCAGGTGGTCGCGAAGGGATAAACCAAGCTGATGAAACAAGAAACAAGAAACAAGAAACACGATAGCTAATATTTAGAGGTTCACTTCCAATGAGAAAAAAGCCGCTGTATGCGCAGTTTCTAACTGACGTGCAGCGGCTTTTGCTTTATTTTCATAATAGCTGTTTGTAAATTATCCGGCGTTAACCGCCTTCTGCGCTTGCTGCTGAACCTGCTGGTCCAGCCACTGGAGCGCATCCTGAATGACCTCTTCCTTGTTGAGCTCGTGGAACAGCTCGTGCCGGGCTCCGGGATACAGCTTCCATTTTACGTCGCGGAGGCCGAGGCGTTGATAATCGGCGATCAGCCGCCGTACGCCTTTGCCGTTGTGTCCGACCGGGTCCTGATCGCCGGAGAAAACAAAAACGGGTTTGTCCAAAGGAATTTTGGCCATGTTGGCCGGCCGGTGAATCTCGCGCAGCAGGCGGAAGAAATCACAGAAGAAACCGGCGCTGCACAGCTCGCCGCAATAAGGATCGGCCACAAAACGGTCCACCTCGGCGGTATCCCGGGAAAGCCAGTCGAACGGGGTCCGGATCGGCTTGAACTGGCGGTTGTAGGGGCCAAAAACCAAAGCGTTCAGCAGCAGGCTGGGCTGCCGGTCTCCCTGCAGGCGGCACTGCAGCTCCGCCAGCTTTTCCCCGAAAGAGAGGAAGGGCTGCTTTCCGCAGCTTCCGGCCAGCAGGAATCCGTCATAAAGCTCCGGCGCGGTGTACATGACCTTTTGTACAAGGAATGACCCCATGCTGTGGCCAAGCAGAAACACGGGCAGGCCGGGATGCCGCCTGCGGATCTCGTCTCCGAGCACAAGGATATCCTTGACCATTCCGTTATGGCCGTCTTTCCCGGCGTAACCGAGACCGTCCGCCTTGTCTGCCGTCAGTCCGTGGCCTCGCAGATCAGGTGCATAGACCAGATAACCATGCTCAACCATAACCGAAGCGGTTTCTTCGTAACGCTTGCCGGTTTCGGCCATGCCATGAACGATCTGCAGGACGGCTTTCGGCTGCGTCGCTTTATGAGGAGCTGCGTCCGGCGAAATTTCCTCCGAATCCCCTGGAGCCCAGTGGTAAACGAAAACCGGCTGCAAATCTTCATTCAGAAACGAGAAGGGCCGTTCAACCATCATGTCCAACTTCCTTTCTATGTCCGAATCTCCCCTTGCGGATTACCGGCTCCATCAACTTTACGGATGTTCCTCTTATGGGATTACTGCTCAGCCGGTTGGAAAAATTCAATCCGTTCCCCGTCGGGACCGTTAAAGAAGAAATAACGGCTGCCGTTCGGCAGCTGGTTGATCTGCCCGTCCAGGCCGGACAATCCCAGTTTGGCGATTCTTTCGTATTCCTGCTCAATCTGGCTGACCGTAAAAGCAATATGGTGGACCCGTCCTTCGTTAGCGAGTTCTTCCGGTTCTTTTTTATACACCAGCTCTACTTCGACGTTCGTTTGGTTCGGGAAGGACATGAATGCCAGACGTACCGGCGCCTCCACCTCGCCAAGCGTTCCTGCAAGCTTCAAACCGATGACCCGGGTATAAAATTCAATGGAATCCTCCAGGGCTGAAACCCGGATTCCTACATGCTCTATTTTGTGTACACTCATTTTGAGACTCCCCTTTACGGATTTTATTAACCAAAAATAGTTCAATTCAAAGTCAGTTGTCTTTTTTGCAATAAAGCTGAATCGTTTTGCGGAAAATCGGATTATTTCTTTTCTATCGCTATCAAAAAAGGAGCGGCGGATCGCTGCAGCTGCCGGTAAACGACCGTTTGACCGGAGGAAGCCGGCAGCTCCCTGGCCCAAACCTCGACCCGCTCGGCTTCGGCGCCGCCGCCGTCATGGCCGGGATAAACGACGGCGGTAATGATCCCGCGCGGCCGCAGCAGGTCCATCGAGGCGTTCAGCGCCCCGATGGTGCTGTCCGGCAGCGTGATGACGGCTTTGTCGGCTGCCTCGCTTGGCAGGTAGCCGAGGTTGAACATCACGGCGCCGACGCGCCCGTGATGCCGCGGATCCAGCGCAGCCGCCATTTCGGCGTGGCTGCGCTCCAGCAGGGAAACCGGCGCAAGCCTGGCGCCGGTTTCCCGCGCTTTGGCGAGCCGCTGGGCCGCCAAAGATAAAGCTTCGGCTTGAATGTCGAAGCCGAAGACTTGTCCCTTGCGGCCGCAGGCTTCCGCAAGGAACAGCGTGTCCGCGCCGGTGCCGACGGTCGCGTCCACGGCGGTGTCGCCGGGCTGGAGCCTTTGCGACACCAGCTGGCGGGCAAAGCTGAGCACGGAGAGGAAGCCCATCAGCGTCCCCTCCAGTATTTGCCCTGCCAGGAATCACGGCTTTGGAGCTCCTTGTCAATGCCGTTCAGCACTTCCCATTTCTTCAGGCTCCACATTGGGCCGATCAGGAGGTCGCGCGGCGCGTCGCCGGTTAGCCGGTGCACAATCATTTCCGGCGGCAGGAATTCAAGCGTATCCACGATCAGCTTGATGTATTCGTCCTGCTCCAGGAAGCGGAGCAGTCCCGCTTCATATTGCTTGACCATCGGCGTCTTCCGCATCAGATGAAGCAAATGGATTTTAATGCCCTGCACGTCCATGGCCGCAACGGCACGTCCCGTGTCCAGCATCATTTCGTGCGTTTCCTGCGGAAGGCCGTAAATGATATGGGCGCAGACTCTTATGCCGCGTTTGCGCAGCTTCTCGGCGGCCTCGAGATAACACTGCGTATCATGGGCCCGGTTAATGAGCTGCGAAGTCGATTCATGAACGGTCTGCAGACCCATTTCGACCCACAGGTAAGTCCGTTCGTTCAGCTCGGCCAAATAATCGACCACGTCGTCCGGAAGGCAGTCGGGCCGGGTTGCGATGGACAAGCCGACAACGCCCGGCTGCTCCAAAATCACTTCAAAATAGTCGCGAAGCTCCTCAACCGGAGCGTACGTATTGGTATAGGCCTGAAAATAGCCTATATATTTGGCGTTCGGCCATTTTTGATGCTGCCTGTCGCGGATCGTATTAAACTGCGTCACCAAATCGTCGCGCCGCCGGCCGGCAAAATCGCCTGAACCCCGGGCGCTGCAAAACGTGCAGCCGCCTGTCGCGATGGTGCCGTCCCGGTTGGGACAGGTAAAGCCGGCGTCCAGCATCACCTTAAATACTTTTTCGCCAAACTGCTCTTTCATTTCAGTATTCCATGTATGAAATCTTTTATCGCTCCACAACAGCGGGGAGGAAGATAAAGTGCTCATAAGGTGCTCCTTCATAGAAAAAAATTAAATTTTGTTGTTTCAAATGCTTACTGGGTGGGTAATAAATGGAGAACATCTCTCATTGTATCAAAAGTTGTGAAAAAAGGGGAATGTTGCTTCCTTCGCTTTCTTGCTTTGCCTCGCTAATTATGCTATTTTATATAAGCATATTAGAAGACGGCAGTAGCAGGGATATAGATTTCCCGCCCTGCATTTCGAATTTCGCATTCCGGTTTTGGACTTTTTTGCACCGAACCGTTTCATTGCGAACCTAACTTTGTTGGACCCCAATTCCAAATAAAGAAAAAGGAATCCTTTAGCCGCTGTTTCAGCGTTTACAGGGTTCCTTTTTCATTGAATAGCCTTTACTTTTCGTCCATTCTTGGGCAAAATATAGTGTCAGGTACTATAAGTGGAACAAAGAGGAGATTAAACATGCGTTTACGCGGCAGAAAAGGAATACGTGAAAATTTGGAGGCCCAGCCGGAGCTGATCGTGCTGGATCCTCGGGAGTATAAAGGACGCTGGAAAGAAAGATTCGGCAACGACCGCCCGATTTACGTCGAGCTGGGCATGGGCAAAGGCCAGTTTATCAGCGGAATGAGCGTCCGGTATCCGGACGTGAATTTCATCGGTATGGATATGTATGACGAATTGATTCGCCGTGCGGGCGAAAAAGGCAAAAAGGCCTGGGCGGAGAAAACGGGGGAAAACGCGGAAGACGTTCTCCCTCCCAATCTGAATCTGGCGCTGGGCAACATCGAGTTTATTGAAGAGTTTTTTGCGCCGGGGGAAATCGAGCGGATTTATTTGAATTTCAGCGATCCTTGGCCGAAAGCCAAACACGGACGCCGCAGGCTGACCCATCCCCGTTTTTTGGACAAGTACAAGCAGCTTCTGAACGAAAACGGCGAAATTCATTTTAAAACGGACTCGCAAACCTTGTTCGAGTTTTCACTGAATGCTTTTGCAGCGTCCGGCCTGCAGATGAGCGATATTTCGCTGAATCTGCACCGCGAAGGCATCAACGAAAACCATGTCATGACGGAATACGAAAGCAAATTCCATGCCCAGGGTATGAACATCCACCGCTGCGAAGTGATGGTAGGCAAAGAAGCGCTGCGGAAATACGAGGCGCGTAAAATGGATAACTTTTAAAACGGACCCGCTTCCGTGAAGGACAAGGCCATTCTCTTGAGGACTTACTCAGGGGATGGCCTTTTTGGGTTTCTTCTATATGATTTATTCTCTGAAATAGCCTATTTTTAGGGTTGACTTTGCCCGGCATTGGTTGTAAATTTTAAATACACAAATTCAAATTAGTTAACTCGGAATTAATTCGGGGATACCGACTGTACGAACAGAGGTGTCGCGCGGCATACGCGTGATGCCTCTGTTTTTTTCGTTTTAACTAGGAGGAGGGGTAGCTTGGGAGGAGCGCGGCTGGACATTGGAAATCTCGGAAAAATATTTCATACGGCAAACGGGCAGGTAGAAGCCTTAAGGCAAATTCATCTGCAGATCGAAGCCGGTGAATTCGTTACCCTGATCGGTCCAAGCGGCTGCGGAAAAAGCACGCTGCTGAGGATTATAGCGGGTCTGGATACAGGGTATTCCGGCTCAGTGGCTTTGGGAAGCAAGGAAATTCGGGGGCCGGGAATCGATAAAGGGTTTATTTTTCAGGAGCATCGGCTTTTTCCCTGGTTGACGGTAGAAAAAAATATCGCCGCCGACCTGTCGCTTCGCAGCAAAGAAATCAGGTCCAAAGTAGATGAGCTGATCGAGCTTGTACAACTGAAGGGGTTTGAGAAGGCTTACCCCCGGGAGCTTTCCGGCGGGATGGCCCAGCGGGTGTCCATAGCCAGGGCGCTGCTGCGGAATCCGCAGATTCTGCTGCTCGATGAGCCGTTCGGCGCGCTTGATGCCTTTACCCGTGCTCATATGCAGCAAGTGCTGCTGGATATTTGGGAAGTAAACCAAACGACGATGGTATTTGTTACCCATGATATCGACGAAGCCGTTTTTTTGGGCAACCGGGTTGTGATCATGGAACCGAGGCCGGGATCGATTCGAAAAATCGTGCCGATCGACCTGCCTTACCCGCGGCGGAAAACGACCTCATCTTTTCAAGAGCTGCGCGTGAAGGTGATGAACTATTTCGAGAAGGTAGACGATTTTGTCCTTACGGACGGAGCTGGTATTTAAGAGCTTTAAGTACCTGCATTTAGGCATTTAAAGGAGGAAAACCATGGAGAATCGGACTTCGACTTTTCTCCCCGAAACGCCCCGCCGGCCGGCAAGAGTGGCCCTTGGACTTATTCTGCCGGCAGCGGTATTGATCGCATGGCAGCTTTTAAGCGAAAACGGGGTGATCTCCGATCTGCTGTTCCCGGCTCCCTCCGAGATTATAAGCTCGCTGCTGGACCTTGCCCGTTCGGGAGATTTATGGAGCCATGTGCGGATCAGCCTGTTCCGCGTGCTGTCCGGCTTTTTGCTCGGTGGAGCTTTAGGGTTCTTATCCGGCCTGCTGGTGGGGCTTTTCAATAAGGTAGAAAAAACGTTTGATCCTACTTTCCAAATGATCCGCATGATCCCGAGCTTAGCCGTTGTGCCGCTGTTTATTTTGTGGTTCGGCATCGGCGAGGAATCGAAAATTCTGCTGATTGCCAAAGCGGCCTTTTTTCCGGTTTATGTGAACACCTTTGCCGGCATTCGAAACGTGGATAACCGCCTTGTCGAGGTGACCCGGGTGTTGGGCTACTCCAGGCTGAAGCAAACGGTGAAGCTGGTTCTTCCCGGAGCGATGCCGAACCTTTTATTGGGCGTCCGGCTTTCGGCGGGACTGTCCTGGCTGGGGCTGGTGGTCGCCGAACTTATCGCTTCCAGCTCGGGAATAGGCTACATGATGAGCGATGCCCGGCAGTTTGCGGATACGCCCGTTGTGTTTGTCGGCATTTTTCTGTTTGCTTTGGGCGGCTTGCTCAGCGATTCGGCCGTTCTATTGGGCTACAAAAGGCTGACCAGATGGAAAGAAGATTGACGGCGGCAGGAGAGAAAGGAGGAGATAACGATGGCTGAAGGTTCTGAAACGGCCATTCAAACGAGGACGGCCCGGGAGCTAGGTCGCGGCCAAAGCCAGCACTCGTACCCGCACCCAACTCAACACGAAATACAGCATGAAATTCAGCTTGAAACCCATGACGCAAGCCGGGAACACAACCCAAGCGGATCCGGTGCGACAGCTCGCCTAAAGGGTGTATTTACTGCCGGAAAACCGCTGCTGCTGGACCTCTCTTTCGGCTGGATCGTGCCGGTTTTGCTGCTTGCCGTCTGGCAGCTTGCCGCTTCGGCCGGATGGGTGGCCCCGACTTTTTTGCCGGCGCCGTCCGGAATATGGAATGCTTTTTGGAGTCTGGCCGGTTCGGGCGAGCTAGCACATCATCTTGGCGTCAGCCTGCAGAGAGCGGGGGTAGGGTTTCTGATCGGCGGTCTGCTGGGAGCGCTGCTGGGTTTGCTGGCCGGAGGCGTCCGCCTGCTGGCTTATCTGGTGGATCCTAGCGTCCATCTGCTGAGGCTGGTGCCGCATTTGGCGATCGCGCCGCTGATTATCCTATGGTTTGGTTTTGGAGAGGTGTCCAAAGTTGCGCTTATAATAAGCGGTTCGTTTTTTCCAATTTATTTGAATACTTTCGCCGGTATCCGGCAGACGGATTCCAAGCTGCTCGAGGTGGGTCAGGTGCTCGGGTTCAGCTCCTTCCAGAAGCTTAGGCGGATTATTTTGCCGGCGGCGCTGCCGAATATTCTGCTGGGCGTCCGCCTGTCGCTTGGGGCAGCCTGGATCGGACTGGTTGTAGCCGAGCTGATCGGCTCGCAGTCGGGAGTAGGTTATCTGATTAACAATGCGAAGCAAAACGACAACAAGGAGATTATTTTCGTAGGCATCGCCATTTTTGCCATAGCCGGGAAGCTGATTGACTCGGTGGTTAAATTTCTGGAACGCAGACTGCTGGCTTGGCGGGATAACTATCAAGGATAACTGCGAGAGTTGACCGAAGGTGCAGTCCAAAAGAGCCGTCCTGCGGGTCCCATTTCATTTTAAGAGGAGGAGACAAAGTATGAATAGTAGATTGGCGGATGGATTAAATCTGCAGGCGGATGTGCTTGTCATCGGGGGAGGACCTGCCGGAACATGGGCCGCTCTGACGGCAGCGGCAAAGGGAGCCAAGGTCGTTTTGGCCGATAAAGGCTATTGCGGTTCCAGCGGAGCCACGGCTCCATCGGGAACGGGCGTCTGGTACGTAAAACCCGAACGGCAGCTTCGGGAGGAAGCGAAAGCGAGCCGTTATACCATGGGCGGCCGGTTGGCGGAGCACCGCTGGATGGACCGCGTGCTGGACCGGACCTATGAGAACATGAACAAGTTAGGCGTGTCGGGATACCCTTTTCCCCAGGATGAAGACGGAAATCCCCATCTGAAGGGTCTTCAGGGGCCGGAATATATGAAGCTGATGCGAAAGCTCGTGAAGAAGGCGGGGGTAAAAATTTTGGACCATTCGCCTGCGCTCGAGCTGCTCGCCGATGAATACGGAGTAGGCGGAGCCGCCGGCGTCCGCACGCAAAGCGGGGAGCCGTGGAGCGTACGGGCCGGAGCGGTGGTCATCGCGACCGGGGGCTGCGCCTTTTTGAGCAAGGCGTTGGGCTGCAATGTATTGACCGGCGACGGTTATCTGTTTGCGGCAGAAGCAGGCGCGGCTTTATCCGGCATGGAATTTTCCAACGCTTACGCGATCAGCCCGACATTCTCTTCGGTCACCAAAACGGCTTATTATTCCTACGCGGGATTTTATTATGAAGACGGCACGGAAGTGGAAGGGGCAGGCTCGAAAAAAGGACGTTCCGTCATCGCCCGGAATCTGCTTGAAGGACGCCAGGTTTATGCGAGGCTCGACCGGGCGGCGGAAGAAGTTAAGCCGCTGCTGCGGGTGGCGCAGACCAACTTCTTTTTACCGTTTGACAGAGCGGGTATCGATCCGTTTAAAGATTTGTTCCCGGTAACGCTGCGCTTGGAAGGAACGGTTCGGGGAACGGGGGGCATCCGGGTGGTGGATGAGTCTTGCGGGACAGGTGTGCCTGGGCTTTATGCGGCAGGCGATGCTGCGACACGTGAACTCATTTGCGGAGGTTTCACCGGCGGGGGCAGCCATAATGCGGCCTGGGCCATGTCTTCGGGCTCTTTTGCCGGAGAAGGCGCTGCCGGCTATGCGCTTTCGCTTGGAAAATTTGCCTCGCAGCGGAACGTTTCCGGGCTGTCGGTTTCTCCTGTTGTTTCCCGCAAGCCGGAGATTTCGGAGCAGAACCGTATCCGGGAATACAGGGAAGCTGTTCAGGCTGAAGTCAAGCCTTACGACATCAACCTGTTCAGGACAGAGAAAGGGTTATCCGATTCGCTGAACCGGCTGGATGCCTTGTGGCAAGAGCAGAGAGACAAGGAAATCGAAGTTTCTGCCGCAGGCGTAAAAGCCCGCGAGGCTCAGGCGATGACGGCAACGGCAAGATGGATGTACCATTCCGCGCTTGCCCGGACGGAAACGCGGGGCATGCATAAACGCGAGGATTACAAGGGACTGGATCAGGAGCAGCATCACCGCCTGATCAGCGGCGGCTTGGATAACGTTTGGGTGAAACCCGAAAAAGTAGCGGAAGAGGTGGCCCTGCATGATTGAACTGATCAGCGCGGAGAGGTGCGTAGCCTGCAATCAATGCGTGTCGGTCTGCCCGACGAACGTATTTGATCGCGTGGAGGACGGAATTCCCGTTATTGCCCGGCAAGATGACTGCCAAACCTGCTTTATGTGCGAGCTGTACTGCCCGGTCGACGCGCTGTATGTCGCTCACGATGCCGAACGGCTCTCGGAAGTATCTGAAGCGGATTTAATCGAAAAAGGGCTGCTGGGCGGCTACAGGGAAAAAGTCGGCTGGGGCAAAGGCCGGGAACCGGTGGCCAGCCATGAGTTTCTGGTGCATCTATCGCGGCGAGCGGGTTTTTAAGGACAGAAGGCAAAGACTTCGGGCATACAGGAGGGGAAATCGATTGAACAACACCTTGAATGAAACCTTGAAAAATACATTGAATTTCCGGAGAAACCGCAAGAAAGCCAACACTGGTAAAAGGCAGCCGCGTTATATGGGCGTGATGGCTTTCACCTTGATCCTTTCCCTGATTCTGGCGGGATGCGGAAACATAAAGGGGGCGGACGGAGGAAACGGAACGACAGCCGAAGCGGCAGGAGCGGATGGGGCTAAAGCGCAAGTGCCTGCCGTGCTTAATTACGGGTATATCGGCTCCAACGATTTGAATGTTCCCGGCGGGGCCGAGGGATGGGGTTTTTATAAAGGCATCATTCAGGAGGAATTAAAGAAATACGGGATTACCGAGGTCAAGCTGACCGGTTTCCCGAATGGTCCGGACCAGACCGAATCGCTCATCAGCGGCAGGCTTGATTTTGGCAGCTTGGGGGATACTCCGGCGATTATCGCTTATGCGTCGGGCGCCAAAACCCGGCTGATCTCTCAGCCGGCGACCCGGCAAATCGGCTATTTGATCGGCAAGAAAGGGGGGCCAAAAACGGTAAAAGACCTGGAAGGCAAAACTATTGCGATCCAAAAGGGTTCGTTCATGCACCGGTACGTGATGGGCCTGCTGGCGGAGGAAGGCGTCAAGGACTATAAGCTGGTGCATATGCTGACGCCGGATGCAACCGCCGCTTTGGCCCGGGGAGATATTGACGCAACAACCAATACGGGGGCCCCTGCGCTTAAGCTGCTCGGCGAAGGTTATCCCCATATCGACGATGCTTCGACGCACCCTGATCTGTTAGGAACCAGCGTAACCGTCGTTTCGGAGAAATACCTGGAGAAATTTCCGGATTTCCCGAAGGTGTGGAATGAAGCGCGCCAAAAAGCGCTTGCCGATCTCAAGCAGCATGAGGACGAATACTACGAGTTTGTGGCCAAAGTCAATGGAACTACGCCTGAAATCGCCCGCGAAGTTTATCCGATCAGCGATATCAAAGAAACGGCTTTTAGCGATGAGGGGCTAAAGCTGCTTGACGGGACCAAAGATTTCCTTGTACAGGAGAAGCTGGCCAAAAAGGACTTTACCCTTAGCGACTGGCAGCTGGCAACTCCGTAAACACCTTTAAAAACGACGTATTCCGCCCTTTAATTCTTACTTGACTTATAAGATTAATTGGTATAATTTAAGGGGAATCATTCAGCCTAGAAGCGAAAAGGAGTTGAGGTTATGGCCAAAAGACAACCGGACGAACGTGAACAGGGCAGGTTCATTCAGCAGATTTTGGACAGCTTGTCCGGATTGAAGTACGGGTCCGTTCAAATTGTCGTACATGACAGCAAAATCGTTCAAGTTGAAAGGCTGGAGAAGTTCAGGTTTGATCAGCCGGATAACCGGAAATAGCCGGCTTTGCCTGAACAGCATGGCTGTATTCTCTCACGGTTACTGAATTTTGATCTGCGGGTTGTCTAATGGTTATGCGGATTCCTTTTTCGGTTTGTTTTTAGGATTCATCGAAAAATCACAAAGATCGCCAAAAGCTGCGCTTTAGTCAGCAATGACGATCTTTGTCGTTTCATTGGGCTGTTATCGGCCTCTTTCAGTCTGGCCAAATGTTTGCCAGACAAACAAAGCTGCCGAATGATCGGCAGCTTTTTGTTCTGAACTTTCATTTTCACTCGGAAATCTCATTTTCGTTCGAATCTCAAGGCGTTTTCTTAAAGGAAAACTGATTCCGCTGGTTTTGGTTCTGATTCTGCTCCAGCACCTCGATGATGGCGTGGGCGCTTCCGGTCGGATGGTAGCTGTTGATCTGCTCCAGAACCTGCTGGCGTTTCAGGACGACCTCATCATAATGGTTGATCAGGCGGTCCATCCATCCGGTAATGTCGTCCTTGGAGGTAATCGGCGTTCCCCAACCCTGGGAAGTGAAATACTCCGAATTTTCTTCTTCCTGGCCGGGAAGAGGCTGGTGGAACAGCATCGGAATGCCTTTTGCCAGTCCTTCCGTGCAGGTCATGCCGCCCGGTTTGGTGACCAGAAGGTCGGCGAACTCCATAAGCTTATCCACTTCACGGGTGAAGCCCAGAAGGTGGATGTTCGGATGCCGAAATCTCGGATCTTCCTGCATTTTATTCAGCTGCTTCGTATTGTTGCCAAAGCAGAAAATAATTTGCACCTGGTCTCTGTAGCTGGCGAGCAGGGAATTGACGGTTTCGTCCTTCATGAATCCCCAGCCGCCGCCCATGACAAGCACGGTTGGAAGATCGTGAAGACCGAAGCTGGTCCGGATCTCCTCCTTGCTGTGGCGTTCCCAGAAGTTCGGATGCACCGGGATGCCGGTCACGCGAATTTTGGAATCGTCGACCCCGCGTTCAATCAGCTTTTCCCGGACCTGATTGGTGGATACGAGATAACAGTTTACTTCCCGGCTTACCCAGGCGCCGTGTACGTCGTAATCGGTAATAACCGTACAAAGCGGCACATCCATGCCCAGCCGTTTGATTCTGGAGATAACTGCACTCGGAATAGGATGCGTGCAAACGATGACATCCGGGTGCAGCTGTTTGATCAGCTGGGAGGTATGGGTATAAAAAATCCGGTGCAGCGCCAGCGTCGTAAACTTGTTTAAAGATTTCTTATAGTTGCTGCGATACATGAGCCGGACGAGCCGGGGCTGCGAAGATACGGTCTTTTTGTATGCAGTAATAATGAAAGGTGCCATTCTGGGGTTCAGGAAGCTGCCCAATTCCAGTACTTTGGTCTGCACATTGGGCGCTATCTTGCGCAAGCTGCTGGAGAGCGCATAAGCGGCTTGCGTATGCCCCGCTCCAAACCCTTCCGACAACAGCAGTATTCTTTGTTTATGCACTTTAGTTTCACCTTTTCCCGCAAGGTTTTACCATTATATATACATTATCCGCTTTATGGCCATAATGCAACCGTTCCAAACGCGGTCAAGGTCCCGATCAGGCCTCCGGCAAGCACGTCCGAGGGGTAATGAAGTCCCAGGTAAATCCGGGATAAAGCCACAGCCAGGGCGATCGGGAGCAGCGGCAGGATGAGCAGCGGAAATAAAATCATGAACGGGACGGTAACGGAAAAAATAGCTGTCGTATGCCCCGACGGAAAGGAATGGTCCTTCAGCGGGTTTCGGAAAGTCCGCGTCTCCGGAAGCGCCAGGTAGGGGCGCAGCCGCGGATAGGACTTTTTGGCGATTGCAACCGGAATATGGCTCGCGGCCAACGCCGTGAGGCTCATAAGGGAGGCCGATCCCCACGTTCTGGGTAAAAAGTACCAGGTGATCAGACAGGCCGATATGGTAAAGGTGGCTCCTCCAAGGTGAGTCATGTAATAAAGCAGGACATTTAAAAATTTCCGGTGAAGCCCGGTATTGATTTTAACAAATAATTTACGGTCCATTTGATTGAACTTGGCAAAAAGTCTCGGCAGCATGCATAGCTCCCCTTTCTGTAAAGGCTTTTATTTGCAAAGTCCACGGGTATTTTATTATGGCCGGAATTCTTTACTAATGAAACCGGTTCGCATATCTGAATTAAATGTATCATATTTTTAAACGCCGGACGGGCTTTTTGAACAAAAAGTCTACCGGAGCTTTGTACCTCATTTTGTTCCTGACTGATTCAATGTTATCCGAAAAGTTTAAATTAAATTGAGTTTTATTGTAAACTTTTTGAGGGTTTGTTTCGTAAATATTAATGGTGTTTCAAAAGGGGTTTCGATTTCAGGTCCTATTCGCTTTCTGAATTTTTGAAAAAAAAGGAGGACCGAAGAAATAAAAAGGGTTAAAAATGATGAAAATAAGAAATAAGCAGGGATGAAACCGTGACTATGACGGAGTGGAAAGCCAAAGCCGGCTGCTGAGGCTGTATTTTGGCAAAACAAGCGCAAATTTGCTTTTGACAAAAAAAACAAAGTCATAGAGAATCGATATGGCGTCTTACTTGCTATGGAACATTAAATGGAAAAATCGTGAAGGGCAGCAAAGGTGGTCAGCGAAAATCGTTTCGCACAAAAAGAACAGTGATAACAAAAAAAACAACACTGGCTTTTAGAGAGAAAGAAAAAAACAAAATTCATTCAACAGGGTTGAAAAAGGGGGCTGCAGAGAATCATGTTCGATGGCATTTTGATTACCCTCCAGATCATTCTGGCGGTCATTGCCGTTTATCAGTTCGTATTCTCATTGTTCGGCATGTACAGGAAAAAGCACAAACCAGAGCATGCGCCGGAAAAATCGTTTGCGGTTTTGGTGGCGGCACATAATGAGGAGCAGGTTGTAGGAGCTCTGATGGAAAATCTGAAGGAGCTGAATTATCCGCGCGAACTCTACGACGTATTTGTCATCTGCGACAACTGTACGGACCGCACGGCCGAAATTGTCCGCCAGCACGGCATGAATGCCTGCGTACGGACGAATACGAATCAGAGGGGCAAAGGTTTTGCGATCGAATGGATGCTCAAAAATCTTTGGGAAATGCCGCGCCAATATGATGCGGTTGTGATGTTTGACGCCGATAACCTGGCGCATCCGGATTTTCTTAAAGAAATGAATAACGACCTGTGCGAAGGCGCCAAGGTTATCCAGGGCTACATTGATACCAAAAACCCGGAAGACTCTTGGATTACCGCTTCTTACGGGATTTCTTACTGGTACGTAAACCGGTTGTGGCAGCTTTCCCGCCACAATTTGCGCATGGCCAATTTCCTTGGCGGAACCGGCATGTGCTTTGAGACAAATCTGTTGAAGGAAATGGGCTGGGGCGCAACCAGCCTGGTTGAGGATTTGGAATTTACTATGCGCTGCGTGGACCGCGGCGTTCATCCGGTGTTTAACTATGACGCGAAGCTGTTTGACGAAAAGCCGCTTTCCTTCAAGGCGTCCGCCCGTCAGCGTTTGCGCTGGATGCAGGGCCATTTTACGGTTGCCCGCCGTTATTTCTTCCCGCTGCTTTGGAAAAGCATCAAAGAGCGCAGCCTGATCAAAATGGACATGGCGCTGTACGCGGTGAACGTATACATCGTTCTGCTTACGTTTTTGCTTGCTGCGTTAATTTGGGCGGATCAATCGCTCTTTAACGGACCGCATTTCTCTACTCTGTATTCTTATTTGCCGGTCTGGGCCTCGTTTTTTGCGGTAGGTGCGAACGTGATTACCTTCCTGCTGGCGATGGCTTTGGAGAAAGTGACGTTCAAGAAGGTATACTTGTACCTGGTGCTGTTCCCGATTTATCTGATTTCGTGGTACCCGATTACGTTTTACGCTTTCTTTACGCAAAACAACAAGCAGTGGAGCCATACCCAGCATACCCGCGTAGTTCGGCTGGAAGAAGTTCAGAGCAAGCAGGGGTAACCGCCAGCTTCTCGGTTTTGCGGAAGTGGTTGACATAGACTTTGATCATGTGGTATATTAATCAAAGTGTTGTGAATAATTAAATTTTGGATTGTAAGCAGAGGCTTCCGCTTCTCACCTTCCGACTTTGTCGGCTGGTTTTGATCCGACCAAACTTATGAATGAACATTCATGATGATATGGACGATCAATTTGGGATGCGGGTGTCTGACCCGCATCCCTTTTCATTTATGAAAGGCGATTTAAAGCCGCTTGCTGCGGCCATCCTTTTTGGAGGTGGAGAACTATCAGTAAGGAACATATGATCAATGACGAGATTCGGGCGAAAGAAGTTCGCTTGGTTGGACCGGACGGCGAGCAAATCGGCATCAAACCGATTCGTGAAGCTATGCAAATGGCTATTGATTTGAACCTGGATTTGGTGAATATCGCGCCAACGGCCAAACCGCCGGTATGCCGGATCATGGATTACGGCAAATTCCGTTACGAGCAGCAGAAGAAAGACAAAGAAGCCCGCAAGAATCAGAAAATCGTGGACATCAAAGAAGTTTGGTTCCGTGCCAATATCGAGGAACATGATTATCAAACGAAATTGCGCAACGTAATCAAATTTTTGAACGAAGGCGACAAAGTTAAATGCTCTGTACGCTTCCGTGGACGTGAAATCACTCATGCCGATATCGGCCAGAAAATTTTGGAGCGCGTGAAGACCGAAGTGGCAGAACTGTCCAGCGTTGAGCGTCAACCTAAACTTGAAGGCCGTAGTATGATTATGATTTTGGCGCCTAAAAATTAGGCGCCATATAAACTATGAGGGGGAAGACCTAATGCCTAAAATGAAAACACACAGCAGCCTTAAAGGCCGCTTCAAAATTACGGGAACTGGTAAAGTAAAACGTTACAAAGCCAACAGAAATCACCTTCTGTCCCACAAATCCAAACGTGCTAAACGCGTATTGGCTAACAGTCCTGTGATGTATTCCGGCGACGTAAGCCGTTTGAAACAAGGTTTGGCTAACCTGAAGTAGTACATTCTTAAACAATATTTGGGAGGTTTATCACTATGGCAAGAGTTAAAGGCGGATTCGTCGTTCGTCGTCGTCATAAGAAAATTCTGAAACTTGCAAAAGGTTATTTCGGTTCCAAACACCGTATTTTCAAAACAGCTAAGGAGCAAGTGAACAAATCCCTGCTCTACGCTTACCGTGACCGTCGTCAGAAAAAACGCGATTTCCGCAAATTGTGGATCGTTCGTATCAACGCTGCCGCTCGCCAAAACGGCTTGTCCTACAGCAAATTGATGCATGGCCTGAAGCTCGCTGAAGTAAACATCAACCGCAAAATGCTTGCGGATCTGGCTGTTAACGACATCGCGGCTTTCAACTCTTTGGCTACTGTAGCTAAAGAAAAAATCAATGCTTAATCTAAGTCTTTATTGAAAAGGCGCCCTATCGGGCGTCTTTTTTTGTTTGTGCGGCACCGGGCGTATAAACAATCATTTTACGGGAGAGGGGCATATTCTGGATAAGAATACAGCAGGAGGAGGGAAACCTGATGAAAGCTAGTACGATTGAGAATCAGGCGAAAAAGCTGATCGGCAAAAAAATCGTGGCCTATAAAAAAGACGGCGGCGTCGTTACGGGCACTTTGGTGAGAATCAGCGGCAAACGCCTTTACATGAAACCTGCAGCCGGAAAAAAAGTCAGAACCAAGGCGATCTTGCCTCTCGCTTTGTTTGATTTGTTAGCCATCGGCACCGCACCTTATGCCGGAGGCTTTGGATATGGCGGTTTTGGACCGGGATACGGATACGGCGGATATCCAGGTTACGGATATGGCGGATACCCGGGCCAGGGTTACGGATATCCTGGATTTTTCCTTTAATTAACTCTTAGCGGTTAACTAACGTTTTCTCCATCTCATAACATTGGGTCTGAGCGATAAAACGCAAGGTGCGATAACCCAGCTTGCTGTAAAACAGGTGGGCGTGCGTGTTTCCGGCGTCCACCATAACTTTAGAGCGGACACAGCCTCTGGATGCCGCAAAGTTTTCGGCCTTGGCCATCAGGGATTTGCCGTAACGCTTGTGCTGGGCATTCCGTTCAACAGCGATCATGTCGATATATAAAAGTTCGCCGTGGATCATGAAATGGATAAAGGCTACGGGATCGGCATCGTAATTGGATGCGGCTACCAGCGTGACGCCTCTTTTCATGCGCGAAGGCAGGTCGCGGCGTATTTTTTCAAGTTCGTTTTCCGGTAAATGACTGTGCGGGACAAGCTCTTTTTCGATTAATTTATAGATGACGGGGTCATCCTGTTTGGGTCTGCGATAACGGATCAAAGCCATCCCTCCTTTAAATCTGGGTGAATGTCTTGGTTATCTTATGACAGCGGCCCGTACAGGGTGACAAATAAAAATATGTGGTTTACTCTTGACTTAGCGTGTAAGGTGAACATATAATCATTTTAACCATTTAAAGCTATAAACCGAATGGCTATGATGAGGACGAAGCTTAAGGGCTCTATGCTCAGAGAGTGGATGGAATTGCTGAGACCACCACCGTTATCCCTTATTGCGCGCTCACCTCGGAGCTGTTTTCCTGAAAGGTGTTTTCGGCGGCTTGTTAAGCTGGACCGGATCGGTGACTAGGGGAAATCGTATTGTCCACGTTACGGACGAAGGGTAACAAATGCATAGGCCGGATCCGGCTTCTTGTTTACCCGCCAAGACTTGGCATCGCGAGATGCCTTGTGAATTTGGGTGGTACCGCGTAAGGTAAATCAAACCTTTCGCCCCTCTAGCGTAGTACGCTGGCAGTGGGCGAAAGGTTTTTTTGTTGCTCTAGCCGCCAAGCCTGAGAGGAGGAAACGTAAAGTGAAAACGGAAACTGAGGAATTGAAGTCGACAGAACAATTACGTGAGAAATGGATGAAACCGGAGGTCATTACGGGCTCGGAAATTTTGCTGAGAAGCCTGCTGCTTGAAGGCGTGGAATGCGTCTTTGGATACCCGGGCGGGGCCGTGCTGTACATCTATGATGCACTTTACGGTTTCAGCGATTTCCATCATTTGCTTACCAGGCATGAACAAGGAGCTATCCATGCGGCCGACGGATATGCGAGAGCAAGCGGCAAGGTGGGCGTTTGTATCGCCACCTCGGGTCCTGGCGCCACCAACCTGGTCACCGGCATTGCAACGGCCTACATGGACTCGGTTCCGCTGGTTGTCATTACGGGGAACGTTTTTCAGAACCTGATTGGAACGGACGCTTTCCAAGAAGCAGATATTACAGGGATCACGATGCCGATCACCAAACATAGCTATCTTGTGCGGGATGCAAAAGATTTGGCCCGGATTATCCACGAAGCCTTCCATATCGCAAATAGCGGCCGGAAAGGGCCGGTGCTGATTGATATTCCGAAAGATGTTTCGGCTGCGACTGCCTTGTTTGAACCGGTAAAAACACTGAACCTCCGCGGATACAATCCGACGGTTGCGCCAAACCGGCTGCAGTTGGATAAAGTAGCGGCTGCGATTGGAGAGGCTGAACAGCCTATCATTCTTGCCGGCGGGGGCGTTGTCTACTCCGGGGCTCACGAGGAACTGCTTGAATTTGCGGAGAAAGCCGAAATTCCGGTAACGACCACTTTGCTGGGACTTGGAGGGTTTCCAAGCGGCAACCGGCTTTGGATGGGCATGCCGGGTATGCATGGGACGTATACGGCGAACAACGCTATCCAGCAATCCGATTTGCTGATCTGTATCGGTGCCCGCTTTGACGACCGGGTAACCGGCAAACTTGACGGATTTGCTCCCGGGGCCAAGATCGTGCACATTGACATCGATCCGGCCGAGATCGGCAAAAATGTCCATACGGATATTCCTGTAGTAGGGGATGTCAAGACGGTGCTGGAACAGCTGAATAAACTGGTTAAACGCGCCGATAAGGCCGATGCGTGGAGAGACCGAATTCAGCAGTGGAAATCGGCGAAGCCTTTTAAATATAAAGATTCCGACGAAATGCTTAAACCGCAGTGGGTCATCGAATTGCTGAACGAAACAACTCGAGGAGAAGCCATTGTTACTACGGATGTAGGACAACACCAAATGTGGACGGCCCAGTATTACAAATTTAACCATCCTCGCTCCTTGATTACTTCCGGTGGGCTTGGCACTATGGGTTACGGCTTTCCTTCCGCCATCGGTGCACAGATGGCTCATCCGGACCGGCTGGTTATTTCTATCAACGGAGACGGCGGCATGCAGATGTGTTCCCAAGAACTGGCCGTGTGTGCCATTAATAATATCCCGGTAAAAATCGTCGTTATCAACAATCAAGTGCTCGGCATGGTCAGACAGTGGCAGGAGCTGATTTACGATAACCGTTACAGCCATATTGACCTGTCCGGAAGCCCGGACTTCGTGAAGCTTGCGGAAGCTTACGGCGTTAAAGGACTGCGGGCGACCAACAAAGAGGATGCCCGGGCTGTCTGGCTTGAGGCGATGGAAACGCCGGGACCTGTTCTGGTAGAATTCCTGGTGGATAAAGAAGCAAGTGTCTATCCGATGGTCACTCAGGGTTCAACCATTGATCAAATGCTGATGGGGGACAGTGAATAATGACCACAAAACATGCGATTGCCATATTAGTCAACGATCAGCCAGGCGTCCTGCAGCGCGTGTCCGGCCTCTTCGGCCGGCGCGGCTTCAACATTGAAAGCATTACGGTAGGCCAGTCGGAAGAGGAAGGGCTTTCCCGCATGGTCATCGTCACCGAAGGAGACGACCAGACCCTGGAACAAATCGAAAAGCAGCTTTATAAGCTGATCGACGTCATCAAAGTTGTCAATCTTAGTTCCAAGCCGATGGTTTCCCGGGAGCTTGCCCTGATCAAGGTGAAAGCGGAGCCGGCGGAACGGCCGGAAATCAAATCGCTGGCGGATACGTTCCGGGCGGCGGTTGTGGACATCGGCACCCGAAACATGATGATCCAGGTCGTCGGGGATACGGAAAAGCTGGACGCACTGCTGGAGCTTCTGAAGCCTTACGGCATTCAAGAGCTGTCCCGCACAGGCGTAACGGCCATGACCCGCGGCAACGCCTGATTTATTTTCCAATAAAGTCCATTCGGAAGAGATTGAAGTAGATCCGGCGCTCATTCGTAATCCCTGAAATTTCCCGGCTCCATGAGCGGGGATTTGAAGCGATCTTGCAAGGACGGCCAGATCGTTTGAAATACCCGCTCATTAGGTTGAAGGGTTCAGCAATAAGCTTCTGCGCAGCCGCGCAGCAGACTAAACAAACATCATTTTTAGGAGGAATCATATCATGGCAGTTACTTTGTACTACGAGCAAGATGCAGAACTTAGCGTATTGAAAGGCAAAACGATCGCAATCATCGGTTATGGCAGCCAAGGCCATGCCCACGCTCAAAACCTGCGCGAAAGCGGCCTGAATGTCATCATCGGTTTGCGTGAAGGCAAATCCTTTAACAAAGCCAAAGAAGACGGCTTCGAAGTATTGTCGGTAGCTGAAGCAACCAGCCGTGCTGACGTAGTTCAAATTTTGATGCCGGACGAAACCCAGGCAGCCGTTTACAACAGCGAAATCGCTCCTAACCTGAAAAAGGGCGCCGCACTGTTGTTCGCCCATGGCTTCAACGTCCATTTCGGACAAATCGTTCCTTCCAAAGACAATGACGTTTTGCTTGTTGCTCCTAAATCTCCTGGCCACATGGTCCGCCGTACTTATGTTGACGGATTCGGCGTACCGGGTCTGATCGCGATCCACCAGGACGCAACCGGACAAGCCAAAGCTATCGGCCTCGCATATGCAAAAGGGATCGGTTGTACACGTGCAGGGGTTATCGAAACTTCCTTCCGCGAAGAAACCGAAACCGATTTGTTCGGCGAACAAGCCGTATTGTGCGGCGGCGTAACTGCGCTGATCAAAGCCGGCTTCGAAACGCTGACTGAAGCGGGATATGCGCCGGAAATGGCCTACTTCGAGTGCCTGCATGAAATGAAGCTCATCGTTGACCTGATCTATGAAGGCGGCATGGCTACAATGCGCGATTCGATCAGCAACACGGCCGAATACGGCGATTATGTCACAGGTCCTCGCATCGTAACGGATGAAACGAAAAAAGCGATGAAAGAAGTGCTGGCTGATATTCAGCAAGGCAAATTTGCCCGCGACTTCATCCTGGAAAACCAATCCAACCGCGCTTTCCTGACGGCAACACGCCGTAATGAAGCTGCTCATCCAATCGAAGTAGTAGGTTCCGAGCTCCGCGGTTTGATGCACTGGATCAAAAAATAAGCGGCTTTTCCCAGTATCATGGGATGATTGTCCCGCAAGGAAATGCGGCCCCGCAGAGAAATCTGCGCCGGGCTGCATTTTTTTTAAACTATGGTTTCGTTATAGGCTTAGCCTATCGCTTTAATAGCTTCTATATCTTTGTGCAATCTGCCTTGCTATGTTAAAAATAGATAAGATGCATAAACGTGAAGAGGAGTGGATCCCATGTCAGAAGTGAAAAAAATCGCCGTGATCGCCGGGGACGGAATCGGGCCGGAAGTCGTAAGGGAAGCGGAAAAGGTGTTGAAGCGGACGGAGGAGCTGTTTGGTTACCGCTTTGAAACGGAACACGCTTTGTTCGGCGGCATTGCCATTGACGAGAAAGGCACGCCTCTGCCGGAGGAAACGCTTGAAGTTTGTAAAAATGCAGATGCGGTCCTGCTCGGTGCCGTCGGCGGCCCGAAATGGGACAACAATCCGAAGGAGCTCCGCCCGGAAACCGGCCTGCTTGGCATACGCAAAGCGCTTGGATTGTTCTCCAACCTGCGTCCGGCGGTCGTCTTCGATTGCTTGAAGGACGCTTCGACCTTAAAGCCGGAAGTGCTTGAGGGAACCGACCTCATCGTCGTTCGCGAACTGACGGGCGGCATTTATTTCGGCGAGAAATTCCGCCGCGACAGCGAGCAGGGGCAGGAAGCGGTAGATACGTGCGCCTACAATGTGAGCGAAGTTGAGCGGATCGTACGCCAGGCCTTCGAAATTGCGGGCAAACGCCGGAAAAAGCTGGCCTCCGTGGACAAAGCCAACGTGCTGGAAACTTCCCGCCTATGGCGCGAGGTGGTCAACCGGGTTGCGCCCGAGTATCCGGATGTGGAGCTTGAGCACGTGCTCGTTGACAACTGCGCGATGCAGCTGCTCCGCAGACCTGCAAGCTTTGACGTCATCGTGACGGAAAATATGTTCGGCGACATCCTGAGTGACGAGGCGGCTATGCTCACCGGTTCGATCGGCATGTTGTCCTCCGCTTCGCTTGGTGAAGGAAGCTTTGGTCTTTATGAACCCGTACATGGTTCCGCTCCCGACATTGCCGGGCAAAACAAAGCGAATCCGATCGCCACGATTTTGTCGGTGGCCTTGATGTTCCGCATGACCTTTGGTTATGAGGATGCGGCTGATGCGATCGAAAAAGCGGTGAAGGACGTGCTGGATGCAGGTCACCGTACCGGCGATATTGCGGTAGACAAGACGGCTGCAATCGGCACGGACGCCATGGGTGATTTGATTGTAGCGGCAATGGCAGGCAAAACATCCTCGGCCGTCCGCTAATAGGCGATAAAAAAGTTCACAAAAAATTCGTTGATTATAATAATTCTAAAAAAGAAATAAATATAATCTTGACTTTAAAGATGCGGAAATGATACCATCACTATTGTAAATGATAAAGGTTATCATTCAGAAAAAAGGGAGCGGCATCCCGCACCTTACATATTTTAAAGGAGGATTATAATCATGGCACAACGTTTGGTTGGAAGACCAGCACCTGATTTTAACATGGAGACAGTATCTGGAGACGGTAAAGAATTTGGACACGTAAAATTGTCCGACTACCGCGGCAAATGGCTGGTATTCTTCTTCTATCCGCTGGACTTCACATTTGTATGTCCTACGGAAATCACGGCTCTCAGCGAAGCTTACGAGCAATTCAAAGAGCTGGACACTGAAATTCTTGGCGTAAGTATCGACTCCATCCACAGCCACAAAGCATGGATCAGTACTTCCAAAGAAAACAACGGTTTGGGACAATTGAACTTCCCGCTCGCTTCCGACATCACGAAGAAAGTAGCCGACGACTACGGCGTACTGATCGAAGAAGAAGGCGTAGCGCTGCGCGGCTTGTTCATCATCGATCCTGAAGGCGAATTGAAATACCAAGTGGTTAACCACAACGACGTTGGCCGCAGCGTAGAAGAAACTCTTCGTGTTCTTCAAGCTCTGCAATCCGGCGGATTGTGCCCAATGAACTGGAAACCAGGCGACAAAACGCTGAACGCGTAATCGTCCGGACTATAGCGAAAGCCCCCTTTGACGAAAGTCAGCAGGGGGCTTTTTCATCCATTGCGAAAGCGGACAAGTTGGAGCGGCAATTTTGACTTAAACGTGATAAAATGGGTAAAAATCTAACATATTGAGAGGAATCGCATCTGAGGTCCTCGAATAAGTTATAGAAACAAGAATGAACCGCGATCAGGAGGGTGATGGGAATGAGTTTTTGTTGCGGGGCCAGCATGGTGGGGACAAAAGGAACGCTGAAGCATTACCGTACTCAAGTCCATAATGTTCCCCTGCTGTTATGCCCGGTTTGTCATCGGGTTGAGGTTCATTATAAAGTGGAAAATGAGTACGAAATTTTGGCCGAATACGCCCATGCGGACGGAGCGCAGGAAATTGATTTCGCCGATTTTGTTTCCGAGGACGATGAGTCCATTTTTGTAAACTGCGTCAATGATGAACGCGAAGATCCGCTGGATATCGTCAAACGCCAAATCGACAGCTCGCTGGATCTGCTGACCGTGGCTAAACATATTGGGGATGAAAAATGGGAAAGCGAGCTTAAGCGCCGGCTGGCTTTTATGAGCAGAAGAAGAGAAAGACTCCAGCACCGTTAGGACCGTTAGGCATGAACCTCATGAAATGATTCCATAAGTGAAAGCAGCTTTCTGCAGAAGAAGGCTGCTTTTTCTTTTTCTGGAAATGATGGCTGGAAAGGGTTGAAACCTCTTTTTTCGACAGTTTCTCTGATTGACGGGGTTAGACAACCTCTTTATGATTAAATTGTACTAGGAAAACTTTTGCAGGAGAAGATCGGCATATCGGCCTTTTCAAGCATGAAGTTATAGCCCATTGAGCGATCTTTATTGGTTTATAGATATCAAATGTCTCGGGTATCAGATATTTTAAGTGCTTGGCTTGAAAAGTGTCAGATGGTCTTGGGAAAACTCATTTTCACCCTGCAATTCTCCGTTCTGCGATGGAAAAAGCCAAACCGGCAAGAACATCATTCAAGGGAAAAGGAGGATAACAACTTGTTGAGTGATATCGAAGAAACATTGCTCCAACCAGTCGAACTTTTTGTATCTGCCCAGCTTAAAAAAAACAAGTATGAAAATGTACTCCAGCACCTGGACAATGGGATTATCTTGTTTAATTGCGAAGGCCAAATTGCTTTTGCAAACTCTTTGATGGCCGCCATTTTGGAACTCCAACCGCAGGTTATGATCGGCTGCACCTTCCGCCAATTGATTGCGGTCCCTCATTTAAGGCGATGCAAACGGAAATGGGTCGTTCAAATTTATCGCGAGATTATGCATAAACATAAAACCAAATTCGAAGTCCGGGATGATCTCGGGAAATACTGGATGATCACGGTTACGTATACCGAAGATTTGGATGGGGATCTGCTGATCAGCTTTAAAGACATCTCCGATTACAAGCAAATTGAACAGACGGCTTCCCAAAACGATAAGTTAGCGATACTGGGAAAGATCTCCGCGGCTATCGCGCATGAAATCCGCAATCCTTTAACCGCGATCCGAGGTTTCATTCAGCTGCTTCGCCCGCATCTGCTGCAGCTGGGCAAGGACGAATACGCCCGGATTATCCTGATGGAAATCGATAGAACCAACGATATCATTCACGAATTTCTGAACTCTTCCAAACCGTCGGCTCCGGAAAAAGCGATCTTAAGGGTGTCTTCGCTGCTCAGACAAACGGTGCTGCTGACCGAAAGCGAAGCGCTGATGAAAGACTGCGAAATCTCGCTTAAATCCGAGCAGGAAGAGATGCTGATTGCCATAGATGCCAAACAAATCAAGCAGGTTTTTCTTAATCTCATCAAGAACGCCTTGGACGCGATCGAAGAGATTGAAGGACGCAAAGGCGAAATTCATATTCAGGCAAGATCGGAAGGCCCCAATGCGGTAATTTCCATACGTGATAACGGAAGCGGCATGGAACAAGCAAGGTTGAAGCGGCTGTCCGATCCTTTTTTTACTACAAAAGAGAAAGGGACCGGCTTGGGGCTGTCGGAGAGTTACCGCATTATCAAAAACCACGGCGGTTCCATTCAAGTCGAAAGCAGTATCGGAGTCGGGACGACCTTTATCATCTCCCTTCCGCTTGCGAACTAGGGCAAAAAACCGTTTCATGCGAAACGGTTTTTTTAGCTTTAAGAGAGCTGGATTTATGGTGCGGCTTGTAAATAAAGGGCCGGCTTTCAGAGCTTGCCCCACTTTGTGGGGTTATTTTGTTTAAATAAGTAAGGGAAGAGGAATGAATAAAGACAGCCGAGATTACAAAAAAGGATGGTGCAGCATGGACGGGAATGTAGCGGAGGTAATATGGAGCGGCGGGGGAATCCCTGCCGAGGCGGAACGTAAAGTCCTCATTCATTTATTGAGCAAAAAGGAGCTGAAAAACGGCCAGGTAGAACCGTGGCTTAAGCCTTACACAGGGACGCTGGCGCAAAGCCGCTGGTTTGATGCCGAAGTCAATCAAACTTTTGTGCTGCCGATGCCGGAAGCGCAGCCTGCCGAAACGGTCATTCTGGTCGGAGCCGGCGAAGATCCGCTAAGGGTGGAGGAGCTCAGATTGACGGCCGCCGCCGCGGCTCGCACCGCCATGAGCATCCGGCCGGATCAGGTGCTGTTTAAGGTGCCTGCCTCCATTGGCTCATTGACGGTCGAAGGGCGGAACGATCTGGCGGCACATGCGCTGACGGAAGGTTTTTTGCTCGGAGCTTATCAAAGGCAAGTTTATAGACGCGAGAAAAGCGGCTACGAAGGCATTCGTAAAATCACGTTTTTCCATGAAGGGGCAGTCGTCGGATCCGAGCAGGAGGAATGGGAAAAAGGCATCCGCACGGGGCGCGCTTATGCGGCCGGCACGATTACGGCAAGGGATTTGACCAACTTGCCGGGCAATCTGCTGACCCCGGAGGATTTGGGAGAAGCGGCGGTTGAGCTTGCCCAGCGTTATGGCTTCGAAGTGGAGGTCCTGGACGAAGCGGATCTCCGGGAGAAGGAAATGGGCGGGATTCTCGCCGTAGGACAAGGAAGCGTCAACCCGCCCCGGCTGATTACGATTAAGTATCAAGGGCAGGAGCATTGGACCGGCGTCACCGGGCTGGTCGGCAAAGGGATTACTTTTGATACCGGCGGGATCTCTCTCAAACGAGCCCAGGGTATGGAGGAAATGATCAGCGACATGGGCGGCGCGGCTTCGGTATTGGGCGTTACGGAAATCCTGGGGATCCTTAAGCCGCAAGCCAATGTGATTGCCGTCATCCCTGCTGCAGAAAATATGCCGTCCGGAAGCGCCATGAAACCCGGTGACCTGATCACGACCCGCAGCGGAAGAACCATTGACATGCAGAATTCGGATGCCGAGGGGAGAATCGTATTGGCCGACGGCGTCACCTATGCAAAAGAGCAGGGAGCGGAACGGATTATCGACATTGCGACCTTGACGGGAGCGATCCTGTCGGCGCTCGGAGATGTTGCGACAGGCGCGGTGACGAATGACGAAACGTTTTTGCAAAGCTTTATCATGGCTTCCAAACAAACGGGGGAGAAGGTATGGCCGCTGCCGAGTTATCCGGAGTTCTGGGCGATGCTGAAAAGCAGCGTTGCCGATTTAAACAACCGCCCGGGAAGAAACGGCGCCGCAATTACCGCTGGATTGTTCATCGGCACTTTTGCGGAAGGGTTGCCCTGGATTCATCTGGACATTGCCGGGACGGCCTTTCTGCATAAGGAACGCGGAGTGGATCCGAAGGGGGCAACCGGCGTCATGGTCCGGACCGTGAGCCAGTGGATCCTTGAAAATCAGCAGTGATCCGGCGTGAATTAAACCGTTTTTCAGAGCGGATTAGAACCCTTTCACGGGAATGCCGGATGAGTTTCTTCTATTTAAAATGTAGCATTAATCAACTTGAAATGTAGAGTTAATCAACGGACAAAAAGCTCCGCATGAAACGGCGGGGCTTTTTGGGTTGGCGGAGACGGCAGGTTTAACCGTCATGGCTATCTCACTTTAAAGCGGCGAATAAACTTCTTTACTTTAACGTTTTGCATCAAGTAAGATAGAAAAGAATACACACCTGAATCCAGGTGATAAAGAGAGGATTCCGTTATGAAAAACAACCCCAGCAAAATTGTAGACTGCACCATCCGCGACGGAGGTCTCGTGAACAACTGGGACTTCAGCGTAGAATTTGTTCAACAGCTGTATGCCGGACTTAATGAAGCCGGCGTTGACTATATGGAAATCGGATATAAAAATTCGCCCAAGCTACTGAAGGGGGCCGATGATGCAGGCCCTTGGAGATTTTTGAACGATGATTTCCTGCGTAAAGTAATCCCCCAGAAGGGCAGCACCAAATTATCGGCTCTGGTGGATGTAGGACGGGTGGACGAAGAGGATATTTTGCCGCGAAGCGAAAGCCTGCTTGATCTGATCCGTGTAGCTTGTTACATCAAAGATGTGGACAAAGCCCTGGAGCTCATTCAAAAGTTCCATGACTTGGGTTATGAAACGACGATCAATATTATGGCTTTATCCGGCGTTATGGACAAGGAATTGCTTGAAGCTTTTGAAATGATCCGTGAAAGCGTGGTGGATGTCGTTTACATCGTGGATTCTTACGGCAGTCTGGATCATAAAGACATGCTTTACCTGATCGACAAGTTCAAAACGCACCTTCCTAACAAACGGCTTGGCGTTCATACGCACAACAATATGCAGCTGGCTTTTTCAAATACATTAATCGCGGCTGACAATGGGGTTGAACTGCTGGATGCATCGGTTTACGGCATGGGCCGCGCAGCCGGCAACTGTCCGACGGAGCTGCTGGTTACCCACCTGAAAAATACGCATTATCAGCTGCGTCCGGTGCTGGAAATTTTGGAAAAGCTGCTGGTGCCACTTCGTGAAAAAGAGGAATGGGGTTACCTGCTCCCTTACATGATTACCGGCACGCTGAACGAACATCCCCGTTCGGCCATGGCGGTCAGAGCTTCCGAACGGAAGGATGCCGTGGTGGAGTTTTACGATAAGCTTACTACGCCTGAAGTAAGTTTTCCGAAAGCTTAAAGGGACTGTTTCATGAAAAAGAAGACCTTGATTTGCTCTTCATTGAGCCGATCAAGGTCTTCTTTTTTGGTTTCCATAAAACAACATTTCTTTTTGAAACGGCTGGAAGGAAATTACTGTAGGATGTGGAATTGTTACAAATATGGAGGAATAGCGCCTTGGTTTGACAATGGCTGAACAAAATGTGAGACGTATAATTATACATCCGGGAGCTGAAGCCTATGCGATTCAGGAAAGAGGAGAAAAGAGTTATCATCTCACGATTGAAGCTGCTGGTCGTCTTTGTTGTGTTCGGCTGCTGCTTGTTGTTATTGTCGGATGCGTGGAGACAGGGCGGCTTAATCCGCATGATCGGGAGTATGGTTCTTTCCGTCTTGTGCGTTGTTTTGTGCTGGAATTTTTATAATCGCAGAACCTATGGGGAAAATTCCGATTCGTTGACAGAGCTTCCTTCGAGGCGCGTTTTTAATTCGGATCTGCACGCTTTTTTGGAGGAGGGCGATCCCGCGGAAGGAAAAGGACTTTGCATTATTCATATCAACCGCTATAAAATGCTGAACGATGTATTAGGGTTCGCCGCAGGCAACCAAATGCTCAGAGAAGCAGGCGAACGAATCGCTTCGGTTTATGGCGGCCAGGGAAAAGTTTATCGCATAGGCGTGGATGAATTTGCATTTTTTACGAGAAAATATGCAGACCCGGCGGGAGCCCAAGCATATGCGGAATGTTTTATGTCGAAATTAAATAGATCATTCAGTTGGGGGTCACAGGAATTCCATATGCCGCTTAGCCTTGGTTTTGCTCTCTATCCTTATGACGCCAAATCGGGCGAAGAGCTGGCACGATTTGCCGGGCTTGCTGCTTATTACGCCAAAGAACAGGGGTTAAGCTGCTGCCGTTACACGGAATATATGCGGACGGCGGCTTTATCAAGAATGGAACTGGAAAATGACCTGCGCAGAGGGATTGAACGGCAGGAATTTTTTGTGGAATATCAGCCCCAGGTCAGTCTTTCCTCAGGGAAAACGGTAGGGCTTGAGGCGCTTGTCCGCTGGAACCACCCGGTAAGGGGATTGCTTTCTCCCGGGGAATTCATCCCGTTGGCCGAAGAAAGCGGTTTAATTGTACCGCTTGGGGAATGGGTGCTCCGGACGGCCTGCAGGCAGAACAAACAATGGCAGAATGAAGGCTTTGAGCCGGTTTCGGTTTCCGTAAATTTGTCGATTCGGCAATTTCGCAATGCCCGTTTTACCGCGCTTGTAACGGAAGTTCTGGAGGAAACGGGGCTGGATCCTCGGTACCTGGATCTGGAAATCACGGAAAGCATGACGATGGACAAGATAGCCGCATGCGAACAAATCCGGGAATTGAAGCAGTTGGGGATTTTGATCAGCATTGATGATTTCGGAACCGGCTACAGCTCGCTGCAGTATTTAAAAAAACTTCCGGTTGACCGCATCAAAATCGATCGTTCTTTCCTGGAGGAGCTGGTACAAGGCGGCAGCGATGCGGCTATTGTTTCTTCTATAGCTTCCATGGCCAATCATTTGAAGTTAAAAGTAACCGCCGAGGGAATCGAGAACAGGGAGCAGCTTGAATTTTTGAAACGCCAGCATTGCCATGACGGACAAGGCTATTTGTTCAGCAGGCCGATGCCGGCCTGTAGGCTGGAGCAGGAATTTTTGGTCAAAGCGGCGGTTTAGGTCTTGGCTACGTTGCTGTATACGTGCTGTCCAAAGGTTACGGCTATCGGGAACCAGGAGGCATGGATCCGGCGAAATTGCTTGCATAGCTTTGAAAGCTATTGGTAAATAATACAGGTATGGCGGAATAGAACATTGTCGAACGAGTTATCCGATATACCGAACTTAGTAGGTTAGATATGTCGAATTAAAGCGGTTTCGCGAAAAAAAGAACGAATATTGGATGAACTTTGATGATTATTGTGTGGATTTTGCGCTTTGTTAAATGTATAATCTAGTTTGTCAAAAAGTTAGTGCCGCAGATTGCTAGATTAAACTCGGTACTTTCAAATTTCTAAGGGGGATACCACTCAATGAAGAAAAGTTTCAAATTATCGATCGTAATGCTGCTTGCGCTTACGGTTGTATTGGCAGGATGCGGTAACAATAAAAACAACGCTAATGCCGGAGAGTCTGCAAACACAGGTTCCAACGCTGCTGCTTCCAATGTCAAAATCGGTCTAGTTACCGACGTGGGCGGCGTCAACGACAAATCCTTCAACCAATCCGCTTGGGAAGGCCTTTCTTCTTTGAGCGATGTCAAATCGGAATATTTGCAAAGTACAAAAGCAGATGACTATGAAACAAACCTGAACAAATTCGTTAAAGGCGGCTACGCTTTGACTTGGGGTATCGGTATGGATCTTGGGGACGCCGTTGGTAAAGTTGCTTCCGAGAATCCGGATGCCAAACTGGCTATCATCGACGCAACCGTTGACCAGCCGAACGTTAAATCCGTTACCTTCTCTGAAAACGAAGGTTCTTTCCTGGTTGGCGTAGTAGCAGGCATGATGACCAAAACCAACAAAATCGGCTTCGTGGGCGGATCCCAAATTCCGGTTATCGAACGTTTTGAAGCAGGTTTCAGAGCAGGTATCCAGGCTGTTAACCCTAACGCTCAAGTTCTTGTTAACTATACTGGCGCCTTTGATAAACCGGATCTTGGTAAAACAGCTGCCGCTACTTTCTACGACAACGGCGCGGATATCATTTTCCAAGCAGCCGGCGGTACAGGCACAGGCGTATTTAACGAAGCGACTGCTCGCGTTAAATCCGGACAAAAAGTATGGGTTATCGGCGTTGACAAAGACCAATCCCTGGAATTTGGCGACGACGTAACTTTGACTTCCATGGTTAAACGTGTTGACGAAGCTGTTAAACGCGTGAGCCAGGAAGTGGTTGACGGTACTTTCAAAGGCGGAAGCGAAGTGCTTGGCCTGAAAGAAAACGGCGTAGGCATTGCGGATACATCCAACAAAAACGTGCCTGCTGACGTATTGGCTAAAGTTGATGAGTATAAACAAAAAATCATCAGCGGCGAAATCAAAGTTCCATCTGAACCAGCTAAATAATACGGATTTAAGATCGGGTTCGCATAGGCTTTAAGATCAATTGAATACAATCAGAAATTTCGACAAGGCTGGTTTTTTTAACTAGCCTTGTTGTCACGTTATCGTGTATATTGATGTATGGGCCTTTGGCGGCCTAATTTAAATGAAGGGTGATCACATGAACGCAGCGACCCCCGTTGTCGAGCTCAAAGGCATAACGAAACGTTTTCCAGGCGTCGTGGCCAATGACTCGATCAGTTTGAAACTGTACAAAGGCGAAATTCATGCATTGCTTGGTGAGAATGGCGCGGGTAAATCGACATTAATGAATATTGTTTTCGGTTTGTATCAACCGGATGAAGGCAGTATCGAAATGGATGGAAAACCCGTAATTATAGATAATCCCAACAAGGCGATCGATCTCGGGATCGGAATGGTGCATCAGCATTTCAAGCTGGTGGAGCCTTTCACGGTAACGGAAAACATTATTTTGGGCATGGAACCTAAAAAAGGGTTGAACCTGGACCATAAAACGGCCGCGGCCCGAATCCATGAATTGTCTGAGCAGTACGGCCTGCGTGTAGATCCTTATGCGAAAATTCATGATATATCAGTAGGGATGCAGCAGCGCGTAGAGATCTTGAAAACGTTATACCGCGGCGCCGACATCCTAATCTTTGACGAACCGACCGCCGTATTGACCCCTCAGGAAATCACGGAATTGATGGAGATTATGCGCAAGCTTGTAGCGGAAGGCAAATCCATCATTTTGATCACCCATAAGCTGAAAGAAATTATGCAGATCTCTGACACGGTGACGATCATCCGCCGCGGCAAGGTCATTGATACGGTTAAAACCTCCGAAGCTTCGCCAAGCCTTTTGGCGGAGAAAATGGTCGGCCGAAACGTTACCTTTAAAGTGGACAAGCGTGAGGCTACGCCGGGGGCTCCGGTATTGGAAGTGCGCGATTTGTTCGTGAAGAACAAGGAAGGCGCAACGATTCTTAACGGACTTAACCTCAATGTCAGAGCGGGGGAAATTTTGGGCATTGCCGGCGTTGACGGCAACGGTCAAAGCCAACTGATTGAAGCTTTGACCGGGTTAAGCAAAGTGGACAGCGGTTCGATCCGGTTAAACGGCAAAGAACTCGCTAATGCAACGCCCCGCCAAATCAGCGAAAGCGGAATTGCGCATATTCCCGAGGACCGGCATAAACACGGGCTGGTGCTGGATTTTTCGATGAGTGAAAACATGGTGCTCGAAACCTATTACCAGGAACCGTACAGCAAAAAAGGATTTCTGAATCACAATGCAATTAGAAAACAGGCCGAAAGACTGATCCAGGCCTTTGACGTGCGTACGCCAAGCACCGAAACGAAAGCGCGTTCCTTGTCTGGCGGCAACCAGCAAAAAGCGATTATAGCCCGGGAAATAGACAAAAATCCGGACGTTCTGATTGCGGCCCAGCCGACGCGCGGACTGGATGTCGGGGCGATTGAATTTGTACAGACCCAGCTTATCGCCCAGCGGGATCAAGGTAAAGCGGTGCTGCTGATTTCTTTTGAGCTTGATGAAATCATTAACGTTTCCGACCGGATCGCGGTTATCTATGAAGGACAAATTGTCGGCGAAGTCCTCCCTGAGCAAACCAATGACCAGGAGCTTGGCTTGATGATGGCGGGCAGTACGATCGCCGGAGGTGCTAAGGATGAATAAAATTTTAAAAATCTTTTCAGGCAATACGGCCGTCTCCCTGGTTGCGATCGTTTTGGGACTGATCGTTGGGGCTATTGTCATGCTGATCGGCGGATATGATCCTCTGCTGGCTTATCAATCGCTCTTTAGCCAGGTTTTCGGCAATACTTACGATTTCGGGGAAACGCTGCGTGAGATTACGCCGCTTATTTTTACCGGTTTTGCTTTTTCTTTTGCCGCCCGTGCCGGATTGTTTAACATCGGGGGTGAAGGGCAGTTTATAGTCGGTATGACTGCGGCTACCGTAATCGGAATTAAAGTGCATGGTCTCCCAATTTACATTCACGCGCCTTTGGCCGTTATTGCCGGCGGGCTTTTTGGCGGGCTTTGGGCCGCTCTTGTCGGTTACCTGAAGGCCAAGCGGGGCGTAAACGAAGTAATTACGAGTATCATGTTAAACTGGATCGCACTTTATCTGGCGAACTTTATCGTCCGCCACTTCCTGCTGATGGAAGGTAAACAGCGTTCCGAAGACATTTTGCCGACCGCTTCCGTTTCTTTCCCGTGGCTGTCGGAATTGATGAACAGCGCTCGTATTCACTGGGGTATGCTGATCGCTTTGTTGTGTTCGGTTTTCTTCTATTACTTCATGTGGAAAACCAAACAAGGATACGAACTTCGGGCGGTAGGCAACAACCCGAATGCCGCGCAATATGCGGGGATGAACGTGGGCCGCAATGTGGTGAAAGCCATGTTTATCAGCGGCATCTTTGCCGGGCTGGCCGGCGCTTTCCAAATCCTCGGCGTATTCCATTACCAAACGGTGATGTCCGGTTCTCCGGGTACCGGTTTTGATGGTATTGCGGTAGGACTGATCGGGATGAACAATCCGTTTGGCATTTTGCTGGGCGGTCTGTTGTTTGGTACATTGACGTACGGATCTGCGGGAATGAGCTTCGGCGCAGGAGTTCCGCCGGAATTAATCCGTATCGTGATCGGCTCGATCATTTTCTTTATCGCCGCGCAGGGCATTGTCCGGTGGATTATCAAGCCGTTTTACTTTAAACGCAAGAAAGAGAAGGTGTTGTAAATGGATTGGGTAACGACACTGGGACAGTTAATAAATACAACGCTTGTCTTTTCCACGGCGCTGATTTTTGCCGCGTTGGGCGGTATTTTTTCGGAGCGTTCCGGGGTGACAAACCTGGGGCTTGAAGGTTTTATGATGTTTGGCGCATTTGCGGCAGCAGTAGCCACTTATTACGCCGAAGAGGGTGGAATGGGTGCGGCTTCTCCATGGATCGGCTTGATCGCCGCGATTGTTCTAGGCGTCATTACTTCGCTGATTCACGCGGTCGCCTCCATCACGTTTAAAGCGGACCAAACAATCAGCGGTATCGTCATTAACTTCCTGGCGGCAGGTGCGACTTTGTACCTGGTGAAGCTGATTTTTGACGGCAACGGGGAATCGCCGCTGCTGACGGAAGTGTTCAACAAAGTTTCTATTCCGGGGTTATCCAAAATCCCTATTATCGGCGAAGGATTGTTCCATAACTATCCGACCACCTACATTGCGATCATTCTGGTGTTTGTCGCCTTTTATGTGCTGTTTAAAACACCGTTTGGCCTGCGTCTTCGCGCCGTCGGCGAACATCCGAGTGCGGCGGATACAGCCGGCATCAATGTAAACCGGATGCGTTATATCGGCGTTATGATCAGCGGAGCTTTGGCTGCGCTTGGCGGAGCAACGGTAACGTTGACTACAACAAGTACGTTTGCTCATAACACGATTTCCGGACAAGGTTACATTGCCATCGCGGCCATGATCTTCGGGAAATGGAATCCGCTTGGCGCGTTTGGCGCTGCGGCCTTTTTTGGTCTCTCCCAGGCGATTCGGACTTATGTTACCCTGTTCTCCTGGTCTAAAGATATTCCCCAGGAATTCATTTATATGCTGCCATACCTGCTGACGGTCATCGTCCTGGTAGCGGCTGTAGGCCGTTCGGCAGCGCCGGCGGCTTTGGGTCAGCCTTACGATCCAAGTAAACGTTAGGTATACCGTCAACCCGTAGAAGCATAGCGCTTTTGCGGGTTTTCTTTTTCCACGGAATACAGACCGGGCTGCCACTGCTTTCGCTGTCATTAGGAAAATAGACGTTTATATCCTGCCGCACCGGGTAATGAAACGGTATAACCAGCACCATAAGGGAGGTTATTTACATGTCTAAGAAATGGGTAGGCGTATTTGCAGCGCCGGAGGATGTACAGGAAACCGTTGATGAGCTGAAGCAGCAGGGATTCGCAGAGGATCAGATCGCTGTAATAGCCAATTATAAAACGAACATGGTTGTGGAAGAGGACCTTTCGGGCAGCCAGGTCTTGGAGCTTGGCGGCAGCAAAACGGCTGAAGCGATCAACCAGATAGCGGGCCTTGAGCTCCCGGAAAAAGAAAGGTTTGTTTACGAGGAGCATATGAAAGACGGGCGTTTCCTGCTGATCGCCGATGACCGCGACCGGGAAACCGGGGAAATTTATCAAATTTTCCAGCGCCATCACGCTTTGAATTCCAACTATTATCAGGATGGCGAATTTACGGAGCAAGAACGTTTTTACGGCGTGCTCAGCAATGCCGATACTTATTACGGCGATCAGAAGGCTACATTGGACCGCAGTAATGAGGCCGAGCTTGACGAGCAAGCTGCCGCTTCAACGAAAAATTATAAGCTCTAGTTGGACAAGTTTGGATCGGAAAATGGAAGAAAAAAAGAAGAAAAGAAGAAAAGAAGAAAAGAAGCAGAACGGAAACGTCTGCTTCTTTTTGCGCGTAACAGCTGTAATTTAGCTGTAGTCTAAATGAAGATTACACGGTCAAGATTCAGTGCTTCCGGGATGGATCGTTTTGACCCGGCCGACCTGGCCGTCCTGAAGCCGGACCTTTATCCCGTGCGGATGGGTAGGTGAATTGGTTAAAATATCTTTGACAATTCCTCTTGTTGTTTTGCCGGTCCGCTGATCCTGTTTAAGGACGATGTCGACGGTAAGACCGGGAGTTATGCTGCTGCGTTTTGTGCCGTCCATAGTTCCTCCTGTATACAAAATTTCGTAATGATTTTGGTGTGAGTCTTTTGCCCTGAGATTCCTTTACCATAACATAAAGCAGGCAAAAGGCCCAAATTGCAGGCAGCCTGCGCCGTCATTCGGCAAAAGTTGAGTTTTCACGCGGATAGACCTTGCTATCAACTTCGGCTTTGCATATAATAAGCTATAGTGTCTTGCCGGGCAATCCGGCGTTACCATATCAAATGCCGAGATGGAGACAAGTAAGCAGCACCTCTATACAGGGAGGAAGCGCCATGGATTGAGAGCGTTTCTACAGAAACAGGCTGACTGAAATTCACTCCGGAGCAGTTCCTTGAACCCGTCTTTTTAAAAGCCGGCTGTAGGGGATACCGGTCGCGAGCCGTTATGTCGAGAAGTGAGAGCAGCCGCGCATCTTCCGTCCTGGAAGTAATGCCTTCATCGGCGGTTCTAACAAGGGTGGTACCACGGTCTTTTCGTCCCTTTCGGGAGAAAAGGCTTTTTTTGTTTTCAAATTAAAATGAACCCAGGAGGTTTGACATGAGAGAACGTTTGGAACAGCTGAAGCAGGAGGCATTGGCCGAGCTGAATGGAGTTTTGGATGCCGGTCAGTTAAATGAGCTGAGGGTTAAATATCTCGGCAAAAAAGGGGCCTTGACCGAAATTTTGCGCGGCATGGGCGCCTTAAGCGCTGAAGAACGCCCGGTTATCGGTCAGGTTGCGAATGAGGTCCGCGGTGCCATCGAGGCAGTCATTGAGGAGAAGCAGCAAACATTCGAACAGCAGGAAACGGAACGCCGTCTGGCGGCCGAAAAACTGGATGTTACGCTTCCCGGACGTCCGTTGAAGCAGGGGGGTGTTCATCCGCTGAACCGGATTATCCAAGAGATTGAGGATATTTTTATCGGGATGGGTTACCAGATCGCTGAAGGCCCTGAGGTAGAGACGGATTACTTCAATTTCGAAGCCCTAAACCTGCCGAAAAACCATCCGGCCCGCGACATGCAGGACTCTTTTTACCTGACGGAGGATCTGCTGATGCGTACGCAAACCTCCCCGGTGCAGGCACGTACGATGAAAGCGATGGACGGCGAAGTGCCGGTTAAAATCATCTGCCCGGGTAAAGTTTACCGCCGTGACGATGACGACGCGACGCATTCCTTCCAGTTCCATCAGATCGAAGGCCTGGTGATCGGCAAAAAGATCCGGATGAGCGACCTGAAGGGCACGCTGCTCCAGTTCAGCCGCAAAATGTTTGGCCCGAACACGCAAATCCGTTTGCGTCCAAGCTTTTTCCCGTTTACGGAACCGAGCATTGAAGTAGATGTGACCTGCGTAAAATGCGGCGGCAAAGGCTGCCGGGTATGTAAAAACTCCGGATGGCTGGAGATTTTGGGCAGCGGCATGGTGCATCCGCGCGTGCTTGAAATGGGGGGTTATGATCCGGAGCAATATACCGGTTTTGCGTTTGGTATGGGAGTAGAACGGATCGCGATGCTGAAATACGGCGTAGACGACATCCGTCATTTCTATAACAACGATATCCGCTTCCTGGAACAATTTGCCCGTCATTAATCGTAAAGTCCAAAGCCCAAAGGAGATGTAAACGATGAAAGTATCAACCTCGTGGTTGTCTGATTATATATCGCTTGAAAATGTGGATATTAAAGAACTCGCGGAGCAGATTACACGTTCCGGCATTGAAATCGACGGTGTGGAGTCCCTGAACAAAGGGGTTTCCAAAGTGGTAGTCGGTTATGTCAAAACCAAAGAGAAACACCCTGACGCAGACAAGCTGAACGTTGTAACGGTGGATGCCGGACAAGAAGAAGAGCTGCAGATCGTTTGCGGGGCCAAAAACATCGAAGCCGGCCAAAAAGTGCCTATCGCTTTGGTTGGCGCCAAGCTGCCGGGCGGGCTGGAAATCAAAAAAGCGAAGCTGCGCGGCGTGCCTTCCCAAGGTATGGTTTGCTCGGCCAAAGAGCTTGGCCTAAACGAGAAGCTTCTGCCCAAAGACCAGCAGGAAGGGATTTTAGTGCTGCCGCCGGAAACGAAAATCGGAACGCCGATTGCGCAGGTGCTGAACCTGGATGACCAGATTATGGATTTCGATCTGACGCCAAACCGCGCGGACTGCCTCAGCATGCTGGGAGCGGCTTACGAAGTAGGGGCGATTCTGGCCCGGGACGTTAAGCTTCCGGAAGCAAAAGTGGTGGAAAATGCCTCCAAGGCCTCCGATTCCATTTCCGTAAAAATAAGCCATCCGGAGCTCTGCAGCCACTTTGCGGTTCGGGTCATCAACAATGTGAAGATCGCCCCGTCTCCGCTGTGGATGCAAAACCGGCTGATGGCTGCGGGCATTCGTCCGATCAACAACGTGGTTGACGTTACCAACTATGTCATGCTGGAATACGGCCAGCCGCTTCATGCCTACGATGCATCCCGTATTGCGGGGAACCAAATTGAAGTGCGTGTATCTCGCGAAGGCGAAATCGTCGAAACCCTGGACGGACAGGAACGCAAGGTTCCGGGAGGTACGCTGCTGATCACGGACGCAGAGAAACCGATCGGCCTGGCCGGCGTCATGGGCGGCGCCAATTCCGAAGTTACCGCGGATACCGTCAATATCGTACTGGAGTCTGCCAAGTTTGACGGCGGGGTTGTCCGGAAGGCGTCCCGTTATTTCGGTCTCCGCTCCGAAGCTTCCCAGCGTTTCGAGAAGGAAGTGGATCCGGGCCGGGTAATTCCGGCGCTTAACCGGGCTGCTGCCCTTATTGCCGCTATTGCAGGCTGCACGGTGCAGCAAGGCATTGTCGAGAGCGGCGGAGCAGCTGCGGAACCAGTGGTTATTCCTTTATCCTTGACTAAACTGAATGAGTTCCTGGGCACGGAAATTTCCGCATTGGAAGTCAAAACGATCCTGGCAAGATTGCATTTCGAAAGCAGGAATTTGCCGGATAACCGGCTTGAGGTCAAGGTTCCGACCCGGCGCGGCGATATCACCCGCGATGTCGATCTGATTGAAGAAGTAGCCCGTCTGTACGGTTACGATAAAATTCCTACAACGGCCATCGAAGGGCCTACAACGCAGGGCGGATATACGCAAGCCCAGCTGCTGCGCCGCGGCATCCGCACGATGCTGACCAATGGCGGCCTACAGGAAGTGCTTTCCTACTCTTTCGCCAACCGGGAAGCCGAAGCGTTGTTCCCGACTTTAGGAGAAGGCCGTCATTCCGTTAAACTAGCCATGCCGATGAGCGAAGACCGCAGCGTGCTGCGCACAAGCCTGATTCCGCAGCTGATGGATGTAGCGGTTTTCAACCGGAACCGCAAGCAGGAAAACCTGGCTATGTTTGAAATCGGGTCGGTCTTCCAGAGCACGGAGGAAACCCTGACCGTTCAGCCGAAAGAAATCCCGATGCTGGGTCTTTTGATGACGGGACTTCGGCAGGAGAAGCAGTGGAACCTGAACCCGGACAAAGTGGATTTCTACGATTTGAAAGGCGCGGTGGAAACGGTGATCGGATTCCTGGGACTGGAAGGACAAATCACGTATGAAGCGGACCGTCCGGAAGGCTTCCATCCGGGACGTTCGGCCTCTATTTTCCTCGCAAACCATCAGGCTAAAGAACGGATCGGCGTTATGGGCCAAATCCATCCGGATGTCCAGCGCAGCCATGAACTGGATGATACCTATGTAGCTGAAATCAAGCTGGAGCCTTTGTTTGCCGCGGAGGCCAAAGCGATTGAATACCGCGACCTTCCTAGATTCCCATCCGTTCAGCGGGATATCGCCGTGGTTGTCGACAATGCCGTAAGCGCAGCAGAGCTTATGAATTCCATCCGTGAAAATACGGGCGAGCTGCTGGAGCAAGTCAACGTGTTTGACATCTTTACGGGAAGCAAGCTGGGAGAAGGGAAAAAGAGCGTTGCCTTGTCCCTGGTTTATCGTCATAAAGAACGTACGCTGACCGATGAGGAGATTGCGGAAGTGCATGGACGCGCCGTGTCTGCACTGGAGCAAACTTTCGGAGCGGAATTAAGAAAATAGCAGCAGGAATTGGGGAATACCGCATCGAATCCTTTTTATAGAAGAATGGATTCGATGCGGTTTTTTTCTGTAAAGTTGAATCCAGTTTGGTTAACCCTTTAGAATGATAGAGACGGCCCAGCCGTTTCCATGTGTGCATCAACTACATCAATGACTAAACAGAAGAACGAAGGAGGCACAGCGCATTGGCAAAATCCGAACGAATCAGTGTTGCCGTTGAAATTTATGGAACAGCCTATAAAATTGTCGGCAGTAACCCCGAATATATGAAAAAGATTGCCAGTCACGTCGATGAGCGCATGCGTGCCCTGGCAAAAGCTCACCAGCACCTCGATATTCCCCGGCTGGCCGTATTGACGGCCGTTCATATGGCAGAGGAAGCCGTGCAAAGCGACGAGCTCCAGCAGCAGCTTTCTGAACTTATGGAGAGCAGGGAAACGCTGAAGCAGGATATGTCCGCCCTTCAGGAAAATGCGGTGAAACAGCAGGAACGTTATGTGAACCTGCAGGAAGAGCGTTCCCGTTTGAAAGCCGAAGTGGCGGAAGCCTCGAACAAAATAACCAGGCTGGAGGAAAGCCTGAAGCAGTTCGAGGTTTTGGGCGAGCAGAAAGCAGCCGCAGCCTCCGAAGCGGAGAAACAGATCAGCGACCTCAAAAGCTCCAAAGGCCGGGTAGAAGCCCAGTTGAAGACGATTGAAGCGGAGCTGAAACAGGCCAAGGAAGCACAAGCCGCTTTAAGTCAACAGCTTGAGCAGACGCGCAAGCATGAAGCGGCTGTCCGGATCGAAGAGAAGCGGCTGAAAGAAGAGCTGGACAAAGTCCAGCAGCAGCATAAGGAGAAGCTTGCCCAGCTGGAGAATGCCCAGAAGGACAAACTCCTGCTGCTGGATAATCAGCATAAGCAAGAGCGTACAAAATTGGAGCAGCAGTATAAAACCCAACTCGAAAGCCTGGAGAAGCAGCTCAAAGAAACGCAGACTAATCTGGCTGCCTCCCATGAGGAGAAACGCAGGCTGAAGCAGCAGATTGAAGGCGCGGGCAGAAGGGAAGAACAGCTGTCTTTGGAATCCGCGCAGGCGGCCAAAGAAGCTGAAACCTGGAAGGTCCAGGCCGAAAGCCGAAGCCAAGAAATTGAGCGGCTGGAGCTTACCCTGCAGCAGGCTTCCGAGCATAATGAAACGCTGGAGAAAGGTCTGGCCTCCTATCAGGAGGAAATCCAGACGCTGAAGGAACAGCTGGCCAAGGGAGAAACCGAACTGCAGCAGGCGCTGGCTGAAATCGAGTCCATGATGGACGAACGTCTGGAGCTTGGCTCCGAACGCGATCAGCTGGCCGAAGCCCAGCAGCGGCTTAAAGCGGAGGCCGTGAGACATGCCGAAGCCGTAAGCAGCTTGAAGGCCGAGGCCGAGAAACGGGCCGAAGAGCTGAATGAGGCTTTAGCTGAAGTCGAACGTATGATGGACGAGCGCCGCGGGCTGATCGCCGAACGGGATCGACTGCTTGAAGCCTACAGCGAATCGAAGGCGGAGACCGAGAAACGTGCTGAAGAGCTGAGCCAGGCCTTGGCGAAAGCCGAACGCATGGCTGAAGAACGCCGCGAGCTTGCTGTGGAGCAAGCTCGGCTTACTGAAGCTTATGACCAATTGAAGGCCGAAGCCGAGAAACGCGCCGCAGAGCTCAACCTGGCGCTGGATGAAGCCGAATCCTTGAAAGATGAACGCCGTGGGCTCATAGCCGAACGTGACCGGCTGATCGATTCGCAGAAGGAACTGCAGAATGATCTTGCTCAGCATGGAGAAGAGCTCAGCCAAGCTTTGGTTGAAATGGAGTCCATGATGGACGAGCGCCGGAAGTGGATCGCGGAACGGGAATTACTTTCGGAAGAACGGACCAGCCTTGAGAAAGCGGCGGCTGAGCGCGAAGCGAAGCTTGAGCAGCTTTACGCGGAAATGAGCGGTTTGATGGACGAGCTTGAGGAGGCAAAACTTGCGGCTGAACGTGTAGGCGAGCAGGCGGTAGCCGAACAACAGCAGGCGGAAAAGTATCTTCGTGAATTGGAAGAGCTGCGTCAGGAAATTAAACTTCTGCAGGAGAGCCTGCAGGAGCAAAAACGGGAAACCGAAGAATATGCCGTATTAGTGGACAGCCGGGAAGCCGAGCTTGCTTCCGAGCGGGAACAGTTGGCCCGTCTGCGGAGCTTAAGCGAGGAAGCGGCTGAACGGGAGCGGCGGCGTGAAGCAGCCGAACGCGAGCTCCGGGAGCAGATTACGCAGTGGCAGCAGGAAGCCGCGGCCGGACAGGAACAAACAGAACTGTTGAGCCGTAAGGTTGAGAGTGCCGAAGAAGAGAAAACCAAACTTCAGGAACAGCTTCAGCTTATCGGCGACCAGTTCGAAGTCATTTCCCACGAATACCGCCTGCTTCTAGCTGAAAGAGAAATGGACCTGGAGCGGTTCGGGAAACACGAGAAAGAACTGCAAAGCCTGAAAGTTGAATATGCAAAGCTGCAAAGGGAATACAACGAATGGATCGAACTGCTTGAACAGGATCAGTTGTCCTGACCAATTATCAAGCAAGCGCGTGTAACAGCGCAAATTTTAAAGGAGCCGGCTTAAGTGCCGGCTCCTTTGCTTTTAGCTTATCGTTTGTCTGTCGATAGAGAAGGTCCGCACCCGGTTAAAGATAAGAACAGGAGGAGGACAAGGTTATTCCACTATGACTTTGGCGGTCATATTTTTATGGCCGGGACCACACGGGATGGAACAGGACATGTTAAATTCACCGGTTTTATCCGGCGTGATAACCGTTGAAGGATGGGCTTGATCCAGCTTAACGCCCAGATAGGGAATTTTAACCCCGTGGTTGCCGATTTCGTTGTCCAGCGTAATTTCTACGGGGACGCCGACCTTCAAATGGTAAACCTTTTGATCAAACGCATAATTGACGGCTTTGATGTTCAGTTTGGCCTCGGCTTTGGGTTCCGGGCTTCCGGTAGTCCCGGGCTCCGCCTGGGGAGTCCCCCTCGCGCAGGCGGAAAGCATTAGCAGCAGCAGTCCGACCAGAAGGGACAACATCATTTTTTTCATAAAAAACACCTCTTCCAAAAATAAAACATCCTCTTTATTTTAGACGTTCTTGGTATAGAAATACACCTGCCATATACGGTATAATAGCGTTGTTCATCTGTCAAAACGAATGACGGCACGGTGTGTACTCGTAAGTTTTCGGGAAAACGTGCTTTTTTGTGTGCTTAGACGCAACCCTATAAACTTTTTCTCTCATCTAAAGGTCAAAGTAGGCGATCTATATTCTCGGATTTTCTAAAAGTAAATATGATTCCTTGTCGTGGAACCGTAAGATTATGATTTTCTACTGGCTGACTGCGGTGCTGTTGTTTTTATCCGAAGGTCTTTCCTGGCTGACTAGTCAGCCATCCACCCGCTCAGCCGGCTCTTATTTATGGGATAAACGGCCGGATCTATTGCTTTATGTTGATTTGTTTATTCTTCTTTTGCTTGGTGCTACCGAACTTTGGCTTAAGCGTGAGAGAAAGGTTTATTTAAAACGGGCGGTGCTGCTCTGCGGCCTGCTGTTCAGTTACGTTCTTTATTTTATGCTGGATTCGGTCGTGGACGGGGCGGAAATCGTATTGGTCATGCCGCTGCTGATTTCTTTGGTTTATTTTGAAAGGAATCTCCTTCGACTGTTTTCGGTTTTAAATATCATTCTATTTGTACTCGTTGCATTGATCCCGCCGACTTTTGATATGATTGTGATGGATGCGGCTGATTTTACACTGGTTTTGACCGTTTTGGTCATCGGCACCTTGCTCGGCCAAGGCGTCATTACCCGGTCACAGGAAATGCGCAAAGCGGTGGAAATTCTCGTCAAATCCGAACAGAAGCTGATCGTCGAGAAGGCTATTTCGGATAAGCTGCTGAAGATGGATGCGCTGACAGGACTTTATAATCATAAAACCTTTCATGAGTACTTGGAAAATCTGATCCAGAATTCCGAAGCCAACGGGATTTCGATTCATTTGGCTATTCTGGACATTGACAACTTCAAAACCATTAACGATACTTTTGGTCATTGGGTGGGCGACATCGTGCTGAAGGAAGTGGCTAAAAGCATCATGGATCTGATCAGTCCCAACGACTTTGCGGCCCGCTACGGGGGAGAGGAATTTGCCCTGATTTTTGCGGATACGACGATTGAAGAGGCGGAAGACTGCTGCGAAGCCATCCGCGCCAAAGTAGAGCGGCTTATCGCTCCACAGCTGGAGGGGCGGGTGATTACTATCAGCTCGGGGTTGTGCCAATACTATTCCGGCAGCGGAAAAGAAAAGCTTTTCCGGGATGCGGATGCCGCTTTATATGAAGCGAAACGTTCCGGTAAAAACAAGGTGGTCGTTCACCACGAACAGGTAAGGAAGCTCATTACGCAGATCTAGCAGAACCCTCAATTTACGCTTTCTTTAAAGCCAAGAAACCCCTGGCCCGTGAGGCCAGGGGTTTCCCCTTGAAGGCTAACCGGACTATTTCCGGTCATGCGCGGCGTTAAATGGCGTTGCAACCGGGATGAAGAGGTCGATGATCCCGATTACAAGGGCAGCCAGCAGTGCGCCGATCAGCGAAACGCTGACATTGGTTACCACAAATTGGGCCAGCCAGATCACGAGGGCACTGACGATGAAACCGACGATTCCGCGGCCGAAAGGTGTGACTCTTTTGCCAAAAATCCCCTCAATTATCCAGCCCAGCAAGGCGATTACCAAAGCTAGCAGAAGGGCGCTGCCGAATGAGCCGACAGTAAATTGGGGCACGAGCCATCCTACAACAAGAAGAACCAATGCGGATACGATAAACCGGACAACATGTCCAAGAAAATGCATATTCAAATCGTCTCCTTTCCTGATGTGTCGTATATCGCTTATAGCATGGACTAACGACGGCAAAGTTATGTATTCGGATGAAATGGTGTTTTAAACCTTGCATTGTTTATAATAAGATTAGTCGGAAATAAACGTTTTAATACTTTAAACGGTTTATTTTCTGTGACGAGAGGAGCTGCTGGTTCTTGAATCCCAAAGTTTTGAAAACCATGGAATACCATAAAATTATAGATGCGCTTGCTCATTTTGCCGGAACCGAGCTTGGCCGTGAGCTTGCCAAAGAGCTCGAGCCATCCACCGAGCTGGAGCGCGTTAAACATTTGCTGCAGGCAACGGACGAGGCCTTTAAAGTCGACAGGCTCAAAGGGGCGCCGCCTTTTGGCGGAATCGTCAATATTGTCCCCGCAGCCAAACGGGCCCGGATAGGGGGGACGCTGAGCCCTCATGAGCTGCACGGCGTGGCCTCAACGTTGTTTGGCGCACGCCGGGTGCGCCGTCACCTTGCGGCTTTGCACGAAGACGACCCGATTCCGCTGCTGTTTCGTTTGACTGAGGACTTAAGCGATCAAAAGGCGCTTGAAGATGCGATCAAACGGTGCATCGACGACAACGCCGAGGTACTGGATTCGGCCAGTCCGGCGCTGGCGCAGATTCGGCGCGAGCTTCGCGGCGGAGAAGGCCGGATCCGTGAAAAGCTGGACGCGATGATCCGTTCTTCCAATGTTTCGAAGATGCTGCAGGATCAGCTGATCACGATCAGGAACGACCGGTTCGTTATTCCGGTGAAGGCGGAGTACCGTTCTTATTTCGGGGGGATCGTCCATGATCAGTCCGGATCGGGCGCTACCCTGTTTATCGAACCGGAGTCGATCGTGGCGATGAACAACAAGCTGCGCGAAACAAGGCTGGCCGAGGAACGCGAGATCGAAGTCATTTTGCAAAAGCTGACCGCGCTCGTGGGCGAGCAGTCCGAGCTTTTGTTTTACGATTGCGAGGTGCTGGCGGAGCTTGATTTTATTTTTGCCAAAGCCAGGCTGGCCCGGGAAATGAAGGCGACCCTGCCGATGATGAACGACCGCGGATTTTTGAAGCTGAAGAAAGGACGCCACCCGCTGATCGCAGCGGAAAAAGTGGTGCCTTTAGATGTAGAGCTCGGCAATCATTACACGTCCATCATCGTGACGGGGCCCAATACGGGCGGTAAAACGGTTTCGCTGAAAACGATCGGCCTGCTGAGCCTGATGGCGATGTCGGGTTTGTTTATTCCGGCGGAAGACGGCAGCCAGCTTTGCGTATTTGATGCCATTTACGCCGACATCGGCGACGAGCAGAGCATCGAGCAGAATCTGAGTACTTTTTCCAGCCATATGACCAATATTATCAATATTTTGAACCAGATGTCGCCAAAAAGCCTCGTCCTGCTGGATGAGCTTGGGGCAGGGACTGATCCCGCCGAAGGTTCCGCGCTGGCGATTGCCATACTGGACTACATTCATTCGCTGGGCTGCCGGATGGTGGCGACTACGCATTACAGCGAGCTGAAGGCTTATGCTTATGAACGCAAAGGCGTTATTAATGCCAGCATGGAATTCGACGTCAATACGCTTAGTCCGACTTACCGGCTGCTGATCGGGGTTCCGGGGCGAAGCAACGCTTTTGCGATCGCCGAACGGCTGGGCTTGTCTTCTTCCATTTTGGAATTTGCCCGGGGCGAAGTGAAGGAAGACGACCTGAGGGTTGAGAACATGATCGCCTCCCTGGAGCAAAACCGTCTGAGCGCGGAGAAAGAAAGGGACAAAGCCGAGAAGCTGCGAATGGAAATGGAGCAACTTCGCCGCAAATACGAAGAGGACCTTGAAAAGCTGGAAGAGCAGAGGGACAAACGTATTGAGAAAGCGGAGTCAGAAGCCAGGTCGATTGTGGAAAAAGCCCGAGACGAAGCCCAAAAAATTATCGAGGACCTGCGCAGACTTGCGCTCGAGGAAGGGGCTTCGGTCAAGGAGCATAAGCTGATCGCCGCCCGCAAAGCGCTTGATGAAGCGGCTCCGGCCCAGCGCAAGAAAGCGCCTGCCGTGCGCAAGGCGCTGAAGCAGCGGCAAATCGGCCCCGGCGATGAAGTACGGGTGTACAGCCTTAATCAGAAAGGCCATGTGGTGGAGCTGGCCGGCAAGGAGGCGGTCGTGCAACTGGGCATCATGAAAATGAAGGTCAGCCTGGACGATCTGGAGCTGGTGCAGCAGGAGCCGACGGCTAAAGCTCCGCAGCGCAGCGTAACCAACGTCAAACGTACCAAAGACGACAATGTCCGCACGGAGCTTGATTTGCGCGGCTCGAATCTGGAGGAGGCGCTGATTGAGGTCGACCGGTTCCTGGATGAAGCCTTCCTGGCGAATCTGGGCCAGGTTTACATTATTCATGGGAAAGGTACGGGGGTTTTGCGGACCGGCATGCAGGAATACTTGCGCAGGCATAAGCATATAAAGAGCTATCGGCTGGGCAATTACGGTGAAGGCGGAACCGGCGTGACGGTTGCCGAGCTCAAATAGGCATAAGGGGGAATCGGCCCTGGACACGATAGATCGGCTTCTGGACATCCCATTTGGACATACCGTCGGGATATTATCCTTGGCGGTTTTGGAACTAGTCGTGTTTCTGGCCTGCTTTGAACGGCTGACGTCCTACCGCTGCTGGGAAGAAATTGCCGACGGCAATTTGGCGGCGGCTCTGGCCACCGGAGGGAAAATCGCCGGCATTTGCCTGATTCTCCGCGCTTCGGCCTCTTATCCGGAAATCAATGATTTTATAACGTGGTCCTGTCTGGGCACTTTATTATTGTTTATTGCTTATTTATTGTTTGAATTTTTTACGCCGGTATTTAAAATCGATAAGGAAATTAAAGCGCGCAATACGGCTGCAGGCGTCATTTCCCTGTGCATTTCGGTGTCTCTGGCGCTGGTGATCGCAGCCTGTATGGCTTAAATAGAAGCAGGAAGGAAGAAAACAATGGAAACAACGGTTTGCCCTTGGTGTCAAACGGAGATTGTATGGGATGAAGAAATCGGGCCGGAGGAAGAATGCCCGCATTGCCATAATGAATTAAAAGGCTACCGCACTTTAAGCGTGACCTTAAGCGATGACGAGGAAGAGCTTGATGCTGAGCTTGAAGAAGACGCCTACAATGCTTCTCAGGATTCCTGGATGGAAGAAGAGGATAGCGAACACCGCGCGCAGCGCACGCATGCGATAACGGGCCTGCCGTCCCTTGAAGGCAGCGAAACCGATCTGATTGCTTACGAATCCGCAATCGGCAAAATTCTGGAGGTTCAGGACCAAATGCCGGAATGTCCGCACTGCCGGGAATATATGATTCAGGCCGGGCAAAATCAGGTAAATGCCGGCAGTTTCCACCCTGTGCTTCCGGCTGGCATTAAACATTCCTTGCTGGAAGCGCCTTTTCGCATGAATGTTTATGTGTGTCCGTCCTGTTTCCATGTCAGCAGCTTCCTGGCGGATGAAGATCGGACGCGTTTTGCGGCCGGTGTTCAAAAAGCCGTAGAAACCGAATAAGAACTCGGCGTACAAGCCAGGCGGTTCACAACCGTTTAAAGCCACTCCCGACCGGAGCGGCTTTTCTTTTTATACAAGCAAAGGTTTATGGAAGGTTGAAAAGATCAGGAATGGCGAGAGGAGGAACGGCGCGGCCTAAGCAGAGAAAACAGTTCCAGATCACGGCTGTCATGCCCGTTTAAGGCTTGGGTGATCAGCTTCGAGGCGATATAACAATACACGGCCCCGTTGCCTCCGTACCCTTCCATGAACAGGCAACCAGGAAACCGGGGATGTTCGCCGATAAACGGAAGGCCGTCATGAGACTGGCCAAATACCGCTCCCCAGGCATAGTCTGCTTTAACGCCGGCTGCCTGCGGGAAAAGTGCAGTTAATTCGTTTAAAAGGGTTTTGCTTTTGCTTATATACCTGCTTTCATCAAGCCCGCCGGGACTCAGCTCTTCATCGAGTCCGCCGATCAGAATCCGATTGTCGGGGGTTGTCCGCAAATATAAATACGGCCGGGCCGTTTCCCAGATCAGGCATTTTTGATACCACTGATCCAGGAAAGATACGGGCTCCGTAGCCAGCGCAAAGGATTGGGTCAGGAAGGCGCCGCGGTCTTTTTTTATTTCCTGGGTTTCGTAACCGGCGGCGATGACGACTTCATTGGCTGTAAGCTCATATTCGCCGCATCTGCACCGGACATGACTGCCATCAAAATGGATGCCGGTCACCGGACTGTTTTCGTGTACAATTGCCCCTTTGCGGACAGCTCCCTGAATCAAGGCGTGCGCAAACCGGTAAGGATCGACCTCGGCATCTCCGGACGTGTAAATAGCCCCGGACCTGGAGAACGGGAAGCGGTCTTCGATTCCTTGGCGGGACAGCCATTCGGCAGCAAAACCGTATTTTCTAAGCGTCTCATATTCTTCAAACAGCTTATCCTTATCTTCGCTGGTGCTGGCAAAATAAAGGCTGTTTCGGGGAAGCATTTCGCTCTCACGGACTCCCGCTTCTTGATACAGTCGGGATAAACCTTCCACGGCCTCTTTGCATAATTGGTAAAAACGAACTCCTTTTTCTTCCCCAAAAGAATGGATGCAGGAGGTTAAGGTTTTGTCGCTCGTATACTGGATCAAGCCGGTACTGGCACTGGAGCTGCCGGAGGCAACTTTATGTTTTTCGAGCAGAGTAACCTTTCTGCCCGCTTTGGTTAACTGGTAAGCGCACATGGCTCCGCTCAGCCCTCCTCCAACGATCAGCACGTCGCAGCGGCGGGAATCCGAAAGAGCGGGATAAACCGGCGACTGAGGATGAAGGTTTGGCCAAAATAAATCACCGGAATGAAGATTCATCGACTTCCACGTCCTTTCTGCAAATAAAGACCCCGATTATTATTTTCGAAAATATCGGGAACTATTTAAGACCTCCACATAAATGAACAGTCCCGCGGACAATAATAATGATGTTCATTTTTACGAAGGAGGGAAATCTGGTGAACAACAACCAACAAATGCAGGCTTTGACCTGCAAAGAGCTGGAGTATATCTCCGACTGCATTTCCAATGAAAGCATGCAGATCAAACTATGCAGCACGATCGCTTCGCAAACCCAAAATCAATCGATCCGTCAAGCCTGTCAGCAATACGTGCAAACCCATGAGCAGCATATGCAGATGCTGGCCGACTGTCTGAGTCAGCATGAACAGTTGGCGCCGGCACAACTTCAATAAGGAAAGGAGAATTCTCATCATGCAAAATCAAAACCAACTGCTGCCCGATAAGGATCTGTTGAACACTACCTTGGCAGACCTTCGCCGCTCGGTGCGGGAATATGCAACGGCCGCGACGGAAGCTTCCTGCCCGACCGTTCGCCAAATGTTCACGCAGCTGACCGACAGCACGCTCAAAATGCAGGGAGAAATGTATCAACTGATGTCCAGCAATAATATGTACAACGCTCCTTCGAAGGCTGGCCGTCAGGAAGTATCCAAACGGATCCAATCCGTTCAGCAAACGCAAACCGAAGACCAGCAGTTCGTTCAGCAGCATTTAAGCGGCATGGGGGCGTCGATGTCCTCTGCGCAGCCGCAAATGGGCAGCACCTCTCATTATAGCTAACCCGAAAGGCCCGTTAAGAATCGCTTATTCAGTTAAATAAGAACCTTTACAGCCGCTATTCCGGACAATCTGCCACGGGATGGCGGTTTTTCTTTGCAGGAACCCGTAATTCATGTAATATAGTTAATAAACTCAGCAGGCTTAGGAGGGACATATGAAGGTATTAAGCGATCTGAAACAAAAGCTGATTGAGCTGCTCAAGGAGGATTCGAGGTACACGCCCGAACTTCTTGCGACAATGCTAGGCGTCACCCAAGAGGAAGTGAAAACGGCGATCGCGGAGCTTGAACAGGAGCATATTATCGTCAAATATGCCACGGTCATCAACGGCAGCAAGCTGGATGACGAGAAAGTGACAGCCCTGATCGAAGTGCAGATCACGCCTGAACGCGGCAGAGGTTTTGACAGCATAGCGGAACGGGTATATTTATATCCCCAGGTAAAATCCGTTTATCTGATGTCCGGAGCCTACGATCTGCTGGTCGAAGTTGAAGGGCGGAATTTGAAGGACGTAGCCAGTTTCGTTTCCGAAAAACTTTCGACGCTGGAGTCTGTTCTTTCTACCAAAACCCACTTTATTTTGAAAAAATACAAACAAGACGGCGTCATTTTTGAAGACCATGAAGAAGATCACCGCCTTATGATTTCTCCGTAAAGGAAGTAATGAGATGATAGTGAACTCTGACAAGCAGACTGACGGCACATCTAATAATAAATCCATGCAAAGTTATTTGGCCCCGCAGGTTCAGCAGATCCAGCCTTCCGGCATCCGGAAGTTTTTTGATCTCGTAAGCGGGAACAAGGATATCATCACGCTTGGCGTAGGGGAACCCGATTTTGTGACGCCTTGGCATGTACGCGAAGCCTGCGTTTATTCGTTGGAACGCGGTTATACCCGATACACCTCCAATTCCGGTACTCCCGAGCTGCGCGAAGCGATCGGCCAATATTTGTACGATAATTTTAACGTGGCTTATGAGCCTAAAGACGAAATTCTGGTCACGGTGGGAGGCAGCGAAGCGATCGATCTGGCGCTGCGGGCTTTGATCACGCCGGGAGACGAGATTCTGATCCCTGAACCAAGCTATATCTCCTATTCCCCGATTACTACCATCGGCGGAGGCATTCCTGTCGGCATCGAGACCTTTGCGAAGGACCAGTTCAAGCTTACGGCAGAGCAGCTGGAAGCGGCCATCACGCCGAAATCCAAAGTGCTTGTACTCAGCTATCCGAGCAATCCGACCGGGGGCATCATGACCTACGAGGACTACCTGCCTATCGCCAAAGTGGTTGAAAAACATGACCTGATCGTCATTTCGGACGAGATTTACGCGGAGCTTTCTTACGCAGGCAAACACGTCAGCTTTGCCTCCGTGCCCGGGATGCAGGACCGGACGATCCTGGTCAGCGGTTTCTCCAAGGCTTTTGCCATGACGGGTTGGCGTATGGGATATGCCTGCGGGCATCCGGACCTGATTTCGGCTATGCTGAAGATTCACCAATATACGGTGATGTGCGCTCCGGTCATGGGACAGGTAGCTGCCCTGGAAGCCCTCACGAACGGGATGGAAGAGAAAGACCGGATGGTCGATTCCTATAACCAGCGCCGCCGCCTTGTCGTGCAGGGATTGCGGGATATTGGTCTGGAATGCCATGAGCCTCAGGGGGCTTTCTACGCTTTTCCGAGCATTAAGTCAACTGGACTGTCCTCGGACGAATTCGCGCAGCGCCTTTTGGTGGAGGCGAAGGTGGCCGCCGTGCCGGGCAACGTATTTGGTCTGGGCGGGGAAGGATATCTGCGCTGCTCCTATGCAACCTCGGTGGCTCAGCTAAATGAAGCGATCCACCGGATCGGCGAATTTGTCCGGAAGCTGGGCTGAGGGCTTTTTCTGAATCTGATTGGATTTTTTGAAAAAATTTCAAATTTATTTACAAATCTTTCATTTTCCAATTGAACACTGGATAGGCGTCATGATATAATTTTTGTCCGAAAGGCTTTTGCCGGAGGCAGTCCGGCTGCCTTTAGGAAAGGCGGCTTTATCAGTCAAGGAGGCGTGGACTATGAGTTGCGGTGAATACAATTTGCCAAGTTATAATGGGATTATGATTGCTGAGGACAACAATAATAATTGGATGTTTGACAACCGAAGCATCCCCACTAACCGTAGGCTCTCCTTGGAGGATGAGATAAGACTGCTGAGAAGCAGGATGGAGAAGATATTCATGGAAGAGCAATCCTTTACATCCGCGATTGTCGTCGAAATCAGTACCTTGCTGGACCTGAAGATAAATGAATATATGAAGGTCAGAAGCCAGGATTGGAAGCAATAATGAAATGAAAAACCTTATGTTAAAATAGAAGAAGATCCTGAACCGTCAGGGTCTTCTTTTTTGCTGATTATCCGCAAAGGATCAGGAAGGAGAGGCGAAGCGATGAAAATGTATACGCGTACCGGAGATAAAGGACACACCTCCGTCATAGGGGGAAAAGTCCGCAAGGATGACCCGCAGGTCGAGGCTTACGGCTCGCTGGACGAGTTGAACAGCTTTGTGGGCCAGGCGGCTGCGTTATGCGAAGGAGAAGCATTTGCCGGCTTACGGGAACAGCTTGTTCGGATTCAGCACGAGCTGTTCGACTGTGGGGCGGATTTGGCCTATGCCGATCCGGAGAAACCAGGATTTAAGGTGCATAACGGTTTGATTGATAATTTGGAAGCCTGGATCGACGGCTGGGAAGCAGAGCTTCCGCCGCTGGAGCGTTTTGTGCTTCCGGGGGGCTCGCTGCTTGCCGCTTCCCTGCATGTTTGCCGAACCGTATGCCGAAGAGCTGAGCGCAGGGTGGTGTCTCTGGCTGCGGAAAAAGAGACAAACGGTGAAGTGATCCGTTATGTTAACCGGCTGTCCGATTATTTCTTTACGGCTGCCCGGCTGGCCAATGTGAAAGCGGGCGTGCCGGAGACCGAATACGAGCGAAGCGGAAAGGTGTTTCGTTAAAACGTTATGACTTCCACTAATTATTATCCACCTATTGCATACCAGGTAACGGCAGCCGAAGAAGGCTGGATGCTGAAAACCGTGTTGAACCGCAGGCTGGGGGTTTCCCGCAAGCTGATGTCCCGGATTAAGCTGACCGAGCAGGGCGTCATGCTGAACGGGGAGCGGGTTTATATCAGCCAATACGTCAAAGAAGGCGACCGGATCGAAATCCGGCTGGAACAGGAAACATCCGGGGATATTTTGCCGCAGCCGATTCCCTTCGAGATTTTATATGAAGACGAAGCGCTGCTGATCGTAAACAAACAGCCGGGGATCATCGTCCACCCGACCCATGGCCATTACACGGAAACGCTGGCGAACGGCGTTGTTTATTACTGGCAGGAGCGCGGGGAACGTTTCCGCTTTCGTCCGGTCCACCGTTTGGACCAGGAGACGAGCGGCGTGCTGGCCATCGCCAAAAACGCCTACGTGCACCAGCATATCTCCGAGCAGATGATCGCCGGAACGGTGCTGAAAAAATACGCGGCGCTCGTTCACGGAACTCCGCCCGCCGAAGAAGGCCGGATCGACGGTCCGATCGACCGCGATCCGCTGGACCCGCACCGCCGCATCGTGACGGAAAGCGGGTATCCCGCTTTGACCTCGTACATGGTGCGGGAAACCTTTGCCGCCGGCTCGCTTGTAGAGCTGCGGCTGGGCAGCGGACGGACCCATCAGATTCGGGTCCATATGACCTCCATCGGTTGTCCGCTGATCGGCGACAAGATGTACAGCTATGCCGCGCTGGGCCTTGCTGCGAGGCAGCTCGAAGCCGCTGCGCAGCTGGACGCGGCAATCGGCCGGCAGGCGCTGCATGCCGAGCAGCTGGGTTTTGTGCACCCTCTCACCCGTGAAGAGGTGCTGTTCACCGCCCCGTTTCCGCCCGATATGGCGGAATTGAGGCGGTTAATAGCGGGCGGGAAGCTGTAACCTTTATAGCTTTAGCTTTATAGTTTTATAGCTGTAGCTTTTTCAGCGTCACCTTAAACTTTTTACCGGAGGAATAAAATCATGAGCCAACTTACCGTTTACCAATATCCGAAATGCAGCACGTGCCGCAGTGCCGTGAAATGGCTGCAAGCCCATGGGCACGAGCTGGAGCTCCATCATATTGTCGAAGCGCCGCCTTCTGCGGCCGAGCTTGGCCGGCTTGCCGAAATAAGCGGGCTTGAGCTGAAGAAGTTTTTTAATACAAGCGGAGAGGTTTACCGCGGACTTGGCCTTAAGGACAAGCTGCCGACCCTTTCGCGGGAAGAGCAGCTGGAGCTGCTTTCGTCTAACGGGATGCTGATCAAACGCCCGGTCGTAACCGATGGAAAACGGGTGACCCTCGGCTTTAAAGAGGATGAATTTGCCTCCGTTTGGGGCTAACGATTATGGTAAAATAGTGGAATAAGATTCTATCTGTTAAGGGGAGAGAAAATTGATCGAAAGCAAGAAAGAAACCCTGCTGCTGGTGGACGGGATGGCCTTGATGTTCCGGGCCTATTACGCCTCGGCGGTGACCGGTTATATTCGCCGGACAAAAGCGGGGCTGCCAACCAACGCCATATACGGGTTTATGCGCTACTTCTGGGATGCCGTCGAGAAATTCGGGCCGACGCACGTCGCCTGCTGCTGGGATTTGGGCAGCAAAACGTTCCGGACTCAGCAGTATCCGGCTTATAAGGGCAACCGTTCCGAAGCGCCGGACGACCTGATTCCGCAGTTCAGCGTGATCCGGGAGGTCATGGACAGCCTCGGCGTGCCGAACATCAGCTCCGAAGGGTACGAGGCCGACGACTGCATCGGCACTTTGGCGGCGGTTTACAGCCAGTCGATGAATGTCATCGTGCTGACCGGCGATCATGATATGCTTCAGCTGGTCAACGAGCGGACGAGCATTGCTATTATGAAAAAAGGGCACGGCAACTATTTTGTTTATACGCCGCAAAGCCTGTTTGAAGAGCGGCAGCTTACGCCCGCCCAGATCATCGACGTTAAAGGCCTGATGGGCGACCCTAGCGATAATTATCCAGGCGTCCGCGGCATCGGGGAGAAAACGGCGTTAAAGCTCGTGCAGGAATACGAAACCGTTGAGGGCATTTTGGCCAACCTGGACAAGCTGTCCAAAGGTATCCGCACCAAAATCGAAACCGATCTGGAGATGCTGCATTTGTCCAGGGATTTGGCGTCGATCCGCTGCAACATCGAACTGGAGTGCGACCTGGAGGCCTGCCGCTGGGAGCTTAATCATCCTGTAGTCGTAGCCAAATTCGAAGAGCTGGAGATGAAAAGCATCTGTTCCTGGATGGGAGTCGAGGCGCTTTGATATCGCGGTTCTTAACGTCTTTGATCTCCAAAAGACTCCGAATGTCCGACAAGGGGCGAAAAAGCTTAAAACTCGGCTTTTTATCGGCTGCCGTTTTGCTGCTGCTGATGTCGGCGGCGCCGGACCTCCGTCCGGCTGAAGCAGCCGGCACGATCCAGGCCGCAGTCAAAACGGTTAAAGTGTCGGGCAAAAGTTATACTGTGCGCACCGTCCGGATTCCTAAAGGAACTCCGGTAACGGTCGGGCTGGCCCAACATCAGGTCGGGCAGACGGAGGCTTTTGCTTCGATTATTAAAAGCTATAAAGCCGAAGCCGCTGTTAACGGCGCTTTTTTTAACGCCTATGGCGGTCCGGCCGATCCTTATGGCACGTTGATTCTCAAAGGGCAGATCGCCCATATCGGCCGTTATGGAACGACGATCGGCTTCCGACAGGACGGCACGGCCCTTATGGATACGCTGCGCCCCTCCCTTACAGGCAAAGTGACCGGAAGCGGCGGCAAAACGCTCAGCTGGTATGCCACCTTTATGAACCGTACGCCGGATGCGGGCGCTAACAGCAGCATTTTGTTTACGCCGGACCGGGGGACGAAGGTTGGATTCAGCGGCGGCATCGCCGTGACCGTAGAGGGCGGCAAGGTGACGCATAAAGGGACGAACACCAATGCGGCCATTCCGAAGCAAGGCTATGTTATCGTTTTTAACGGTACGGAAAAAAAGATGGCAGACCGTTTCACATTAGGCGGCACGGTGCAGTGGAAGGTGTCCTATACCAACCAGGCTGGCAAAAGCGTGGACTGGTCCGGCGTGCAGACGGCAGTTGGGGCCGGGCCGCGGCTCGTTACGGACGGTAAGGTCACGCTGAATGCGAAAGCGGAAGGGTTTAACGACCCGAAAATTCTGAGTGGCTCAGCAGCCCGCAGCGGCATTGCGATTATGCCTGACGGTTCTGTTTTGCTGGCAACGGTAAACGGGGCAACGATGCCGCAATGGGCTTCGGTGATGAAGGCTCTGGGAGCGAAACAAGCGATGAATTTAGACGGGGGAGCTTCTTCAGCTTTGTACGGCGGCAGCAAAATGTTGACCCCGGCGGGGCGGCTGCTCAGCAACACGCTTGTGTTCGGCAGCCAGGTCGGTAAATAGGCAAGGCGGAGAACTCCTTGTGGTTGGGCGTTTCGTGGCTGGGGAATGCAGGCTTTTGTTTCGGGCCGTCAGTCCGTAAAATGGGGTTCCCCCAGCACCTGGTGCAGAAAGCTGCCGAGCTCGGCTTCTTCCTCCTCGGTGAGTCCGTAAATGGAAGCCAGGTAACCTTCCTGCTCAAGGTCGTCGGAGCCAAGAATGGCCGTTTTACCGTTTTGCAGGTCAATGACGAGTTTTTTTCCGTAAAAGCGGTTTGTAGTCGTAACAGCCAAATCAAAACGTTTCATAGAGTGACCGATAAAGGTGACAAACCGGGTCGAGGTCTGCTCGGTGCCGTCGGACAGAAAATCAAGATCATGTTCGGGCAAAGTCATGGTGAATCCTCCTTTGGGCGGTAACCCCCGCGATTATAAAGCGGGCATACATATTTATATTATATCGAAAAAAGCGCTTTCGGAAAACGTGTGCTTTTCTCTGATTCCATTCTATTGACTGTCATACAAATTATGGTATTATAGTTAACAACAGTATACGTCTATCGGGGAAGCACCTCTCTTGCATGCAGGAGGGGTGCTATTTGTGTTTTCTGATAACGCGTTCCACGGAACGTATGCTGAATTTAAGGAGGTGCGGCATATGCGTATCGTGTTTTTGAACAGTTTGGAGAGAAAGCAGCAGAAAAGGGACAACCACGAGGATTCGGCCCAGGTCTGGATCGGCGAGGAGGACGGCATCTGGCGGATCGGCTGGGATGAAGAAAACCCAGCAGGTACAAAAGGACACATTTGGTATGAAGGGGAATCCTGGTCCGAAATGCTCAGCCACTACCGTTATCAGCTGGCCGTAAAACTGGCGGACGGATTCCGGCCGGTGATCAGCGGGATTTTTCACGAAGACGAAGGTCCGAAAGGGATGTCGACGCAAAAGCTCTACTGCTACAGCGAGGTGAACGGCAGCGAGGAAATATACGCGGAGCTGGCGTCCTGGCGCCGGCAGAAAGCGGCGGCTGCAAGCAGGGCCCCTTATCTGATTGCCAGCAACCGATTGCTCCGGCTGCTCAGCGCTTTTTTGCCGAAAACGATCGATGAACTGGTCCAGCTGCCGGGGGTAGGGGAAGTCAAGGCTTCCGAATATGGGGAGGAAATGCTCGCGATTACAGCTAAAGCAGAGCGGGATTGGTCTTTCCCTTTGGATTGGGTGGAACAGGAGCTGGACGACGAAACCTTCCGGTCCTGGACTTATAAACAGAAGGAATTCCGTTTTAAAGCCGAAATGGAACGCTCCGGACTGCGGAAGCAGCTTTTAACGGGCATTCGGCAGGGATATAACCTTGAACAGATTCAGGAGACAACGGGCTTGTCCCGCCGAGACACCATTGAACAGCTGGAACAGCTCGAGAAGGAAGGTTACGATACGGAGGCGCTGGTCGAACAGGAATTGTCCGGGCTGCCGCTTGAAGAGCAGACGACGATTTGGAAGGCCTACCTGGAATTGGGGGACACGCTGCTGAAGCCGGTTATGCAGAAGGTATACGGGTCTGAGGCGATGCAGCAGGGGAACGGTGAACTGGAACGCCGGTATGAATGGCTGCGTCTGGTCCGGATCCGCTACCGCCGGGAAGGGCAACGGTCAAGAACAGATCAGGAAAAAGCGATATAAACCTTGACGTTCCATCGTTCAGAACGCTGAAATCAAATACTAATAACCATTATTAATTTATTTGATAATATTCAAACAAATCTTCTATGGTAGAATGGAAAAAATAATTTCCAACCAGGAGGATTCCAATGTGGGTTTATCTCATCCGCCGCAGCATTCATTCTTTGATTGTATTATTTATTGTCATGAGCATTTGTTTTTGTGCGATGCGGCTTATGCCGGGGAGTTACTGGGTGCAGAGCATAGGGATGACGGAAGAACAACTCAATTTTGCAAAGGAGCAGAAACATTTATTCGGACTGGATCTTCCTATCTATCAGCAATATATCCGGTGGGTGAAGGAACTCCTGCATGGCAACTTTGGACTTGATTATGAGAACTCTCCAATCAACAGCTACATTTGGGAATATGTCCGGAACAGTTCGATCCTGCTCGGATCGGCATTTATCTTCGCTTTAATCATAGCGGTGCCGTGGGGAATATACAATGCTGCAAGACAGGATGGACTATCCGATAAACTGGGCCTTATTCTGAGCCTGGTGGGTTATTGCATCCCGATATTTGTGCTGGGGCACTGGTTGCAGGACTTATTTGCTTTTAAATTATTCTGGTTACCGCCGAGCAGCATGCACACGCCGTCCAAAGTGGGAGAGTTGAGCGATCTGCTGTATCACATGGTTCTTCCCGTAGCGACGATCACGATTGGCCTGGTTGCCTATTATTTAAAAATGGTTCGTACCAGCATGGTGGAGGTGCTTCCCTCCCAATTTCTGATGACCGCCCGTGCCAAAGGCGTATCCGAAAGAAAGGTGACTTATCATCATGCGTTCAGAGTCGCGTTAATCCCTGTGATCACCATTATCACTATGGATTTACCGGTCCTGATATCGGGTTCGGCCGTTGTTGAAAATGTATTTAACTGGGATGGCCTTGGAACCTTGGTCGTACGTTCGGCCCGGTCCAGAAATCTTCCCGTATTGCTTATCAGCATTCTGATTGTTTCCGTCTTTGTCGTGGTAGCCAATTTTGTGGCAGACCTGTTGTACAAAATGTCGGATCCCCGCGTGAAGCTCACCAAAGCTGAGTGAGGGTTAAAGGATAGTATGAAAAATGAAATTAGCTCCAAGAGGACTTGTATTTGCGGCAGTAATTGAAAGCTATAAGATCCCAAAAAAAACAAGGGCGAAATCCAGACTCCGGATGATTTCCGGGGCCGGCTTCGCCCTTGCCCTGACATATAAGGATAAATGCTATGTTTTCAGATCCAGTCTTTTTTCCGGAACAGGTAAAACATCCCGAGGCCTAACGTCAGCATGATGCCCAGCACGATAAAATACCCGTATTCCGTATGCACCTCAGGCATATTGTCGAAGTTCATTCCGTAGATGCCGGTGATGAGCGTCAGCGGGATAAAAATCGTCGTAATGGCTGTAAATACGCGCATGATTTCGTTTGCCCGGTTGGCGATACTCGACTGGTAAGCTTCTCGTAAGTTGCCCATCAGCTCTCGGAACGTATCAAAGTTCTCGGAGATTTTGACCGCATTTTCGTAAATATCGCTGAAATATTTCTGCAGCTGATCGTCGATCAGGCGCAGGTCTTTTTTATTAAGGACGTTGATGACTTCCTTTTGCGGACCGAGCATTTTCTTCAACCACAAAATTTCGCTTCGCAATCCGATAATTTCATTCAAATGAGAGCGTTTGGTATGAACGAGGATGTCTTCTTCCAGCTTCTCGATTTTATCCTCGATCCGGTCGCCAACCAGAAAATAATTGTCGACAACAAGGTCAATGAGCAAATAAAGAAAACGGTCCGGCTCGCTGACTTCCTGCTCCCATAAGATAGGTTTAATGGCGCGCAGCTCGTTCAGCTTCTGTTTCGTAACCGTAATAATGAAATGACGGCCCAGAAACACGTTTAGTGCCCGGAGAAAAATTTCCTCATCATCAAAACGGATGCTGTTAACCACGATAAAATAATGGCTTTCGTAAATTTCAATCTTTGGCCGCTGCTCCTCTTCGCTCAGACAGTCTTCCACCGCGAGATCATGCAGCCCAAATACGGGCTGAAGCAGCTCCAAATCTTCCGTGTCGGCATCGATCCAGTAAAAACCTTCAGCCGGTGCCGCCAGTGTTTCCTCAAGGCTCTCCACGATCGTGAAAACGCCTGCGTTCACATGGCGAATTTTCATCTGATTCACTCCTTTGTGGTTCAACACAGGAGCTTCAGCAGCCGGCTAATTTAGACAGCATTGAATAAAATGCCGGTAAACGAAAGAACCCCCTACTTCCGTGAGCATTCTGCCGAAAAGATCCTGTGCGGTTGTAATTGCCCTTGGGGATTTGCTCTGCGGACTAGAGTCGCCTTCCATTACCGGTTCACCTCTTCTTCAATCCAGACTTTTTGCACTTGTCTAGTATAACGCCGGGTTATGAAAATTTTCAAGCGAAATCCTGCTTGCCGGAGCTATAGGGCAGCATATGGCAATAAACTGCTGAAGGTGCCGAGTTGGCGGGTCATTTTTTGGGTTGGGTCATCCTTGAAAAGCAACTTGGCCGATATTTTAAAATGAAAAATTTTGAAAATGGTCAAAGATTAACATAACCGGTTTTTACTACTTTCATTTGTGGTTCCCTGAGGAAAGAAGTTATTTTAGGATGACCCAATCAGCGAAGACGTATGTTTATTTTTCCGCTATTCAAGAGAAGAGGGGGAAAAAGAAAAAAAGCCTGCTGCAGCCGAAGCAGCAAGCAAGCTTTTTCTAAGTGGAATCGACCTGGATCTATTTACACGGGTTGTTTGTGACAGGAATTTGCTCCGCAAATAAATTTGTGTATGGGCTCTTGCCTATTGCCGCAGGTTATGTATAATGAGCATATAAGTTAAGTTTTTAACGAATTATTGCTCATCTGAGCGAGGCAAATTCTTATAAAAACTGAATAAGGCAGTTTGTTCATTTACAGCTGCCGACCGATGTTTTTTCTTATCAAGAGTAGGTGGAGGGACTGGCCCGATGAAACCCGGCAACCGGCGAGCGATCGCACGGTGCTAATTCTTGCGGAACTTTTGGAGCGTTTGCTTAAGGCAGCGAATCCCGGAAGTCTCTGAGAGATGAGAGAGGCGCATACACTATGACATGATATGACCTTTCTCGATTTAAGAGGGAGGTCATTTTTGCTATATGGCCCGTCTTTCTTCCATAAGATTAAGATTGCCGCTCGAACCATGCAGAGGAGGATTGAACAGCTATGCCGATTAAGGTACCCGATTCATTGCCGGCCAAAGAAGTGCTGGCGAACGAAAATATTTTCGTGATGGATGAAAGCCAGGCGTTCCATCAGGATATCCGTCCGCTGCGGATCGCCATTTTAAATCTGATGCCGACCAAAGAGACAGCGGAGGAGCAGCTTCTGCGCCTGCTGGCGAATACGCCCCTTCAGGTGGAATTCGTGCTGCTGCATCCCAGCTCGCATACTTCCAAAAATACTTCAGTCGAACATCTGAAGCAGTTCTATAAGACGTTCAGCGAAGTGAAGCATCTCCGGTTTGACGGCATGATCATTACCGGTGCTCCGGTGGAGCAGCTGGAATACGAGGACGTCAATTACTGGAACGAAATTCAGGAAATTTTCGACTGGACCGAAACGCACGTCACTTCAACCATGCATATTTGTTGGGCCGCCCAGGCGGGGCTGTACCATCATTTCGGCGTGCCGAAGGTTTCGCTGCCGGAGAAGTGTTTCGGTGTGTTCGCGCATCACATCAACATTCCGAACACCAAACTTCTGCGGGGTTTTGACGAACAGTTTTTTGTTCCGCATTCCCGCCATACCGAGGTCTTAAAATCGGATCTTGTTAAAATTAAAGAACTTGACGTTTTGTCCGAATCCGACGAAGCGGGCGTGTATATTGCGGCAACGAAGGACGGGAAACAGATTTTTGTGGCCGGCCATCCGGAATATGATCCCTGTTCGCTAAAATGGGAGTATGAGCGAGATGTCGCCAAAGGGATGGACGTGGCGCTTCCGGTGAACTATTTTCCGAAAAACGACCCGACTCAAACGCCAAGATCGTCCTGGCGGGCCCATGCAAACCTCTTGTTTGCCAATTGGCTGAATTACTACGTGTACCAGGAAACGCCTTTCGATATCGATACCGAAGTCAGTTACGAATATCACATTTAGGGGGAAGCAGACATGGCAGAACATCAAGCGGAAAACAAGGCAGGCAGCCCGAACGGGAAACTTAGAATCGAAAGCAGGCTGGCGCAAATCGGCTCCATGGAGGAGCCGGTAACCGGGGCCGTTACTTATCCGATTTACCAGGCGACGGCATATCGCCATCCTCGGCTTGGACAAAGCACGGGTTTTGATTATACGCGTACTAAAAATCCGACCCGGGCCGTATTGGAAAAAGCGGCTGCCGACCTGGAATCCGGCGATGCCGGTTTTGCCTGCAGCTCGGGGATGGCGGCGCTCCAGACCCTTTTTATGCTGTTTAGCTCCGGTGATCACCTGATCGTGTCTCTGGATTTGTACGGAGGAACATACCGGTTGTTTGAAAAAATTCTCTCCCGTTACGGCATTACGGCCACGTACGTGGACACCAATGATCTGGACGCGCTGGAAGCGTCCCGCCGTCCGAACACGAAAGCCGTTTTTATTGAAACGCCTACCAACCCGCTGATGATGGTTACGGATATCGCCGCTGTTTCCGCATGGGGACGCCTGCATGGGCTGCTGACGATTGTGGACAATACGCTTCTGACCCCTTATTTCCAGCGTCCTATCGAATTAGGCGCGGACATCGTAGTACACAGCGCTACGAAATATTTGGGCGGACACAACGATGTGCTTGCGGGACTGATCGTCTCCAAAGGCGAGAAGCTGTCTGAGGAAATTGCCTTCCTGCACAACTCCATCGGGGCCGTATTGAGCCCGAACGACAGCTATCAGCTGATGAGGGGCATGAAAACGCTGGCGCTCCGCATGGAGCGGCATGAGAGCAATGCGACGGCGATCGCGACCTTCCTAAGCACTCACCCGCAGATTGCGGAAGTGTTTTATCCGGCGCTGCCGTCCCATCCGGGACATGAGCTTCAGAACCGGCAGTCCTCCGGCAATACGGGAATTTTCTCTTTTAAAGTAACGGATGCCCGGTACGTCGAGCCGATTTTGCGCCATTTAAACCTGATCGCTTTCGCGGAAAGCCTTGGCGGCGTGGAATCGCTGCTGACTTATCCGGCCGTGCAAACCCATGCCGACATCCCGCTGGAGATTCGCGAAGCGGTTGGTGTCGACGACCGTCTGCTGCGATTCTCGGTCGGCATCGAACATCCGGACGATTTGATTGCGGACCTAGCCCAGGCGCTTGAAGCGGCACGAGCAGAAGTGGAAGGGGGACGCCAATCATGAGTAAACCAAACGGCAGCGGCAGTCTGGGCGTTGAGCAGAAACAGCCGGAACTGAGCTTTGATACGAAACTGCTTCATTTTGGAGCGGAAGTGGACGCGGCTACGGGCGCTTCCAGCGTTCCGTTGTATCAGGCTTCGACGTTTCATCATGAGGATATTTTTAATCCTCCCCAGCATGACTACACCCGGTCGGGCAACCCAACCCGGCAGGCGCTTGAAGATTACATCGCGCTGCTTGAAGGCGGCACGAACGGATACGCTTTTCCGAGCGGCATGGCGGCAATCTCCGCAGCGTTTATGATGTTCTCCGCAGGCGACCATCTCATCGTTACCGAAGATGTTTATGGCGGAACCTACCGCCTGTTAACCGGTATTTTAAACCGGTTCGGGCTGGAGGCTTCTTTTGTGGATATGACAAACGTCGATGAGGTAAAAGCGGCGCTGCGTCCGAATACCAAAGGCATTTATATCGAAACGCCTTCCAATCCGACGCTGAAAATTACGGATATCGCAGCCCTTGCCGCTTGGTCCAAGGAACAGGGACTGATCAGCATGGTGGACAACACCTTTATGACGCCTTATTATCAGCGTCCGATCGAGCTTGGCATAGACATCGTTCTGCACAGCGCGACTAAATTTCTCGGCGGGCACAGCGACGTGCTGGCCGGGCTGGCTGTAACGGCCAATGAAACGCTCGGACGGCAGTTAAAATATTTGCAAAACGGGCTAGGCACCGTGCTTGGCGTCCAGGATTCCTGGCTGCTGATGCGCGGCATGAAAACCTTGTCCGCCCGGATGGCGCACAGTGAAATCAGCGCCCGCAAGCTGGCGGATTGGCTGAACGGACGCAGCGATATCGATGCGGTCTTCTACCCGGGGCTGAAACATCATCCGGGCCGCGAAATTCAAGAGCAGCAGTCGACCGGTTACGGCGCGGTGATCTCCTTTGACGTAGGCTCCGGCGAACGTGCCAAACGCGTGCTGAATGCCGTCAAGCTGCCGATCGTGGCCGTAAGTCTTGGCGCGGTGGAGAGTATTTTATCTTACCCGGCGATGATGTCGCATGCCTCAATGCCGGCCGAGGTTCGTTTGGAACGGGGCATTACGGACGGCCTGCTGCGCTTCTCCGTCGGACTCGAAAATATAGAAGATTTAATCGCAGACCTGGAACAGGCGCTTGCGTAAGAATAAGTCAATTTTTAAATATGTGAACTGAATGAGACATTTTTCACAATTTTCCCGCATCCGGCTATCCGGGTGCTTCTTTTCTTTAGGCTAGTATGTTAGGATGAAAGAAAGGAACGCCCCGAGTGACGATCCAGAACGCCTGAAAGTTTATAAATGGAAGGGGGCTGCTTCAAAGTGGCTATTGATTTTATCCTTGAGAAAGCCTTGCGCGGGGAACGCGTAACGCTTGAGGAAGCAACCGCTTTGTTTGAGTCTAACGAAATTGAGAAAATGGGCCACACGGCCAACATTTTGATGGAAAGACGTTACCCTGAGAAGATTACGACATTTGTTATCGGTCGTAATGTCAATTATACCAACGTTTGCGACGTGTACTGCCGTTTCTGTGCTTTTTACCGCAGACCGGGATCCGATGAAGGATACGTACTGTCGGACGAGACGATTTTTCAGAAGATACAGGAAACCATTGACGTAGGCGGTACGGAAATTCTGATGCAGGGCGGTACCAACCCGAACCTGCCTTTCAGCTATTATACGGATTTGCTGCGCAATATTAAGAAAAGATTCCCGGACATTACGATGCACTCCTTCTCTCCGGCCGAGATCCAGAAGATGAAGGTCGTTTCGGACGGCTTGTCGCTGGAGGAAGTGATCCGCCAGATTCATGAAGCGGGACTGGATTCCCTTCCCGGCGGCGGAGCTGAAATCCTCGATGATCGGACCCGCCGGAAAATCAGCCGGCTTAAAGGCTCCTGGACGGATTGGATGGACGTCATGAAGACGGCTCACAAAATCGGCATGAATACGACGGCTACGATGGTTATTGGCCTCGGTGAAAGCATGGAGGAACGTGCGCTTCACCTGATGCGGGTGCGCGACGCCCAGGACGAATGCATTCAAAACGGCTACAAATCCGAAGGGTTCCTGGCTTTCATTCCTTGGACCTTCCAGCCGGATAACACCAACCTGAAGCTGGAGCGCCAAACGCCTGAAGAATATTTGAAAACTGTTGCAATCAGCCGGATCGTGCTGGATAACATCAAACACTTCCAGTCCTCCTGGGTAACGATGGGGCCGGAAATCGGCAAGCTTTCCCTGCAGTACGGCTGCGACGACTTCGGCAGCACGATGATCGAAGAAAACGTTGTTTCCTCGGCAGGAGCAACCCATAAGGTTAATATTTCGTCTACGCTGGATATTATCCGTCAGGCCGGCAAAATTCCGGCACAGCGCAATACGCGTTACGATATTTTGCGCGTGTTTGATGATGTGAATGCGAAAGTAGAAAATGACTTTATTATGCAGAACTAATTCATCTAATCTAATCAATCCAATTCTTATAATTTTTTAATGGCAATTATTGCATATGACTTGCGCCGAAGCCCCCGCCAAACGGGGCTTTTTTTTGGCCGCCGGCAGCTTCCATCCATTACATAGTCCCGATTTGTATACATGCCCCATCGTCGCCATATACTTGTTTGGAGGACTCGAGGAAGGGGCGATAAGATGCAGTTATTTACCATTACCACATCGGTTGATTCCCGTTTGGCTGCCGAACAATTATGCAAGACGTTTCAGGCGGAAAGCGAAAAATTGAGTCATGGACGAAATAACGCCGTTTATTTCCGGTTTGGTTACACTCACCGCAGAGTTAACGTAGAGTGTATGAGCAGTAATCCTGCCTTGCCGCCGAGAACGGTGAAGGGGTTAAAATCAAAAGCGGCCGAGCTGGTCACGGAGCATGTTTTGCGGGATAAAGAACCTGTCCTGCTGAGAAAATGGCTGGGCAAACATTATTCCCTACATAAACATGAGGATGTGCCGATGATCGTTGGCATTGCTTTGCAGATTTTGGATGGATTATCGGAATACGAAGTGCACATGAAGGGCCGCGAGCGGAGAGTGGCGGAGATCTACAGCGCTTTTCTGGAGGAGCTTATGGCTTCCGGAACCGTTGATATTGACGGCTGGCTTTCGTTCCGGATGCCGGCGTATGAAGATGAATTAAAGGATGCGCTGGATTTGGCCGTGGATGAATATTTACTGGACAAGCAATACGAGGAGTTTATTGGACTGCTGAAATATTTTGTCCAATTTCAGGATATCCGGATCCCGGTCATTCATTTGAAGCACGTGGAAGGCATGGAATTTGAGCTGCTGGACGATCAGATGCATCCGCTGAGCCCGCTTCCCTATGACGACGGCATTACCGTCAAAATGGCGGATCTGGAGCTCCAAATGGAGGATGCGGTGGTTAGCTCGCTGATTTCGCTCTCTCCGGCCCGGATCATGATTCACACGCAGGAGCCGGAGCTGCGGATGATTGTAACCATCCAGGAAATATTTGGGGAGCGGGCTCAGCTCTGCAGCGATTGATCAGGGCTTGACGCGCTTTTAAAATAAAGCTTATAATATTTGCAGAATTTCAAAACGAACAGCGAAGACAAAGACACGAATCAGATGTCATGGAGCCGTACAGAGAGAGGGAACGACAGGCTGCAATTTCCTCCGGACCTCCGGTTTGATTTACCCCTTTGGAGCTGCATTTCTGAACGGCTGCCCTTCTTTTTACAAGAGGGAAGAAGCGAAGTAGGCATTGCCGGAACCATTCCCGTTATGAATGGCTTAATGAAGGGCCGAAACCGCTACTTATAATCGTATAACGATTATGAGCGGATGGACTGGCTGAATTAGGGTGGAACCACGGGTATAACACTCGTCCCTTTCCGGGGGCGGGTGTTTTTTGATTTGTTCTCCGCTTCCGAACATTATATCAAGAACTATTGAAACAGGAGGAGACAGCATGGCAGTATCAATCAAATTGCCTGACGGCTCAGTCAGAGAGTACGCGGAAGGCAGCACTTTGGAAGATGTAGCGGCTTCGATCAGCAGCGGCCTGCGCAAAAACGCCGTAGGCGGCAAGCTGGACGGAAAACTGGTGGACCTGAACACGCCTGTCGTAGACGGAGCTTTGGTGGAACTGGTAACCTTGGACTCCAAGGATGGCCTTGAAATGATGCGACATAGTACAGCCCATTTGCTGGCGCAAGCCGTAAAACGGCTGTACGGCAACAAGGAAGTCAAACTTGGGATCGGGCCTGTTATTGAAGACGGCTTTTATTATGACATGGATCTTGAGCATCCCCTGAATCCTGAGGATCTCCAGAAGATCGAGAAGGAAATGGAACGGATCATTGGCGAAAATCTGCCGATCACCCGCCGCGAAGTGAGCCGGGAAGAAGCGCTGGCTATTTTCACAGAGCTGGGTGATCCGTATAAGCTGGAGCTGATCCGCGATCTGCCTGAGGACAGCGTGTTGTCCATTTACGATCAAGGCGAGTTTTTTGATCTTTGCCGCGGGCCTCATGTTCCGTCGACCGGCAAAATCAAAGTGTTCAAGCTGCTGAGCGTGGCCGGCGCTTACTGGCGCGGCAACAGCGACAATAAAATGCTGCAGCGGGTATATGGCACCGCTTTTATTAAAAAAGCGGACCTGGATGAGCATCTCCGCCTGCTCGAAGAAGCGAAGAAACGCGACCACCGCAAGCTCGGCAAGGACCTGAAAATCTTTACCTTCTCCAACCTTGTCGGCCAAGGACTGCCGATCTGGCTGCCGAACGGCGCGAAGCTGCGCCGGACTTTGGAGCGTTACATCGTGGATCTCGAGGAACGTTTGGGTTACCAGCACGTTTACACCCCGGTGATGGGGAACGTGGACCTGTATAAAACATCCGGACACTGGGAGCATTATCAGGAGGATATGTTTCCGGTCATGGAGCTCGACAACGAAAGTTTCGTGCTTCGCCCGATGAACTGCCCGCACCACATGATGGTCTACAAAAGCGAAATGCACAGCTACCGCGACCTGCCGATCCGGATTGGCGAGCTTGGCCTGATGCACCGTTATGAAATGTCCGGCGCCTTGACCGGCCTGCACCGCGTTCGTTCCATGACGCTGAACGATGCCCATATTTTCTGCCGTCCGGACCAGATCAAAGAGGAATTCTCGCGTGTAATCCAGCTGATTCAGCGCGTTTACGAAGACTTTGGCATTAAGGAATACCGCTTCCGGTTGTCCTACCGTGATCCGGCGGATACGGAGAAATATTTCCCTGACGACGAGATGTGGGAAATGTCCCAGCGTATGCTGCGCGAGGTTGTGGAATCGCTGGATATTCCGTTTTTTGAAGCGGAAGGCGAAGCCGCATTCTACGGTCCTAAGCTGGACGTCCAAATCAAAACCGCACTCGGCAAAGAAGAAACATTGTCCACTTGCCAGCTGGACTTCCTTCTGCCGCAGCGCTTCGAGCTCGAATATGTGGGCGACGACGGCCAGAAGCACCGCCCAGTCGTTATTCACCGCGGCATTATCTCCACGATGGAGCGTATGACGGCATTCCTGCTGGAGAACTTTGCGGGCGCGCTTCCGCTTTGGTTGTCTCCAGTCCAGGCGAAGGTGATTCCAGTATCCGGGGCTTTCGAAGCTTATGCGAAGGAAGTTACCGAAAAACTTCAGGAAGCGGGCATCCGCGTAGAAGCCGATCTCCGCAATGAAAAGCTGGGCTACAAGATCCGTGAAGGCCAGCTCGAAAAAGCTCCGTACATGTTTATTGTCGGTGAAAACGAAATGAACGAAGGGACCGTCTCCGTGCGTAAACGCGGCGAAGGCGATATCGGCGCAAAATCGTTGGCGGATGCCCTGCAGCTGCTGCAGGAAGAGATTCGCAGCCATACGATTTAAGATTTTCATAGATTCGGTTAGCGTATAAAATTTGGCGTATGTGGACATCCTTGCGATTAAGGGGGAGGATTTCACATGCGCCATTTTAAATTTTGGAAAAAACTGATTTTGATTTTGATAGCATTGGGATTGGTTTTTAATAGTTTTGAAGGCAAGGATACCGCAGCCGCGTTCGGTTCTTTTTCATTCAACCAAAACCGGTACAGCGACGTGGCGGTTAACATTTTTGACTTGGATTTAAGCAGCTTTGCCGTTATGGGGTTCGGTCTGGATCAGGATGATCCTTATTATACGTACAGCGACTATGAAACCAGGGATTTTGATAGAAACGCTTCGTCTTTTGACTCATCCACCGGATTGAACCCTGAGCATGAAGCCGTACGGGAAGCTGGAATCGTTATTGGAAAAGCGATGGCCGATGCGGGAAAAGTGGTCCAATCCGTAGCCGGGCTGCAGAAACGCCGTGTTCAGCCGAAACAGGCTGAAGTGGTTACGGTGCTCGCAACGGGTTATACAGCCGGATATGAATCTACGGGCAAGCGCCCGAACCATCCGCAATACGGAATTACGTATTCGGGAGTCAAGGTCAGACGGGATAAAGCTTCGCTTTCCACGATTGCCGCCGATTTGAGCGTCTTTCCGCTCGGAACGATCCTTTATATTCCCGGATACGGCTACGGGGTTGTAGCGGATAAAGGCGGTGCGATCAAGGGCAACCATGTGGATCTTTATTTTTCCACGACCAAGCAGGTGTTTAAGGAATGGGGCAAAAAGAAGGTCAACGTCCGCGTCATTAAATGGGGCAGCGGAAAATTGACCGAGCAGATGCTTCAAAAATTCGGCGAATCCATTGAAGTGAATGAGGATTTGATGGACCCTAATTGGGAAAATTCCATCTAAAGTTTACCTGTATAGCAGCATTTAAAGCTCCGCATAATACATTTCGGCTAGTCTTTCAGGCAGCCAAAATTATATCGGAGGTGCTTTACCAATGGCTAAAAACCCAGGCTACAAAACACCGAACGAGAAATACGACGCAGAATTCGCAGAATTGGGCAGCAGCCCTGTTCAACAAAAAGTAAAATCTGCCGGTGGCGCGGGTATGGCTAAAAGCACAGGCTTCAAAACACCGAATGAAAAATTCGACGAAGAATTCGCGGATTTGAGCAGTCAGCCGGTGAAAAAGAAAGTGCAAAAAGCAAAAGGTCAAAAACAAACCAAATAAGGCTGAAAAGCCGGACAATAGAAGATGCCCCGTGGCGGCATCTTCTTTGTTTTTTCTATCATCTTATTAAGAAAAATTACATAATGGCCCTCCTTCCGTTCCCGAAGCCATGCCGGATATTGACAGCCAAATCGGTCTTGAGACCGATAGCGGTTCAATCTGCCGCCGCTATGCAGCCTGCTGCAAGTCCGGTAAACTAAAACCATAATCAAACAAGTAAAGGGAAGACGAGGGATAAACATGTTTAGAGGATGGACTGGCAGAATGTTTGGTGGGCTGTTGCTGCTGGCCGCGGGCGTGCTGATTCTCCTCAATATGCTCGGATATATAAGCTTGAGCATAGGAGAGCTGTTTGCGACTTTTTGGCCGGTATTCGTCATCATGGCCGGACTGTCACAGCTTACGAACAGCGGCCGAAACGGCGGGGCCGTTTTTGGAGGGCTGGTGGTAACGGCCGTTGGGGTCTTTTTCCTCGCCAGAAATCTGGATTTCATCCATTTATCGGTGAGTGAATTTTTTAAGTACGCAGTGCCCGTAGTGTTGATAGCAGCAGGATTGTCGGTGATGTTCAGACCGTCGAGGCGTCGTTCGGGCTCTGATGCCGACCCTTACCAAGCGCCTCCCGTACCGCCGACTCCTGCTCCGCTGGATCCATCGCTGGAGCCGAATTTCGGCTCTACGTTTGACGAGGCGTTTGAGCAGGCTTTTCCGGAAGAAAGCAAGAAACGCAGGGAACAGGAAGAGCAGCAACAGCAGCAGCGTAAGAAACACGAACACGGCAGGCACCAGGGAGCTGACCCGAACGATAAGATTAACCGGTCCGGCTTTATCGGGGACGTCCGTCTGGGAGATCAGTATTTTGAACTTAAACCGGCAAACATCTCCCATTTTATCGGCGACACCGTGATCGATCTCACCAAAGCCCAGATTCCTTACGGGGAGACTAAAATCAACGTTTCGGCTTTTATCGGGGACGTCAAAATATTTGTTCCGGCGGACGCCGACCTCGGCATCTCGGTAACGTCAAGCTCGCTGATCGGCGATATGAAGGTGCTTCAGGAGAAAACCGGCGGTTTTATGAGCAGCATTACTTCGAAAACCCCGAACTATCAGGAAACCGGCAAACAGATCAAGCTGAATGTCAGCGTATTGGTCGGAGATATCCGGATTAACAGGGTGGGCTGAAATGATGATGAAGGTGCTTAAAAACACGAAGTGGGAGCTGCTTTTCTACTTCCTGCTTACGGGCGTATTAACAGCCGGAGTTCTGTACGCGGGGAATTCCACGGATTACATCGTCGTTTCGGATTCCCGCTTATGGATTTATTACATGGCCGGCATTCTCATATTCACCTTGGTTATCGGTTATATAGCGGGCCAGCGCATTCAGCGCCGGCTCGACTTTCTGCATTTAAGCATGCTGCAGGTGGCAAAAGGCAATTTGTCGGTACGGATTCCCGATACGACGGACATGACCTTTGCGGGCATCTACAGCGAATTTAACCGGATGACGGAAGCGATGGAAAAGAAAATGCACCTCCTGCAGCTTCTTGGCGAGCAGGAAGTTACCGATAAGGAACAGGCCGCTGAAAAAGCGGTGCTGGAAGAGCGGCGCCGGCTTGCCCGTGATCTGCATGACACGGTGAGCCAGCAGCTTTTTGCTGTCCATATGGCGGCCTCTTCCCTGCCAAAAATTTTGGATTCGAGACCCGAGCAGGGGCGTCAGGTTATGGAACAGCTGATTCAGATGTCCAATACGGCGCAAAAGCAGATGCGTGCGTTAATTGCACAGCTGCGCCCGATGGAGCTGGTTGGCAAGTCGCTGTCGGAAGCGTTGGACCAATGGTTTCCGGACTATTGCCGGCAGAATGGGCTGAAGGGCGTGATTGACCAGGATCTGCAGGGCGAGCTCTCCGAGGCGATCGAACATCAGCTGTTCCTGATCATCCAGGAGGCTATGGCCAACATCGTCAAACATTCGGGAGCCAAGCTGGTCAGCCTGGCCCTGCAGGAATCCGCCCGCCAAGTCGTGCTCAGCGTAAGCGACGACGGGCAGGGGTTCAGCTCCTCGGTTCAGAAGCAGGGATCCTATGGTTTGTCTACCATGCGGGAACGCGCCGAAAAGCTTGGAGGAACGGCTGAGGTGATCAGCAAACCGGGAGCGGGCACGACGATTCGCATTCATATACCGAAGTTTGAGGATGCCAGGAAAGGGGAAGAATCATGAGTAACGGATCTATTAAAGTTATGATAGTAGACGATCACGACATGGTGCGGATGGGCTTAAAAACGTATTTGTCGCTTGAACCCCAGTTTGAGGTCATAACCGAAGCCTGCGACGGCCGGCAGGCCATGGACAAGATCAACGAGATGGAGCCGGAGGCAAGGCCGGACATCGTGTTAATGGATTTAATGATGCCGAACATGAACGGCGCGGAAGCGACGCGGCATATTCTGGGACGGCACCCGGGGATCAAAATCATTATTTTGACAAGCTTTTTGGAAGATGATCTGGTCGTCGAAGCGATCGAAGCCGGGGCGGTCAGTTATGTGCTGAAGACAGTATCCGCCGAAGAATTGATTTATGCCCTTCAGGGGGCTTACCGCGGCATGCCGGTGATGACCGGCGACGTGGCCCAGGCGCTCACCCGCGGCATCCGGCAAAAAACGGTACAGGGCGACACTGCCGGGCTCACAGAACGGGAAAAAGAGGTGCTGCTGCTCATCGCCGAAGGCAAAAGCAACAAAGAGATCGGGGAAGAGCTGCACATCAGCATTAAGACGGTCAAAACGCATGTCAGCAACCTGCTGATGAAATGCGAGCTGGAGGACCGCACGCAGCTTGCGATTTATGCGCACCGTCAAGGATGGGTTTCCTGAACCTAAAAGGGCGGAGCCGGCAAAAGAGGCCGAAGGTTTGTCCGTGGTTGTCTATGCTTTCTCGAAACTTGGGGGAATTTGATAAGATTTAGGGATTTATCTTCTTTTTAATTGTTTTTAAGGTATGTTTAAGGTTCATAGTACAAAATAAAAACATCAAGAACATAACCCCTAATCAACCAGGGATGAGGAGGATATAAACAATGGACGAACAAAACAACAAATCCAGTCAAGGTTTCGGCTTCGGAACTGATTCCAATAATAATAACAATAACGAAGAAATGAACAATCGCAGAAACAGCTACAACGACTACAGCTCGGAAAATACTTACAGCGGTCCTAGCAACAGCAGCGGCGCAGGCAAACCTTCGGATCAAGGGACTTCCGATGCCAACTCCAACTCTTCTTACTATTATTCTTATGGTCCATATCAGTCTCAGGACCGGAACCGTGAAGAGCAAAATACAAGCGGCGGTTATGGAAGTTATGATTCCAGAAACGAAGATAAAGTGGAAATTACCCCTCCGCAGCCGGTGCGTCCGCTCCCTAACAGCTATCCTTCGCGTTCGACGTTTGAAGGAGCCGCTAACGGAGGAAATTCGGACTCCGGCAATCCCGGTGGACGGAATAATCCGAACTGGCAGTATTCGCAAAAGAAACCTAAATCTCCGGTTAAATCGGTTGTGGCCGGCGTTCTGGCAGGGATGGTCCTGATGGGCGGAGCCATGGCTTATGCGGATTATGAAAATTTGTTTACCGGCGGGAAACAGGCCATTACCCAAACGGCGTCGGCAACGACTACATCCGATCCTCTGGCCGATTCCTCTGCTACAAATGTTAAACTTCCGGTCAGCAGCGGCGGTGACGTTACTTCGGTCGTGAAGCAGGCAGGTCCGGCAGTCGTACAGATCGAAACTTTAGTGAAATCAAATAAAAGCAGCGGCGGCAGCTCCTTTAATAACGATCCGTTCTTTAATTACTTCTTCGGAGATCCGTTTGGCGGAGGCAGCGGGGGAAGCGGCAATGGCGGATCCGGAAACGGCAGCAGCGGCAGCAATGGCAGCAGCGGAACCGACGACGGTTTAGTGGCTTCCGGTCTGGGCTCCGGATTTTTCTTCGACAAGTCCGGTTATATTCTGACGAATGAACACGTGGTACATGGTGCCGATGTCGTGCAGGTAACGGTTCAAGGCACTTCCAAACCTTATGAAGCCAAGGTGCTCGGCACAAGCTATGATCTTGACCTGGCTGTACTGAAAATCGACGGCGACGGCAACTTCCCTTCCATCTCGCTGGCGGACTCCAACAAGGAAGAAGTCGGTGAAAGCGTAGTAGCGATCGGGAACCCTCAGGGCTTTGACCATACGGTTACTGCCGGGGTGCTCAGCGCGACAGGACGTGAAATTTCCATCGCCGGCGAAAACGGCGAAAAAGACCGTAAATACGAAAACCTGCTGCAAACCGACGCATCCATTAACCCTGGTAACTCCGGCGGGCCGTTGCTTAACCTGAACGGGGAAGTCATCGGGATCAACGTGGCCGTCAGCTCGGATTCCCAAGGCATCGGTTTTGCGATCCCTACGAGTACGATCTCTGAAGTGCTGGATAAACTGAAAAACAATGAAGAGATTCCGGCAACTCCTGAACCGTTTATCGGCGCAAGCCTGCAAACCGTAACGCCGCAAGTTGCGCAGCAAATGGGGACTAACGTCACCGAAGGTTCGCTGGTTATGGAGGTTCTGTATAAATCTCCTGCCTATCAGGCGGATCTGCGCCCTTACGATATCATTACCGGTGCAGACGGCAAAAACTATGCAACAGCCGACGATTTGATCGCTTATATCCAGAAGAAAAAAGTAGGCGACAAAATCACGCTGAACATTGTCCGGGACGGGAAAAAGATCGACCTGCCGGTAACGATCGGCAACAAAAACGATTTCCAAACGTCTACAAGCAGCACAACTAATCCTTAATCTTGACGAACGGCTGCAACGTAGACTTTAATGAGGAAGCGGCGGGGTTATTTTCCCTACCGCTTCTATTCATATTCGGAATATTTAGTCATTGGGGGATGTTCGGGTGAGAAACGGAATTCTGGTTATCGACGACGACGAGAAAATTACCTCCATGCTGCGGCGTGGACTGGCTTTTGAAGGTTATGACGTTTATACGGCCAACAACGGGCTTGAAGGGTTAAAAATGATGCTTTCCGCCGATCCCGATCTGATCGTGCTGGACGTCATGATGCCGCAGCTTGACGGCTTCGAGGTATGCCGCAGATTGCGGGAAGGCGGAAGCACGGTGCCGATTCTGATGCTGACCGCAAAAGACGAAGTGGAGAACCGCGTGAAAGGACTTGATAACGGGGCGGACGACTATCTGGTTAAACCGTTTGCGCTTGAGGAGCTGTTAGCCCGGGTTCGCGCACTGCTTAGACGCAGGGAGCCGTCCGGCGAAGGAAGCGGCCAGCGCCTTATTTTTGAAGACATCATTATGGATCTGGATGCCCGTGAGGTAGTCCGGGCAGGAAACCGGCTGGAGCTGACGGCCAAAGAATTTGATTTGCTGCATCTGTTCATGCAAAATCCAAAACGGCTGCTTACGCGCGATTTGATCATGGACAAGATTTGGGGCTACGACTACAGTGGCGAATCCAACGTGCTTGAGGTTTATATCGCGATGCTGCGCCAGAAAACGGAGGAGCATGGAGGCAAGCGGATCATTCAAACCATTCGCGGTGCCGGTTACATTCTGAGAGGAGACGCATAACATGTCCATCAGGCTAAGGCTGACGGCCTGGTACACAGGCATCCTGGCTGTGACGCTCCTTGTGTTTTGCGCTTCGATATACGGGATCGTAAGATACAATATTTTTTCCGAGGTCAAAAACAAAATCATCGATCAAGCGAATCCTACCCTGGCTTCGCTTAATGTGACCACGATTCAGGGGTTCGATTTGACTCCGGATATCACTCAGCGGATCCGGCTGGAGGACGCCCAGATTTTTTGGCAGACGCACAGCTACGTTTCCGGTTTGACCCAGGTGTCGACAGGGCTGAAGAACCGGGCCATGGTATTCCCCGTTCCGGATTTGGAGATGCTGGGGGACCATCCGAAAGCTCATTTTGAGAACGTAACCATGGGCGGGAATTTTTACAGCGTGCTGCAGGTTCCTATTACGGCGACGATTAACGGAAAAGCGGGCGTCATCGGGCTTGTCCAGCTGGCAGCCAATACGGCTGCCGAGAACCGGATCATGGACCAGCTTTGGCATGTGCTTTTAATCGGGTCTATTATTACTATCCTTGTGGCTTCCACCTTCGGTTTATTCCTGGCACGTACGTCTATGCGTCCGATTGGCAAGGTGATTGATGCCGCCAACCAGATTCAAACCGGCAACGACCTCAGCGTCCGCATCGATTATGACGGTCCGCAGGATGAAATTGGCCGGCTGATCGGAACCGTGAACGGGATGCTCGAGCGTACGGAAACCTTTTACAATGAGCTGGACCAAGCTTACGCTGCGCAGCGCCGTTTTGTTTCGGATGCTTCGCACGAGCTGCGGACGCCTCTGACCACGATTCGCGGCAATGTCGACCTGCTGAAGAAGGTGTGGACGCAGGAGGAAAGCTCCAGCAAGAAGCTCAGCCAGGCCGACCTGCATCAGCTATCCGTCGAAGCCGTAACCGATATTGCCGACGAAGCCAGCCGCATGAGCCGCCTGGTTAACGATATGCTGTCCCTTGCCCGGGCGGATGCGGGCCAAACGATCGAGAAAACAACGATCGAAATGGAGCCGCTGGTAACGGACGTAATCCGCCGTGCCCAGTTTTTGCCGCGCAAAGCCGAATGGCTTCAAGGGGATCTCGGCGCGCTGGAAGGGGCGGTCGTGGAGGGGGACCGGGATTATTTGCAGCAGATGCTGTTTATTTTTATTGAGAACGCCTTCAAATACACCCCTTCGGGGAAAGTGGTCATCGACACGGTTAAAAATGACGGGCAGCTTGGCATCCGCATTACGGATACCGGAATCGGCATGGAACGTTCGGAGGTGGAGCATATATTTGACCGGTTCTATCGGGCGGATCAGTCGCGCGGCGTTACGCCGGGAACGGGACTTGGTTTGTCCATCGGCAAATGGATCATCGACGAGCACCGCGGCTCCGTCGAGGTTTTCACGCGTAAAGGGGAAGGAACTACCTTCCTGATCTGGCTGCCGGCCGCCTTTAATGCCGCCGAAGAATGAGGTATAATGGACGTTGAGCCCTGCTGCGTCTTTCACCATCATTCTGAAGGCAGGGGGAAGGAAAGGCGGGTTTATAAGCCATGGAAATTGTAAAAATATCACCGCGAGGCTACTGCTACGGGGTTGTCGACGCTATGGTGCTTGCGCGCCAGGCGGCGAAAAACCTCGATCTGCCGCGCCCCATTTATATATTGGGCATGATCGTGCATAACAGTCATGTCACCAAATCTTTTGAAGATGAAGGCATTATCACGCTCGACGGAGCCAATCGTCTGGATATTCTGGATCAGGTCGACCAAGGCACCGTTATCTTTACCGCACACGGCGTATCGCCCGAAGTTCGGCGCAAGGCGAGGGAAAAAGGGTTGACCACCGTTGATGCCACATGTCCCGACGTGACCAAAACCCATGTCCTGATCGAAGAGAAGACGGCGGAAGGCTTTGAAGTTATTTATATCGGCAAGAAAGGCCATCCCGAGCCTGAAGGTGCTGTAGGCGTGGCTCCCGGCCATGTCCATCTGATTGAGAAAGAAGAGGAAATTGAGCAGCTCTATCTTAAAGCTGACAAAATCCTGATTACCAATCAGACGACAATGAGCCAGTGGGATATCAGACATATTATGAAAAAGCTGCTGGAGAAGTTTCCGGGAGCCGAAGTGCATAATGAGATTTGCCTGGCGACCCAGGTGCGTCAGGAGGCGGTTGCCGAACAGGCCGGCCAAGCGGAGCTGGTCATTGTGGTGGGGGATCCCCGCAGCAACAACTCCAACCGGCTTGCCCAGGTTTCGGAGGAAATCGCGGGCGTCAAAGCTTACCGGATTGCGGATCTTTCGGAATTGAAGCGGGAATGGCTGACCGGCAAGAAACGGGTGGCCGTCACCTCCGGGGCGTCGACGCCAACGCCCATTACCAAAGAAGTAATTTCCTATCTGGAGAAATACGACGACGATATGCCGGAAACGTGGCCGCTCGTCAGAACCGTTAACATGCAAAAGCTGCTGCCTCCGGTGAAAGCCAAAGCTGCATCCGTGCCGGAGAACTGAATTTCCGCCGGACATACAAAATATGCATCAGACCCGCTGCCCGCGGGTTTTTTATTTTTATACAAACGCTTATAATGGGAATTAGAACTTGTACTGGAAAAAGGGAAACGAAAAACGGTCGGACGGCACGCTTCTCCAGCATTACTGTTCAACAAATTCCACCGGCTTCTCTACAAGGGCCGGTTAAAGGGGGAGAATGGGATGGCAGGCTTAAGTGATTTAAGCGGCAAGGAACAGGAGCGTCGGAGGCAGTTTTTTTCTACTATTAATATAGAAAGCGGTTTCAAAGAGGGGGAGGACGCTCGGGGGCTGCTTAACCTGGAAACCGTTCGAGAGCTCGTTGAGCTGGACGACGGGAGCCATCATATGATCCCGGCTTTGCTGGAGCTGTTTCGGAAGGAAACCCCAAAGAGACTGGACGAGCTACGGCATCTGCTTGACGCAGGAGAATACCGTTTGGCTTCAGAGGTTGCCCACAGCCTGAAATCGGGCAGTTTGAGCATGGGGATGGTTTACCTGGCCAAAATGTGCGGAGAAATCGAGCACCGCTGCCTAACGAGCGCTGAAGGCGAAAAGAAGGAAACTCTCGATCATTTGGAAACGGTCTATGAGGATTCCTGCGCGGCTTTGGAGGATCTGCTGTCCTGAAAAAGATACCCCGGCGTCCAACTGGACGCCTTTTTTGTTGGGGGCATTTTTTCGGCATCCTAGAAGGCAATACTGGGGGAATAAATTTTCTTGACTCCACACCTATTCTCAGGTATATTTACTTTAGTGGTTAAAAGCTTAAAAGCAAACAAGCGTTTAAGTGCGAAAGAATACCGGCTGGGTACCCCCTGGTTTGAAGAATAAATAAATAGTTGAGAGGAAGTGCAGTGATGATTGTTATTACTTCTGCGCACACACCGGAAGAACGCGTAAAGGAAATTGTTGAATTCATAGAGAAGGAAGGCATTCAAGCCCATGTTTCCCAAGGAAACGACCACACGGTCATCGGTTTGATCGGCCGGATCGAACCGAAGCTTGCGGAACATCTTAGACAAATGAAAGACGTGGAGAACGTGGTGAAGATTACGAAATCCTACAAGCTGGCAAGCCGGGATTTCCATCCGGAGGATACCGTGATCCAGGTCGGCGATGTCAAAATCGGCGGCGAAGAGCTGGTCATCATGGGCGGTCCATGTGCGGTGGAGTCCCCTGAACAGATTGACGAAATCGCCAGACTGGTTAAAGCCGCGGGCGCCCAAGTGCTGCGCGGAGGAGCTTTTAAACCGCGTACGGGGCCTTACAGCTTCCAGGGCACCGGCGTGGAAGGTCTGATTATGATGGCGGAGGCCGGCAAGAAACACGGGCTGCTGACGATTACGGAAGTCATGACACCCGAATACGTCGACATTTGCGCCGAATACGCGGACATTTTGCAGGTGGGCACCCGCAACATGCAAAACTTCGACCTGCTGCGGAAGCTGGGGGAATGCGGCAAACCGGTCCTGCTGAAAAGAGGATTCAGCGCGACCTATGACGAGCTGCTGAATGCGGCTGAATACATTTTAGCAGGCGGAAACCCTAATGTCATGTTATGTGAACGCGGGATCCGCACCTTTGAAACATACACCCGGAATACGCTGGATTTGGCGGCTATTCCTTCCTTGAAACATCTCAGCCACCTGCCGGTCATTTCCGATCCAAGCCACGGCACCGGCCGCAGAGAGCTGGTTGAGCCGATGTCCAAGGCCTCCGTTGCTGCCGGGGCAGACGGTCTGATCGTGGAAATGCATACGGATCCGGACAATTCGATGACGGGCGACGGCGTGCAGTCTCTGTTCCCTGAACAATTTGCGTCTCTGCTGCAGGATTTGGGCAAGCTGGCTCCGCTCGTGGGACGCCGTTTTAATCCGGGTTCCGAGGCAGCAAAGTTAAGCGCATCTGTCTTGTAACAATATCTTCCAAGTTATAAAGGTTTTTCTTGAAAAAGAACGAATTTCAGCTTCTTCAGCTAAAAATAAGGATATGAACGAGCCCTTCGGCCTGCCCGAAGGGCTATTAAAATTTTGTGCTTTACAGCAATGGGGTAAATGTGATAATACCTGACACAATCGTCGAAAATACCTTACATAGCTATTGACGGCAAACGGGTTTGAGATTTATAATGACCACAACAAAAATAAATAAAAATGAACGTTAATCGTTGGTTCGCGCTTTAATGTTCGTGATTGGGAGGAAAAAAAGGATGTCAGCACAGGATGTTTTGAAATTAATCGAAGATCAACAGATTGAATGGGTGGATTTCCGTTTTACTGATTTGGCAGGCCGTTCACATCACATCTCTCTGCCGGCAACTGCAGTGGATGAAGACACTTTCGTAAACGGCGTTGCTTTTGACGGCTCTTCCATTCCCGGTTTCCGCGGAATTGAAGAATCCGATATGGTTATGATGCCTGATAGCGGTTCTGTATTCGTGGATCCATTCACGGCTCACCCAACCTTAAACGTATTGTGCGATATTTATACGCCTGAAGGCGAACGTTATGAGCGCGACCCGCGCAGCATCGCAGCCCGTGCCGAGCAGTACCTGCAGGACAGCGGGATCGGTACACATGCTAACTTTGCTCCTGAATCCGAATTTTTCATCTTTGACGATGTCCGTTTCGAAAGCGGCATGAATAAGTCCTATTACTCCGTTGATTCCGAAGAAGCAAGCTGGAACAGCGGCCGTAACGAAGAAGGCGCAAACCAATCCTTCAAGGTGCCGGTTAAAGGCGGTTATGTTCCTGTAGCTCCTACAGACAAAGGCCAAGACCTGCGCAGCGAAATGTGCCGATTGCTTGAAGAAGCCGGCCTTGCCGTAGAACGGCATCACCACGAAGTAGCGACTGCAGGCCAAGCGGAAATCAACTTCCGTTTCGACACTTTGATCAAAACAGCCGATAACCTGATGAAATATAAATATATCGTACAAAATACGGCTTATAAAGCCGGCAAAGTAGCTACATTCATGCCTAAACCGCTGTTTGGCGACAACGGAAGCGGCATGCACGTTCACCAATCGATCTTTAACGGCGACCAGCCTTTGTTCTATGAAAAAGGCGCTTACGCTAACTTGAGCGAAACCGCTCTGCACTACATCGGCGGCATCCTGTACCATGCACCGGCTTTGATCGCTTTCACAAACCCGAGCACAAACTCTTTCAAACGTCTGGTTCCTGGTTACGAAGCTCCGGTAAACCTGGTGTTCTCCAAAGGTAACCGTTCCGCTGCCGTGCGTATCCCGGTTGCTGCCGTAACACCTAAAGGCTGCCGGATTGAGTTCCGTACGCCGGACTCCACAGCCAACCCGTACCTGGCATTCTCCGCTATGCTGATGGCTGGTCTGGACGGCATCAAAAACAAAATCGACCCTAGAGCACAAGGCTACGGTCCTTTTGATACAAACATTTACGAATTGTCCGATGCCGAGAAAGAAAACATCCGCAGCGTTCCGGGTTCCCTGGACGAAGCGCTTAACGCTTTGGCTGCCGACTATGAGTTCTTGACTGAAGGCGGCGTATTCACTAAAGAATTTATCGATAACTTTGTAGATTTCAAACGCAATGAAGCAAGAGCGGTTTCCACTCGTGTTCATCCGCATGAGTTCAGCCTGTACTTTGACCTGTAAGGTCAAAGTCCTGCGATTGCTTCAAAGAAACCTTCCGGATTACCGGAAGGTTTCTTTATTTAAATCCCTCTTTATAAAAAGCTTTTTTGAACAAATATTTACTTTAATGCGGCAACTCTTTAAAATAATAAAAAAAATTGAGAGTTGACTCTTGATGGAATATTCCAGAGTTGCTATGATAACGTAAATGCATTGACAGAAAACGAGAGGATGGGAGCCTTTTGAACAAGAGAGCCTACAATTTTAATGCCGGTCCGGCTGCACTGCCGCTCGAAGTGCTGGAGCGTGCGCAAGCCGAGTTTGTGGATTTTAAGGGGACAGGCATGTCCATTATGGAAATGTCGCACCGCGGAGCGGTTTATGAATCGGTGCATCAAGAAGCGCAAAGCCGTTTGCTGAAGCTGTTCGGCAGCCCTTCCGGTTATAAAGTGCTGTTCCTGCAAGGGGGCGCATCTACGCAGTTTGCCATGATCCCGCTTAATTTCCTGACCGAAGGGAAAGCGGCCGGTTATGTCCGAACAGGCAGCTGGGCCGATAAGGCGCTTAAAGAAGCGAAACTGGTAGGCGAGGCTTTTGTAGCGGCTTCTTCCGAAGCAGCAGGTTTTCGGGAAGTGCCGGATCTCAGCGGTCTTAAGCTGCCGGAGAACACGGCTTATTTGCATGTAACCTCCAATGAAACGATTGAAGGAACCTCCTTCTTCGAATATCCGGATACCGGCAGCATTCCTTTGATTGCGGATATGTCCAGCGATATCTTGTCCCGTCCTTTCGATTTGGAGCAGTTTGGCATGGTTTATGCCGGAGCGCAGAAAAACCTGGGGCCATCCGGAGTTACGGTTGTCATTGCCCGCGAAGAGCTGCTTGAACAATCGCCAAAACATCTTTCGACGATTTTGCGTTATGATACTCATTTTAAAAATGACTCTTTGTACAATACGCCGCCATCCTTCTCAATTTACATGGTCAATGAAGTGCTGAAATGGATCGAAGAGCAGGGCGGGCTTAGCGGCATCGAGCAGCTGAACCGGAAAAAAGCGGGCCTGCTGTATGATGCCATCGACCAAAGCGAAGGTTTCTATAAAGGGTTTGCCCAGCCAGGCAGCCGTTCCCTCATGAATGTTACCTTCCGTCTGGCTGCGGAGGAACTGGAGAAACAGTTTATCAAGGAATCCGAGGCGGCCGGTTTTGTGGGCCTGAAGGGCCACCGCAGCGTGGGCGGACTTCGGGCTTCCATTTATAACGCCGTGCCTTACGGGACGATCGAGGCTTTGACTCAGTTTATGTCGGATTTCCGCAGCAAAAACCGTTAATCGATCGGGAATCGGCAATCATGCATAAAAACCTTACCGGCGGGTAAGGTTTTTTGCCTATTTTTAGCTGAGGATTAGAGATTAAAGGGGATATTTTGGTATACTATAAAGGCTGTAAAAAATGGAGACCTCGTTCTTGGAATATGGAAAACTTGCAGCATTAGGAGGATTCACAACATGGCTTTACATATTGTACTTGTTGAACCGGAAATTCCGGCCAATACCGGCAACATTGCCAGAACCTGCGCGGCCACGGGAACCCATTTGCATCTGGTTCGGCCGCTGGGATTCCGGACGGATGATGCAACGCTCAAGCGTGCTGGATTAGACTATTGGTATGCGGTGCATATCGAATATCACGACTCTTTTGAAGAACTGCAGACGGCTTATCCTGAAGGCCGATATTTTTACGCTACGACCAAAGCCACAAAATATTATCATGACTTCGAATTCCGGGACGGGGACTTTCTGGTTTTCGGCAAAGAAACAAAAGGACTTCCTCCAGAGCTGATTGAAGCGAACCGGGAGACCGCGATGAAAATGCCGATGACCGATAAGGTCAGATCCCTGAACCTGTCCAATTCAGCAGCCATTATCGTATACGAGGCGCTGCGCCAGCTGAATTTTCCGGGTATGCAATAAGCTTGAATTTTAAATGATCGAATGGAAAATCAGGAAGCCGGCAGGTTTTATTGCCGGCTTTTTTCATTATCAGCTTTTTTTATAGGCAGTGACAAAAAAAGCTAATAGAAAAAAATATAAAATTCGGCAGGATTCGATCTTATTTTGTCGAATTATATATGATGATGCTATCCGCAAAAATTACTCGTTGAAAGAGGTGCCAAATGAAACCAGCCGGTGTTGTGCGTAAAGTAGACCAATTGGGAAGAATCGTATTGCCGAAGTCGCTTCGCAAACGTTATCAAATGAATGAGGGAGATCCTGTCGAAATTTTGGTGCAGGGTGATCATATTATTCTGGAACGCTACCGCCCCAAATGTGTATTTTGCGGTTCCATGGAAGAGGTTACCGAATTCAAAGAACGTACGATCTGCAAGCAGTGTTTGACCGAAATGAACGGACTCCGCAGATTGGGCTGATACATACAACCCGTGCAGACAGCTTTGAAATAAATAGTCAGCAGCTGATCTGATGCCCGCAGCTATAGGGTTTAAGTCAACAGGCAACAAGCGCCTCCTTGGGGAAGGAGACGCTTGTTTTTTTTGTTTATGGAGAAACAAGGACAACTTCTTTTAAGTCTATTATTCAAAAAATAAAAAGTGCGTAGGGACTGGACGAAGCGCTTTGTCGGAAGGGTTATTAATGACCTTTCCGTCAAAAATCAGGGAGGATGAGCCTCCTCCATCCAGATTGTAGGCGTCTTTGACGCCAAGGTTGATCAGCTTGTTCTGCAGTTCCTCAAGCGTAGCTCCCGAAGTTCCGCTTTCGTTGTAGCCGTCAACGACGATAATTAGCAGCTGGTCGTCTTTATAGCTGCCGATCACGGTCCGGGGGGCGCGGTAAGGGGAAGTTTTCCACTTGTCCGGAATCGGCGTCCGTACGCCATTTTTCAGCAATACCGGGACAAAGGAAGCGCCGAACGAAGGCTGCAGCTGATCCAGCTGCTGCTGGGAATAAAATTTGCCTCCAATCAGCTTGCCCGAGCGGTTCAAGCCAACAAAGGCCAAATCCTTGAAGGTCGGCTCAAAGCCGGTCAAATATTTACCGTTCATAACCGTCGTGCTCAGCGGATAGCGGCGTCCGCCAGCATCGGCAAAACCGCCAGCATTAATGCCGGCAATGGCGCCATAGCGGCTTACCGCATGCAGGGTCGTTTCCGCGCTGCCAAGCGAATCGTTGCCGAGCACCATTTTCATGGCTGAAGGGTCCTTGAGCTTCACTTTCATCGCATATCCTCTATAGGTGCCTGAATTCAGCTTAAAGAGCTCGATGCGGATGCGGTCGGACTGCACGGCCTGGAAAGGAACACCCAGCCGGGAGACGATTCGTTTATTATAGATCGTTTCCGGACGGGCGGCTTGCGCTTTTGTCGTCGTTACGATATCGTTCATCGCTTTTGTGGTTTGCGTGTACAAGTTTGCCGTTTTTTTGATGGTAGATACCGTATAATGGGCGGTTTCCTCGGCTTGCGATAACCCCGCCGCTATTTTCTGCGTCCGTTCGACAATCTCCGTATCCTCTTTTTTGTTTTCGAGAAAAGACTGCCCGGCGTTCCAGTCCAGGGAATGGCTGCTGATCCAAAGCGTCAGCAGCAAACCAAAGAAGGGCGCGGTGGCCAGCAGGAAGAAACGGTTCACGTGTTTAACCCGTATGTTCATTTGAGCAAATCCATCTTTTTCTGCAGATCGCTCAGCTGCTTTTTCACTTCGTTTAACTGCGTGTAAAGCTGGTTGCTGTTATCCGTTTTGCTGCTGGCGTTATCTTTGGTAAAAGTAAGGAGCTCATTAAAGGCTTCCACTTTGGTTTGCAGATCGGTGACTTCTCCGTTCAGGGTTTTCAGCCGGGCCTGGTAATCGGCCTGCATTTGAGACATCTGATTTTGCCATTTGGCGTCAAGCTCTTCAATCATTTGCTTTTTCATATGATTGCTGTACAACACGGTGGCTGCAACTCCGGCTCCTATAAGCAAAATCCATACGGCTAAAAAAACTTTTACGGACGGTCCCCGCTTTCTCTGGTTGCGCGGCGTAGGAGATGTGGAAACTGGCTCCGCAGCGTATGGCATTCTATCACCTCTTAAATCTATTAGTTTTTTTCCAGGTCTATTCTAGCATGATGCCTATGCTTTCGCAAAAATATGACAATCTTTTCATAGCGTTTCAAAGGCCATTTCCGCCTTGCTCTAACGGTTTGTCCGGCGGTACAATCCAAAAATAGGAAACGTCGGGTATGCAGAGCAAGTCCTTTATAAGGGGGAAACCGGAATGGATCAAGCAGGAGCCGGCCAGTGGGAAAGCTGGAAGCAGCAAATGCGGAAGCTGGAAGCCGAAGACGGACTGATCAATTTGGCGCGGGATCGGGCGGATGACCGTCTGGTTCCGTTTGAAGCCTTAGAGGAAGCAGCTCGGGCGGAGAAAGGGAACGGAAAAGCCGGGAAGGTACGGAAGAAGGAATCGGGGGAAAAAGAAGGTTTGCGCAAATGGATCCCCCAGCAGCTGATGAAGGCGGCGCAAACGGAAACGGGGAAAGGACATTTGGCTGAAGCTCCGGCGGGGGAACAACCAGAGGGGGATGGAAGCGGGATAAAGCAGGCGAAAGGGGCGGACGAGGAAGGCTGGAGCGCTGCGGAGCCGGCGGTTGTGCTGACCGCCGGCGGTACGGAGGCGGTGGAGCTGGTGCTGCGGAGCCTGATTCATCAGGGCGGAGCGGTGCTCGTGGAGGGGCCGACGGACCCGGAACTGCTGGAAGCGCTGCGGCGAAGCGGAGCCGCAGCGGTGCAGGTGGACAGCGGCGCGGCCGGGGACCCGGCCAAGGTGCTGGAGGCAGCGGGCGCAGGCGCTGAGCCGAAGCTGCTGGTGGTGGCGCCCGGCTCGGGGCTGGGCGTAGCCGGGGCCGATCCAGGCGGCAGCGCTGCGCTGCTGGAAGCAGCGGCGGGTCGCGGATGGACCGTTCTGGTGTGGAACGGTCCGGGGTTGCCCTGGCGCGAGGCGGAGGCGCCAGGGGTTGCGGCAGCGCTGCACCGCCAGCGCGGGGCGGCCGGCGGCGTTTTGGAGGTCGGCTGCATGGAGCCGCATCTCCCGCCGCTGGGGTGGGTCCGCGCCGCGAACGCAAGCGGCGCGGACCTGCTGGCGCAGGCTGCCGCCGCCGCGCCAGCGCCAGGTCCAAACGAGCAGGTGCTGCTGCGCCTGCTCGAGGGCGCGGCCGGATTCTCGCCGGCCGCCTTTGAAACCCGGCTGCGGCGGGAATACGCCGTGCGCCGCGGGCTGATGCTGTCGAAGCTGGCCGGTCCGTCCTGGCACGGGACGGACCTCATCGCCGCCGGCTCCCGCCATATCTGGCTGCGCCTGCCGGAAGGCCTTAGCTGCACGGCTTTGCTCCGTGCCGCCCTGCTCGAAGGCGCCGCGTTCCTGCCCGGCCCGCTGGCCTTCGCCGAGCCGACAGCCGGCAGCGACCGGCTGATCCGGCTCAGCTATACCGGTTACGGCATCGCCCAGCTCGCCGACGGATTGGACCGCGTTGCGGCCGCCCTTGGCGCCTTCACGGCCCGGCTGGATCAGGACGCTCCCTGAGCAGCCTGATCAGCTGCTTCAATCCCTCTGCGGATTTCTCAATTCCTTAGGATCTAAACTTCCTCCAGCCCCGGAGCCGCTTCCGCCCGCTCCAGGTTTCGCAGCATCGTCTCATATTCGGCGAGGGCCGCCGTTCCGGTCTCGGTCAAAACATAACTTCCCCGGGTTACCCTTTGAAACCAGCCGTAATAATTGTGCTGCATGATCGCCGCCGCTGCGGAAACGCCGGAATGTTCTTTGGCTTTTCTGGGCGAAATCTGGCCGCCCGCTTGAACGGCAGCAGCTACCTTCAGCGCTTTCTCCCTGTAGGCGGTATACAGCTTTCGGCCGGTGCTGCCCCCGACGTTATAGTCGCCGGAACGCTCATGAAATTCGTTAATGAGCCTGCCGGTGCGGAGTTTGGAAGCCCGGCGGCCGGTTTCATAGCTGGCCGGCGTGCAGAGCACCTCTACGAACGGAGATTTCGTTTTATAAAAGGTTACCGTCATCAGTCCAAGGCCCAATCGCCGGCACAAGGCGCTCAGATCGCTCCACCGCTGGTTGTGGGCTCCTTTTTTGGCACGGTTTCGTTCCACCGCTAAATAAACCTCGCGCGTCATTTTCTGCCGTTCCAGTCCTTGCAGCAGCAGGGCGAGATTAAACGTTTTTTTGATTTCGACAATCAGCGGTTCGGTCTGCCCGGGGTGGATGCCAACCAGATCGCAGTGCCGGACCTCGCTTTTCACCAGATAACCCAATTTCTCGAAATATTGTTTTAAAGGTTTGTATAATTCCGTTTCATGCTGGACAGCCATATACAGCTTCTCCTTTACTTGCTTGTCGGTTCCAGTTTGGGCTTGGCCTTTGCCTTTGTCTTATATTCATGCCTTCTAATTTGCTTGGCTCCCAAGACCTGAAATCATCCTTGTCTATTTTAACATAGGCCGCCTCCGGCGCTCAGGGATTACCTGCCGTGGAAGCTATTTTTTTTCGGATGAAATGAACGTAAGCCCGCTTAAAAAACAGCAATAATCCCGCTGCCGGGCGCATAGTTATGTAATAATCTTTTTCCAAAATGGATTCAGTGCAGTACCTTATTAAAGGGCGGCGGGAAGGATGCGAATACTAAAAGCGGAGCACAGGAGGTACCGATCATGGATATTTTCGAACGAATAGCGGCCTATCGGGCAGAACACGACTCATTAGCATGGAGCGGCACGTTTAAGGAATATATCGAACTTTTGCGCAAAGATCCCAGACCGGCTATGACTGCGCATGCCCGGGTTTATGAAATGATTCGTTCTTACGGGGTTGAGGAAGAGGGGGGCCACAAAACCTATAAGTTTTTTGAGCAGGAGCTTTATGGGCTTAACCGTCCGCTGGAAAAGCTGGTAGAGGAATATTTCCATTCCGCGGCCAGAAGGCTGGACGTCCGCAAGCGGATTCTTTTGCTGATGGGTCCGGTCAGCGGCGGGAAATCAACATTGGTTACGCTGCTCAAACGCGGTTTGGAGCAGTTTTCGAAAACGGACGCAGGGGCGGTTTATGCCATTGAAGGCTGCCCGATGCACGAAGATCCGCTGCATCTGATTCCCCACGAGCTGCGTCCTGAATTCGAGAAGGAGTTCGGGATCCGGATCGAAGGCGAACTTTGCCCGGTATGCCGGTTGAAGCTCGACACGGAATACGGCGGAGACATTGAAAAAGTTCGCGTAGAACGCGTTATTTTGTCCGAATCCGCCCGGGTCGGCATCGGTACATTTAGCCCATCGGATCCCAAATCCCAGGATATTGCCGATTTGACGGGCAGCATCGACTTTTCGACGATTACCGAATACGGCTCGGAATCCGATCCGCGCGCCTACCGGTTTGACGGCGAACTCAACAAAGCGAACCGCGGCCTGATGGAATTCCAGGAAATGTTGAAATGCGACGAGAAGTTCCTTTGGAATTTGCTTTCGCTGACCCAGGAGGGCAATTTCAAAGCGGGCCGGTTTGCGCTGATTAGCGCGGATGAGCTGATCATTGCCCATACGAATGAAGCGGAGTACAAAACGTTTATTGCGAATAAAAAGAACGAGGCACTGCAATCGCGGATGATTGTCATGCCGATTCCTTATAACCTTAAGGTGTCCGAAGAGGAAAAAATCTACGCCAAGCTCATCTCGCAGAGCGATATGAAACATATTCATATTGCTCCGCACGCGCTTAGAGCGGCAGCTACCTTCTCGATCCTGACCCGTCTGAAGGATAGCAAAAAGCAGGGCATCGATCTGTATAAGAAAATGCGCCTGTACGACGGTGAAGAACTGGAAGGCTTCAAGGAAGCCGATTTGAAGGAGCTGCAGAACGAATATTTGGATGAAGGCATGTCCGGCGTCGATCCGCGGTATGTCATCAACCGGATTTCCAGCGCGCTGATTAAACAAAATTTGGATTCGATCAATGCGCTCGATATTTTGCGGGCAATCAAGGACGGCCTCGACCAGCATGCTTCCATTACTAAAGAAGAACGCGAGCGTTATTTGAACTTTATATCGATCGCGCGCAAGGAATACGACGAGCTGGCTAAAAAAGAAATCCAAAAAGCGTTTGTTTATTCCTTTGAGGAGTCAGCCAAAACGCTGTTCGAAAATTACCTGGATAACATCGAGGCTTTCTGCAGCTGGGCCAAAATCCGCGATCCGCTGACCGATGAGGAGCTTGATCCGGATGAACGCCTGATGCGTTCCATCGAGGAGCAGATCGGCATTTCCGAAAATGCCAAAAAAGCTTTTCGCGAAGAAATCATGATCCGCATCTCCACCTATTCCAGAAAAAACAGAAAATTCGAATACCATCACCACGACCGTCTGCGCGAAGCCATCGAGAAAAAGCTGTTCGCCGACCTGAAAGACATCGTCAAGATCACGACTTCGACCAAAACGCCGGATGAGACGCAGCTTAAACGGATTAACGAGGTCATCAAACGTCTGGTCGACGAACACGGTTATTCCACGGTTTCCGCGAACGAACTGCTTCGTTATGTAGGTTCGCTGCTGAACCGTTGATGTGAAGGTATCGGAGAAAGGCCGGGGAAACCCGGTCTTTTTTTCTTGCAAATTTTGAGTATTTGTCCAAAAACAGGACGTATTTCTCCATGGCATCCTAACTTCAAAATCTTATAATTGAGTTGTCTTAATTGAAAATGATTATCAATATCAATGGGGGGATGGTTTTGATAGAAGCGAATACGGTCACGAAGTCTAAAAATGAGGATTATTTAGCAAGTCAAGCCTTGCGGGAATCCAATGCCCGTTCCTATCCAAGACGAATTCCTATTGTTATTTCAGAAGCCGAGGGCATCCACGTTAAAGATATGGACGGCAAAACGTATTATGATTGCCTCTCGGGCGCAGGCACTTTGGCTCTCGGTCATAATCATCCGGTCGTTATTGAGGCCATGCAAGAATTGCTGCTTCAACGCCGGCCGCTGCATACGCTTGATCTGACAACGCCGCTTAAGGAACAGTTTGTGGACGAGCTGTTTTCGAGTTTGCCCCCGGAGTTTGCTTCCAGGGCCAAAATCCAGTTTTGCGGTCCTACGGGCGGCGACGCTATAGAAGCGGCCATCAAGCTGGTGAAGACGGCTACCGGCCGGCGGAGCATTTTATCTTTTCAGGGAGGATATCACGGGTCGACCCATGCGGCAATGAGTTTAAGCGGAACCTTGGGCCAGAAGCAAAAGATTCATGGCCTTATCCCGGACGTCCATTTCATGCCTTATCCCTATGCCTACAGGTGCCCGTTTGGAGTCGGGGGAGACCGTACGCATCAGATCAGCAGCCACTACATCGAACATTTGTTAAAGGATCCGGAAAGCGGGATCATTGATCCCTGCGCAATGATATTCGAGGTTGTACAGGGAGAGGGAGGCTCCATTCCGGCCCCCGTGGAGTGGATTCGGGAAATGCGGCGGATCACCAGAGAGCGCCATATCCCGCTGATCATCGACGAGGTTCAGACCGGCATCGGACGGACCGGAAAACTATTCGCCTTCGAGCATGCCGGCATTATTCCCGACGTACTGGTCTTGTCGAAAGCGATCGGCGGAGGTCTGCCTCTATCGGTCGTTATCTACGACGAATCTCTCGACGTCTGGAATCCGGGCGCGCATATCGGAACGTTCCGGGGAAATCAAATGGCCATGGCGGCCGGGCTTGCTACGCTTAAATATATCAAAGAGCACAATATTCCCGCTCAGGCCGAGCAAAGCGGCAGCCGGTTCATGAACCGGCTAGGCGAATTAAAAGAGTCCTATTCCTGCATCGGCGAGGTAAGAGGAAAAGGTTTGATGATCGGCGTGGAAATCGTGGACGATCAGGCAAAACCGGATTCATTGGGGCATTATCCGGCCGACCCTAAACGGGCCAGCCAAATTCAGCGGGAGTGCTTGAAGCGCGGCCTGATTCTCGAAGTCGGCGGAAGGCATTCCGCAGTCATGCGGTTTCTGCCGCCGCTTATCGTGACCGAACCGCAGATTGACGAGATCTGCGATATTTTCGCCGAAGCGGTGCAGAACGCCTGCCTGGTGGATTCCAGCGTGACGGATAACCGGCAAACATGAGGAAAACGGTCAGGTTCGGGCAAATATCGGACGGCTGGGTGGTCGTCATTACCGTCATGCTGGGAACCTTCACCGTCCTGCTGAACAACAGCTCGGTGAATCCGGCCGTTCCGGTTTTTATGAAAGAGTTTGATACTACGGCCGCGTCGGCGGGCTGGATCGTCACCATTTTTCTGATCGCCATGGGGATGACCATGCCTGCTACCGGTTATTTGGGTGAACGATTCGGAAAGAAACCCGTGTATTTGACCGGACTGGCCCTTTTTATGATCGGGTCTTTGCTGGGGTCGCTGGCGCAAACGATCGGTCAGGTGATCCTGTTCCGGGGGATGCAGGGGGTAGCCGGCGGTTTGATGATCCCCTTGTCGCTGGCCATGATGTTTGATGTGTTTCCGAAGCAGGAAAGAGGACGCATAACGGGAATTTGGGGAATCGCCATCATGGTTGCCCCCATGATCGGCCCTACGGTCGGGGGGATCGTGATCGAAATAAGTCATTGGCAGGTTTTATTCCTGATGAATGTTCCTACCGGAATGATCGGCCTGCTGTTCGGCTTCTTCTCGATTCAGCCGCAGCCCGGCAATCCCGGCCGGTCGTTTGACTGGAAGGGATTCGTCGCCGTCACCTTGGGGATCGGCTGCCTGTTGTTTGCGCTTAGCAGAATGAACTCCGTTTCCGCGCTTCTTCATCCTGCTTACCTCGGGCTGTTGTGCGCCGGACTTGGTTGTCTGCTCCTGTTTATCCGTATTGAGCTTAAAGGAAAAGAACCGCTTTTGCAGGTGAGCATTTTCAAAGTTCGAACGTATGCCTTAAGCGTAGCCGTGGCCAGCCTGCACGCGATCGGCATGTTCGGGACCATTTTTCTGATTCCCCTGCTGATCCAGAACGTCTACGGCTACGGGTCGATCCTGACCGGGCTTGTCTTTTTGCCTTCGGCGATTTTCTCGGGCTGGTTTGTCTCCATGGCGGGCAAACGATTGGACCGCCACGGTCCAAAAGGGATAATCACCGGCGGGCTGGTTCTCACCGGCATGACGACCTTCCTGTTAGGGCTGCTTGCGCTGCACTCCCCGGTATGGACGGTTTTTCTGCTGATGATGCTCCGCGGCATCGGACTAGGCCTGTCCAATATGCCGGCTACTACGGCGGGGCTGAATGCCATTCCGGATCATCTCGTCAGTCAAGGCGCCGCGATGAATAACGTGGTCCGCAGGTTGACTTCTTCCCTGGGCATGGTGTTTATCTCCATGTTTTATCAAATAAGGCTGTCGCATTATGAGCTGTCCGGCTATACGGCCCAGCTGAGTATGCTGCATGCCATCAAGGAAGGATTTTATTTGCTGGGGGCCGTGATGCTGCTGGGGATTCCCGCCGCTGTATATATGAACCGGAGCACAGCCGTATGGACGGGCTCCAAACTTGAACAGAGCAGGAGGGCTTGATTATATATGTTGACTTCATCCGCCAAAGTTTCCGCCGGCACGGATTCCCGAACGAGAAGTTCGGCATGGTCGAAACACCAAACTTTACGTGCTTTGTTGAACAGTTACCTTAGGGAACACGGCCAGCTGATTTTAGGAGAACAAGACGAAACCTTGCCGGCTGCGGAAATGATTCCGGTAAAGATATCGTTCCCGCGTTTGCGGCGCAGCCTGGAAGGGCAGCTTTCCCATTATTCCGCGACCGGACAGCATCGCTACGGCCAGGAGTGGTTTGAACGGCGTGGACAGGACTCCGTTATCGCGCATGACCTGGAATCGATGATTGAACTGATTCTAAATGAGCTGCAGGAATATGCAGGGCCGGACATCCGGATGAAAGAGAAGGAACGGATGAGAACAAGGATCCATAACAGTTTGGCCAAAATGAGCCTTTACGCCGAACAGGTATTCCGGAGCGGACCGGAGGAGGGAGCCGGATTTCATTTTCTGCGGTCCGAGCAGTCCCTGTATGCGGGCCATCCGTTTCATCCTTTTCCGAAAAGCACGGAGGGGTTTGACGATACCGAAACGGCTCTGTACAGCCCGGAGCTGAAGTGTTCCTTCAAGCTGAACTACTTTGCGGTGGCTAAGGAGCTTCTTATAGAGCGGTGGCTCGGCGCGGAGCAGGCCTCGGCGGCCGTAGACCGAGAAGTGCTGGAAATTTTCCACAGAGACTACGGCGAGAAGGAGGAGCGTTATCGGATTTTGCCTGTCCATCCGTGGCAAGCCCGGTATTTGCTTTCCCGGCGATTTGCCCTTGTCCTGCAGAAAGAAGGACTTCTGATCGACCTGGGGCAGCTGGGGCCTGAATTCTATCCGACTTCATCGGTGCGAACCGTATGGGATCCTTTGTCCGGAAAGGGGTACAAGCTGCCTTTACATGTGCGGATCACCAATCTCGTCCGCGACAATACTTACGAGCAGTGCGTCCGGACCCTGGATGCCGCAAAAATTCTTCAACGGCTGAAGGAGCGAGGGGAGACCTGCGGATTAACTATTCTTACGGAAACGGGATTTACGACTTTGAATGCGAAGGGGAATCAGCGGGACTGCTTACGCCGCCCGGCAGAATCCGAAGCGGGGGCGGAGGCTCAGGAAAAAGGTCTTGCCGAAGCACTGGAAGAAATGGCTGCGTTGGCCCCAAGCTTTACGGTCATCTATAGGCCGATGGACGTTGCGTCCGAGCAAACTTTCGTGATTGCTTCCCTGCTGGAGTGCGAGCCGGGCCGGGACAAGCCGAGGCTTGTTCAGGCCATAAAGCAGTCTTGCGCCGAAAGCGGGCATCCCCTGCCGAATTTGCTCCATTGGCTGAATGCTTATCTGGAGGTTGCCATGATGCCGCTGCTGCGGCTGCTTGCCGATGGCGGCGTCAGCTTTGAAGCGCATGCCCAAAACTCGCTGATCACGCTGAGCCGGGGGCTGCCCGTCCGGTATTACGTACGGGATTTGGAGGGGGTAAGCGTGATTCGGGAAAAGGCCGAGGAGCAGGGCTGGATTTCCGAACTGGTGCCGCCGCAAAGCCCGGTGCTCTATGAAAGGGAGCAGGCCTGGCTGAGGACTTTGTATTATTTTTTCGTAAACCATATGGGCAGCTTGATCCATGCGCTGGCGGTATCGGACGGACAGGAGGAGCAAAGCTACTGGAACGCTGTTCGGCGGAAGCTGACGGATGAACGGCAGGAAGCAGGTCCCGCTTTAGAAGTCTATCTGCAGGATCTTCTGGACAGGGATACCCTGCCTGCGAAGGCCAATTTCATCAGCTGTTTTCGCTCCAAAGGAGAAGTGCCCGACTTTATCTCTATCCCGAATCCAATAAAATCGAGAGAGGTGCAGTATGTCGTTGATTAACTCAATGGTGGATCCGAAAGGAAAAGGGAACGAAGCAAGTCCTGCCGGCCGGGGCGGGCAGGGGATGTACGGGGAAGGTGGAGCCACCGCAGCCGCTTACCTGCTGCGTGCCCTTGAATCCGGGACAGGCCGCAAGGTGGAGCAGCGGATGCTGAGACAATTGATTCAAGCCCTTTTGTACGAGAAAATCCTGCCTTATGCATCCGAACCGCATGACGGGCATTCCGGCGAGCTTATCTTTTTGCTGGCAGGGGTTTCGGAGCAGGGAGCAGCGGTAAGCTACCGGTCTGCCGGAAGGAAAATGAAGAGTTTTGGACGGATTCGGCTCAGCGCCAAATACCCCGTCGTCCGGGTGGGCCCCGGAGAAGAGGAATCGGAAGCACGGCTGGGCGATTTTTTACAGGAAGTGCTGATGCGAACAGGCGGGCCGTTTGCCGCCAGGTTTGCAGAAGAGCTGGAGCAGACGCTGCTCAAAGACCTGCAGGCTCACGGAAGCTCCATTCCCGACACGCTGAGCGGGCCTTTGCTCGGCTATGACGAACTTGAAGGTTCTTTGCTGGACGGGCATCCCTACCATCCCTCCTATAAATCAAGGATCGGCTTTACCCTTGCCGATAACTGGAAATACGGTCCTGAATTCAAGCAGGAGCTGAAACCGGTTTGGCTTGCGGTAACCAAAGAAAAAAGCAAGATAAGTGAATCCGTTGCCATAGACGGAGAGTCCCTGCTGAAGGAACAGCTCGGCCGGTCGGCTTGCGAGCGGTTTGGCAGCTGGCTAGCGGAGCAGGGGAAAGATTGGGAGGATTACCGGTTTATCCCGGTTCATCCCTGGCAGTGGGAGCGGGTGATTTTGCCTCATTTTTACCGGGATTTTACGGATCATAGTTTGGTTTATCTGGGCGAATCGGAAGACGTATACCGTGCGCAGCAATCGATCCGGACGCTTGGCAACGCGTCGAATCCCGGTCATTATTCCCTCAAATTGCCGCTGAGCATCACGAATACGTCCACCAGCCGGATTTTGGCGGGGCATACCGTCCTCAACAGTACAAGGATTGCCGATTGGCTTCAGGGTTTGCTGGAAGAGGATGACTACGCCAAAGAGCTGAATTTCGTCATCCTGAAGGAAGTGCTGGGCGTGGCCTATGATGTGGATAAGCTGCCTGACGATCTCAAGAAACGAAGCTACGGAACTTTGGGAGTGGTGTTCAGGGAAAGCGTACACCGTTATTTGCAGCCCCAAGAGGATGCGATTCCGTTTAACGGACTGATCCATGTGCAGAAGAACGGGGTTCCCCTTATTGACGAATGGGTTCACCGGTACGGGATGGATAATTGGCTGGAGGCTGTTCTGAAGGCGGCTGTGCTTCCGGTCATTCATATGCTGTACGCGCATGGGATCGGGATGGAATCGCACGGTCAAAATATCCTTCTGATTCATCAAAACGGTTATCCGGCCAGGATAGCCTTAAAGGATTTCCATGACGGGGTCCGGTACTCGCCTGCACATTTGGCTAAGCCGGACAAACGGCCCGAGCTGCATCCCGAACCGGAGAGCCATACGAAGATCAACCGGAATTCGTTTATTCAAACCAACGATCCGGATGATGTCAGGGATTTTACGTATGACGCCTTTTTCTTTATAGCTCTGGCTGAGTTAGCGATGTTTCTGGACGAACGATACGGGGTGCCGGAATCCCGTTTTTGGGAGATGACCGCCCGGATTATTCATGGTTACCAGCAAAGGCATCCGCAGCACCAGGCAAGGTTTAAGCTGTTTAATCTGTTTGCTCGGGAGGTCCGGATTGAAGAGCTGACCAAACGGCGGATTTTCGGCGATGCCGAGCTGCATTTCGGTGATGGCGACAATCCATTGTATCCCCATAGGAAGCCGAAGCCGTTATGCTGACGGTTAACCGCCTGAAGCAGAAGCTGCTGGCCGGAGAATCCGCTTTTGGCTTATTTGCCTCCATTCCGTCCGCCCTGACGGTGGAATTGGTCGGTCACGCGGGTTTTGACTTCGTCATTATCGACATGGAGCATGTCGCGGTGAATCCGGAAACGCTGGAGCATATGATTCGTGCCGCGGAAACCGTTCCTTTTACGCCGCTTGTCCGAGTACCCGAAGCGAATAAAAAAGTCATTTTGCAGGTGCTTGACAGCGGAGCCCAGGGAATTGTGGTTCCGCATATAGAGCATGAAGAGCAGGTACGGGCACTGGCGGACGCCGTAAAGTATTATCCCGAAGGGAGCCGGAGCCTGAACAGCGGGAGGCCCGGCGTATTCGGCAAAAACGACCTGGCCGAATATATGCAGAAAGCGAACGAACAAATCATGGTTGTCCCCATGATCGAAAGCGCTGCCGGAGTGGAACGCGCGCCGCAGATTTTAAGCGTACCGGGCATTGACATGGTGCTGGAGGGAGCGGCGGATTTATCCGCTTCGTATGGGGTTCCCTGGCAAACCGATGCGCCCAAAGTTCTCGAAGGGCTTAAACGCGTCCTGCATGCAGCGCGGCAGAACGGCGTGCCTTATTGCGCCATCCCGCGTCGTCAGGAGGACTGTGCCTTGTGGCAGGAACAAGGCGCGCAGGCTTTTGTGCTGGGGGACGAACGCGGGACCGCGTTTCGCGCTTTACAGCAAAAGCTTGCTAGGACACAGGATATGATGCAAACGGGAGGACAAACATGAGCGAACTTCTAACCCAGGATACGCAAATAAGCCGCTATATCGGGCAAATGCTCCGGCATCCCGAAAAATCCGATCCGTTTTGCGCCTTCCTTTATGATCTGGACGGGATCCGGGACAAAACCTTGTCCTGCGTAAAAACTTTACCCGAAGCTTGCCGGCTGTTCTATGCCGTGAAAGCCAATCCGGACCCAAGGGTTATTTCGGCTTTGGCCCCGATTGTGGCGGGATTTGAAGCGGCCTCCATCGGGGAAATCAAGGCGATCCGGTCGGTTGCTGAGGACGTGCCCATCCTCTTCGGAGGACCCGGAAAAAAGGATAACGAGATTGAAGAGGCGCTGGATTATCAGGTAACCCGGATCCATGCGGAGAGCCTGCACGAAATCAGAAGAATCGCTTGGATTGCGGAGCGCAGACAGGTGCGGGTCCCCATTCTGCTGCGGGTTAATTTGAGGCGGACGCTTCCGGAGACCTCCATATCGATGGGAGGCAGAGCTACCCAATTCGGCGTGGACGAAATCCAGGTGCAGGAGGCCGTTTCCTTGATCCGGCAGTTTCCTCAGCTGGAACTGGAGGGTTTTCATATGCATTCGGTTTCCAATAATACGGATGCTTATTTGCACGCGAGAATGGTGGGCATGTATTTGAAATGCGTCAAGGATTGGATGAAAACCTACGATCTGAACATTAAATACCTCGATGCGGGCGGAGGCTTCGGCGTTTCTTATACCGATCGGGAGGATCTTTTCGACTGGGAGCTTTTTGTAAACGAGCTTGCCAAGGTGCTCGAGCATGAAGCGATTCCGGATGTGGAGCTGATCTTTGAGCCCGGACGATATCTGGTGGCCCACAGCGGAGCTTATGCGGCCGAAGTCGTGGAGCTTAAAAGCAACCACGGCAAGACGTTCGCCATTTTACGAGGAGGAACGCACCATTTTCGGCTGCCCGTCTCCTGGGGGCATGATCAGCCTTTTACGGTGATCCCTGTAGAGGAATGGAAATATCCGTTTCCTAGGCCGGAATGCGCCGGATCCCGCGTAACGCTGGCCGGAGAGCTTTGCACGCCCAAAGATGTGCTGGCACGGGACGTTTACGTGGACAAGCTGAGGATTGGCGACATCATCTGTTTTCATATGGCGGGTGCTTACGGCTGGACGATCTCCCATCATGATTTTTTAACCCATCCTTATCCCGAATTTTATTACGCGGACGGCGGAGTGTTGACACAGGACCGGCCTTTAAGGAAAAATCCGTAGCAAAAATTGCATTGGAAAAATTCTTGCGAAAAGGGGAACGAACATGAATACAAAGTTGTCCGAAACCGATAACCCTCGATTTTTCTTGAAGTCGGAGCCGGAGGAGAGAAATCCGATTTGGGACGAGGCTGAAAATCAGGTCATGCTGGATTTGGTGAACGGCCTGCTGGCGGAGGGATTACCCGCTCCAGAGGCCATGAGCTTCATTCCGATTGAGGAGTGGAATGCGCTCGTATGCGGCTGGGAAAATGGCCAGGCGTTTGCGGAGGAGGCTCTGCGTGTCGCAGCCGAACGTGATATTCCCGAATCCTCCCTGATTCTTGGCTGCTGGTGGCTGGACAGGGAAAGGCGGCATGCGGTTCTGTTTGCCGTTTGTGAAAGCATCGTTCAGCCTTACCGTTATCTGCCTTATAGCGGAGTTTATGAAGCCGGACCTGCGGCAGGGGAAACTGCCGGGCGAATCGGCCGGCTTGAGCCTGTCTCCTTTATGAAACACGTCATTGCGCATTGCCTGCAGCCTGAGGAAAGGGGAGGGGCGGAACGTTTTCTGGAGTTGCTTGATCTGTCTATCCGGCAAATCGCCTGGTCACTTGAGCATGCGCGTCCAAGCGAATCCCTGCTGTCCCTGCCTCCGGCTTCCTTCTTTCATGTGCTGGAAAAATACGCTTCCGTCCGGGACCGGCCGTTTCATCCGGTGTCCAAAGCAAAGGCGGGGATTGAGGAAGAAGACTATAAGCGGTTTTTGGCCGAATTTGATCAGGAGATCACGCTGGAATGGGTGGCGTTGAAACAATCGCTGATGATGACGGGCACCGGATTCCGCTTGCCATCCGGCAACGGGCAACCCGATTCGCCTTTCCTGACGCCCGCCGAGGTTTTGCTAACTTCCAACGATCGGCAAAAAATCACGGAAGCCCTATCCCGGCTCGGGCTGGATTCCGAGAAGGAATACGTGGCCGTTCCCGTTCATCCCTGGCAGCTGGAGCATATGATCCCGCTGCATTTGCGTAGGGAAATGGAAACCCGGCAGATCGTTCCGCTTAAAGTGAAGGCCGGCGTCTATAAGGCGACTTCTTCGGTCCGTTCCTTGCTCCCTGCCGATAGCCGTTTGCCGCACGTAAAGCTGCCTTTGGCTACCCACTCATTGGGCGCATCCCGTTATCTGCCCGCAGTAAAGCTGATCAATGGCGACCGCGGGGAGCATTTGCTGCGCCAAGCACTTGAAAGGGACCCTGTGCTTCGGGAAAAACTTCATTTGTGCCGGGAAGGCCAGTGGTGGGCTTATATGCCGGAGAACGGAAGCCTGTTCGATGATCCGCCGAGACACCTGGCGGCCATGGCGCGTGTTTATCCGCCGCAACTGACGGACGACCCGCATACCCGGCTTATTCCAATGTCCTCTCTTGCCGTTCCTTACGATGGCCTGGCCGCCGGGTTCTGGGGCGAATGGATGACGGCCAGGGGAATGGAGCAGACCCGGGCTGCAGCGGAAGCCTTGTTTGCCGAAGTCTGCGGCTGCTTTTTCGAAATTGCCCTACGCTTGTTCCGAATCGGTTTGATGCCTGAGATTCATGGGCAGAACACCATCTTGGTATGGAGAGACGGCTACCTGCAGGGAATTCTGCTGCGCGATCACGACTCCGTCCGTTTGCATCTGCCCTGGCTGGAAGAACAGGGTATTCCCGACCCCCACTACCAAATCAGACCCGGCTTCTCCAATTCTTTATATAACGATTCCCCTGAAGATCTGCTTTTTTATTTGCAGACTTTAGGTATTCAGGTTAATTTGTATGCGATTATCGACACTTTGGTCAAAGGCTGGGACGTAGAGGAAACTCTCTTATGGCAAATTCTGAAGGAACACTTTGAACAAGCGATGGATCAGATCCCCTTCAAAGCCGAAGTCCGCAAGGGAATTCAACAGGCCATGTTTGAAAAAGAAAGCTGGCCCTGGAAGCGGATCATCAAACCTTTGCTGGAGCAGTCGGGCGTGCCCGGCGCCATGCCGTCGGGGAAAGGAAAAATCCCTAATCCTTTTCTGAGAATAACGAAATTGTAAGCCGGTTTTCGATTCTCTTTTTTATTAGCAACAGCCTGTAATTTGACCGACAGAGTGTCTGCATTTGGCCAGCGACATATTTACTTTTCAAAATATTGGAATATAATGAGAATAGTTCTCATTAATTTGAGAATTATTCTCATTTGAACAGGAAAGGAAATAGGAGCCATGCATCTGCAGGATCAAAGCCAAAACGGCGGCGACTCTAATTATCCTTATATCTACAAACTTCAGGAGGCTGAGCAAATAGAGACGGGGCCGTTATCCGGCAGCCAAACTAGCCTTTTTCATACCTTGTATGTATTTAAAGAAATCTACGGACAGTTGTGGATCGACGGCATTCCCTTCCGCCTGCAGCCCAAGAAGCTTGTTTATGCCAAATCCGGTTCGGTAGTTAAATGGTTTTTTGAAGATGGCCGTCCGGTCGAATATGAGGTGCTTCGTTTTCAGGGGTTTAAGTTCACGGATGATGCCGGGGACATTCAGGTGGTGGAAGACCTTGGTTTCCCGCCTGAGCTTGAAATCAAACCTTTCTGCACGGTTACGGGCATGGTGCAGGAGATCAGGCAACTCAGAACAGCTGCGATTCCCTGGGACGCGATGAAAGCGGAAATTCGGTTTCAGGAACTTTTGATTTTATTAATGAAATCCTTGCATCAGGAACAGAAATCGGATGTCCAGCAAGCGGTGGCCCAGACTCTCCATCATATAGAAAATCATTATTCGACCGAAATTTCCCGGGAAAAGTTGGCCGAAATGGCCGGCATGAGCCCCGATTACTACTCGCGCCTGTTTAAAAAGATGACGGGAAAAAGCCCATTGGAATATCTTACTTTAATCCGTATTCAGCATGCCAAGCAGGAACTGCTGCTTTCGGGAGATTCCTTTAGGCACATAGCGCAGAACACGGGGTTTAGCGATGAGTTTTATTTTAGCCGCAAATTCAAGGCTTCTACGGGTTATTCGCCTAAAGCCTTTGTGCAGTCCATCAGGCAAGCGACCAAAATCGCTTCGCTGAAGCACCTGCTGACCGGACATTTGGTGGCCCTGGGCATAGAACCTTATGCTGCGGTCATTAACGAAGCGTACCCGATCACCTCCGAATTCCGCAATACGATTCAGATCGGCCGCTTCCGGCCGGATTTGGAGAAATTGATGAATGCAAAGCCGGATCTGATCTTGACCAGCGAATACCGGGATTTTAACAAATCGGAGAAAGATAAAATGGTAGAGCAAATAGCCCCTACGGTTACGTTATCTTTTTTTGACGATTGGCGGAACCACTTCACTTCGATTGCCGGCATTTTGGGGCGCGAACGGGAGGGAACCGAATGGCTTGAGCGATACGAAGAACGGGCCATGCAGGTAAGCGATGCGTTAAAGCGGGCAGCAGGCGGGGAGTCCGTCCTGATTCTGGGCATCGGCGACCAGAAGATGTGCGTGTACGGGATGCGAAATGTCGGTTCGGTGCTGTATGAAGACCTGAAAATGGCAGCCCCGCACGGAGTCAAGCAAATCAGGCATTACAAGGAAGTGACGGTCCGGGATCTCAAGGATTATGATGCGGATCGGATTCTGATCACCAGTTACCGGCATGACGGCACTTTTAATATGGAGCTTGCTATTCAGAAGACGGGCATGCTTTTGTTCCAGTCCCAAGACTGGAAGGAGCTGAGAGCCGTTAAACGGGGAGCCGTGCAGGTTATGGGCCAGCGCCATTTGTATACCTGTTATAATGCTTTTTCTCATTGGCTGCTGCTGGGGAAATTAAAGGAATTGTTTGTTTCTTCGGCTTTAAAGCTATCCTAATCAGCTGAATTTTATTTTGGAAAGGAGCCGGGGCATGTTTCATATTCATCCGAGGGTGCAGGGGGTTACTCCTGAACTGCTGCGCATGTACGAAGAGATCAGTCCTTCCACGCTGGGGCATTTTACCGATTTCGGCTGCATGCAGGGGGCCGTTCCCCTATTTCGCCCGATTCGCCTAGTAGGCAATGCGGTGACGGTTCACCTTCCCCATCTGGATTCCTCCGCCGTTCGTTATGCGCTGGAGGAAGCGCAGGAAGGGGATGTGCTTGTCATTGATACCTCCGGAGACCGCCACCGTGCTTGCTGGGGAGAGCTGCGGACGTTTGCCGCCATGGACAAAAAGCTTGCCGGCGTTATCGTGTCCGGCTGCGTTACCGATGTTGCGGTATTAACGGAGCTCCGTTTTCCGGTCTATTCTGGCGGAATCAGCGCGCTGACCACAAGAGCGCTTGGACTCGAAGGGGAAGTCAATACCCCTGTCAGCCTGTTTGGTGTCAGTGTCCAGCCGGGCGATCTGATCGTCGGGGATGACGACGGCGTATTTGCCTTAAGACCGGATTCCGCAAAAGAGTGGGGAGAAAAAGCGCTTGAGAAACAAAAACGGGAAGCGGAAATCCGGAAAAACAAGGGCTGGATCGTGTCGGATATGTCCAAACAGTGGTCGTAAATGTCTATGTTCACGATACGTTTGATCCTTATAATTAACAATGATAATCAATCTCAATTAAGGGGATGACTTAAGTCACATAGGGGGAGTTACATATGGCTAATAGAATCAAAAGGTTTTCGGTTTTGAGCGTTATCCTGTTGCTGGTGCTTTTTGCGGCCGGATGCGGCAATACGTCTAATAATGCGGCGGGAGAAGCGGCGGCTGCTGCAAATGAGGTTTCTGCTTCGAACAGCACGGAGGTTTCTGCTGCAAGCGAAGAACCGGCCACGGCCGCTGCCCGCACGATTGAGCATGTGATGGGGACGACGCAGATCACCGGCACGCCCGAGCGGATCGTTACGCTTTATCAGGGGGCGACCGATATTGTAGTCGCTTTCGGCCTGAAGCCGGTCGGGATGGTGGAAGCCAGCGGCGAACAGCCGGTTTATGATTATTTGAAAAAGGACCTGGAAGGCGTGCCTACCTTGGGGCTTGAAACCCAGCCCAACCTGGAGGAAATCGAAAAGCTGAAACCTGACGTCATTTTTGCCTCCAAGGTGCGCAACGAGGCGATTTATCCGCAGCTTTCCAAGATTGCGCCGACCGTCATGGTTGACGAGGTGTACGAATGGAAGGAAACTTTAAATTTGGCCGGACAGGTTTTGAATCAGCCGGATAAAGCAGCTTCCCTTTTGTCGGACTGGGAAACTCGGGTTGCCGACTTCAAAGCCAAGATGGGGGACCGTCTTCCCATTAAGGCTTCGATCGTGAATTTCCGGGCGGATCATGCGCGGATCTATTATATGGGCTACGCGGGAAAAATTCTTGAAGAGCTCGGCTTTACCCGTCCGCCAGGGCATACACAGGATATATGGGGCGTGAAAGTAACCTCCAAAGAAGGCATCCCGGATATGAACGCGGACGTGACGTTTGTATTCAACTCCGGCACGGATATGGCGGCTGTCGAGAAAAACGCCGAAGAGTGGACCAGTCATCCGCTGTGGAAAAATCTCGATTCCTATAAAAATGGGCAGATCTATCAAGTGAACGAAGTGTACTGGAATCTTGCAGGCGGTTATATCAGTGCGAATTTAATGCTCGATGAGCTGTACGACATTTTTGGCCTGGTGAAATAAGCAGCGTTAAGCGAGAGGAATGAGGGAAATTTCCCTCTTCCTCTTTCCTTTTTAAGGGACGGATATGACGGAAGGACTAGAATGACTTGCAGGAGGATGTAACGAATGTTTCAATTGCTGAAAAATCCCTCTTCCAAACTGACCGGACTTGTCGGATGCATCCTGCTGCTGGCCGCGGCGGTGATTTGCAGCGTGTTATTCGGCAAAACCCCGATTTCGCCGGAAGACGCCTTCTCCTATCTTTGGCACTATAACCCGGAGAATCTCACGCAGGTCGTCATACAAACCGAACGGATTCCAAGGGCCGTAATCGCCTCGGTAGTGGGAGGCAGCCTCGCTGTCGCGGGGGCGCTGATGCAGGCCCTTACCCGGAATCCGCTGGCTTCGCCCAGCACTTTCGGCATTAATGCCGGGGCTGTATCTTTTGTGGTGCTGGGGTCGGTTTATATGTCCATGTCGTCCATGACCTCTCTGATGTGGATGGCCATGATCGGTGCGGCTTTATCGGCGGTGGCGGTCTATTTGCTCGGATCCATGGGAAGCAGGGGGCTGACCCCGCTGAAAATTGTGCTGGCCGGCGCCGCTATTCATGCGCTGTTTACGTCTTTGACGCAAGGTATTTTGGTCTTGAATGAGACGGGGATGCAAAATGTGCTGTTTTGGATGGCCGGTTCGGTCAGCGGCCGGTCCCTGGACTTGCTGCGGCCAATTTTTCCTTTTATGCTTGCGGCCGGACTGCTCTCTTTATACATGGGCAAGTCGGTAAACATCCTGGCCACCGGAGATGAGGTGGCGGCCGGGCTCGGCCAACGGACCCTGCTGGTCAAATGCTTGATCGGAATTATCGTGGTAGTGCTGGCGGGAGGTTCCGTAGCCGTTGCCGGTTCCGTTGGTTTTATTGGACTAGTCATTCCGCATCTGGCCAGAGCCGTGACCGGCACCGATTACCGATGGGTCATTCCGTATTCGGCGGTTCTGGGGGCTTTGCTGCTGGTAACGGCCGATATTGTATCCAGATTTCTGATTCCTCCGCAGGAAGTGCCCATCGGGGTGCTGACGGCTTTGATCGGGGTTCCTTTCTTTATTTATATCGCCCGGAAAGGAGTGGCATGGAAATGAAATCCCTATTCAAGACGGAAAAGGGCAGAAGCTGGGGACTGTCCTTCTTGTCGTCCGGACTGCGGACGCCGCGGCTGGCCGTTTTGGCGGTTATCCTTTTTTTTCTTTATTGGCTGATCAGCATAGGCTGGGGAGATACGTACGTTTCGCCGCTGGAGGTCGTCCGGACCTGGCTGGGGCAAGGCACGGGCGAATACGATTTTATCCTGCAAAGCCTGCGGTTGCCGAGAGCCTGCGTGGCCGTGCTTGTAGGAGCTTGCCTGGGGATGTCGGGCTCCATCTTGCAGGGGATTATCCGCAATCCGCTGGCTTCCCCCGATATGATCGGGATTACGGGCGGAGCGGCGGTGGCCGCCGTTTTGTTCCTGGCCTATGGAAATGCAAGCATCGTCTGGCTATCGGCGGCAGCGGTGGCCGGGGCTTTAGCGGCGGCCGTCCTTATCTATACATTGGCCTGGTCAAGCGGAGTGACGCCGATACGGCTTGTTCTAATAGGCATTGGAATAAATGCGGCTATGAGCGGAGCAACAACCTTTGTCCTGGTGATGAGCCAGAGCTATACCTCTTTAAAAGCCTACGTATGGATGACAGGCAGCGTCTACGGTGCAACCTGGAACGGGGTGTACCTGCTGCTGGCCGCGGCCGCGATTTGTGTGCCGGTCGGCCTGTATTTTTCCAAAAGCCTGAATATTCTGGAGATGGGGGATGACGCGGCCGGAGGGCTGGGCGTCAGGGTGCAGAGGGACCGGGCCGTGCTGCTTCTGGTCAGCGTGATCCTTGCAGGTACCGCAGTAGCGGTGGGAGGAGCGATAGGATTTGTGGGTCTGCTTGCTCCGCATATTGCGCGGCGGCTGATTGGAAGATCGATGCGTCCGCTGATGATAACGTCTGCCATAGTGGGAGGCATGCTGGTTTATACGGCGGATTTGGTGGCGCGTACAGCATTTTATCCGGTTGATGTGCCGGCAGGGATTTTTACGGCGGCCGTTGGAGCCCCATTTTTTCTATATCTGTTATTTAAGAACAGGACATCTTGAACGGAACGAAGGGAGAGAAGGGCCATGCGACCCGATCATAAACAATTCGGCTTCACTGAAAAAGAATGGGCTTATCTGACCGGCCAGCTCAGAATAACGGAGATCCCCTCCGCGAATCTGGACTACAGCATTTCATCCTCTGCTTTGCTGGATGCCGAACCATGTGTTTCCTATTTGCGGCGGGTCAGCGACCACTATCAATCCGCTCCGCTCAGGGTGACCGCTTCCCTGTTTGCCAAACGGTATGCGTTTCTGATCGTATCCGCCGCCCTTTACGCGATGAGTATGTTTAATAAGTCCATCCGTGTGGACATTTCCAGCAGTCATGTGGAGTCGGCCCAGGTGAAGAGCAGCTGGATTCCGAATCTGCGGATAGAACCATTTGCGGCAGACATTTGGCGGGAGGAACCCCGATTAGGGGAGGTGAGCCCGGAGCAAAGCCGGGAGGCGTGGCGGGATCAGGTCATCCGCGGCCTGTTTGCCGAACATCTTGCGCCTGTGTGGGCATCGATTTCCAAAGCTGCCGGGCTTTCGCGAAGCATTTTATGGGAAAATACGGCCATCTATGTCTACGTGTTATATGAGGACCGGATGTTCAAGGAAGTTACCCTTGAGAACCGCCAGCGAATATTAAGCGATTATCGATATTTGATAGAAGAGGCTGGTCCGGAGCTGTTTGGTGAACGCAGAAACCCGCTTGCCCAGTTTTATGGTTTGAAGGATCAGGTATCTTCTATTGACCCTGCATACGCTGCCGCGGAAGAGGGGGGAGCCCAACCGGCAAGGATCCAAAGAATCCGCAAAACCTGCTGCTTCCGGTATCAGATGACCGATCGGCTGAGCGACTGCTGCCCCGGGATTTGTCCGACAGCGCTGCGGTTTGAAAAAAATAAACCTTGAACTCCGGCTGGCACCGGTTCAAGGTTCAAGGTTTGAGGGATATCGTTGGAGGGTATAGGAAGAGGTTATGAATAATTGGACTTTGTGATAGGGACTGCCGATCTGGCCCTATCGGAACTCTCATGTCGAGTTGTGCAGAACATACTCTTTCAGCGCCCGTTTGAATACATACTGCCGGGTCACAGGTTTCCGGTCATAAAGCAGCACGCCGCTGCTGACGATTTGAGCCTTGTGGGCAGGCAATGCCTCGTTGAAATCGACGATCATGACCTCTCTGTCCAGAAAAAGGGATAGTTCCCGGACGGCCTGTGCATGGGCTTCGGATGAAAGCGAGGAGTCGGATAAATAAGCAACATTGACATTGCTGTCCTTCCAAAGCGACTGATTGGCTGCGGAACCGAACAGGACAACGGAATAAGCTTGAAAATGACGGGTAAGACAGCGGACGATCTGAACCTTCTGTTCCTCGGTTAACCCGGCCATAATTTCCACTCCTTCGTTTTCATCATTTCTTGTAATTACCTTATAAAAAAGTGACGGCAATGTAAATGTTTTTAACAACAAAGGGTGATTGGATTATTTTTAAGTCTGTAAAATTACATTTATTAGTAGGGATTTAGTTAGAGTTGTTCTCCGCTTGTCAGATAAAATAACGTAAATATAACTTATTCTTATCGTCGGACGGCCCTTATATCGAAAAAGAAAACCTCTGCAAGCAACAAGCTTGCAGAGGTTTTAGGAAGAATAAGCCAGGTCTACTCACAGTCGGTTCCCATTAACAGTTGATCCGATCCGGATCCTCAAAGGGGGGGTTACAGGAAAGACTTTCTCCATTCCACCAGCTGAGGCAATTCCACTTCATTCATGACACAGTTCAGGTAAAGCGGTTCCCTTAAATCCAGATAATCGTCGTCATAGCCGGCTTCTATCAATTTGACTATGACAGGGATGCTTTGCTTGGAGCCCATAAAGCACAGGCTGGCCGCCAGCTTAGTGGCATGCGTTAAATTCCGTTCCTTCTGAAGGAGGGAAAGAACGGCGGATTCAGCGGCAGGGTCGCTTATGCGCCCTAGGCAGTCGGCGGCATACAGCTTGAAATAATCGTCCTGCTCCTTTGCATAACGTTCGGCGAGCCGGCTCACGACGTCCTCTGACCCGATGCGGACCAAGGCGTCACACGCCTGCTCTGCCAGCAAGTCGTTGGTCGAGGCCAGATAGTCGATGAGCAGCGGCACGGCGGAAGCCAGCTTCATTTTCCCGGCTGTTTGGGTGTAATACACCGACTCATAATTGGCCGTATCCTCCGGATCGGCTTGCTCAAGCTTGCCGATTACGTATTCGGGAGTCAACGCTTGTTTGCTTACGGCTACGTTAACCAGATAATCGAGATAGTCGTATTCCAGATCATCGTAATCCAGCCCCCGGCTGGCCTCGATCATTTGCTGCAGCGTTTCGCGCAGCTGCTCAGGCTCCATCTGCCCGATGCGGATATGTTCTTCGGCTTTCACGCCGGTCTCGTCCTGCAGATTTTGCAGCTCGGCAAGCACCTGCTCCAGCAGCGAAGGAGGGCTGCTTAGCAGCGTTTGCTGAATATGTAGGCGGCTGTTGCCTTTGAGGGAGTTTTTGGTCAGCAGCTTGGCCATTCGGGATACCGTTTCGGCCGATTGCGGAAAAGAGGAAACAAGGTGTAAATAAATCCGGTCCGGCGTGAGGGAGCCGGAGAGCTTGTCCAGCACGCGCTCCATGATGCCTTCGGTATAGTTGAAGCTTTCGGCAAAATATTGGATCGCTCCGTTGCTGACAATATCGTCTGTATGCGTCAGGTAACCTTTGACCTGTTCGGAAGTATACATAGCTTTCTATTCCTTTCTTGTAAACAAGAGTGGCTTTTATTATATCATACAAAAAATCCCCCGGCCCAAACCCGAAAAGGAAGGAGCCGAAGGAATGGAATAAGGGGCGTGGGCGGCTATACCGCCTAGCTAAAAGATTTACAGCATTTTGCGGTAATGTTTTTTGCCGTCGTAACTGAACATGGCTTTTTGGCCCTCGACCACCGTTTCCAGATGTACGGGACGGCCCCAAAGCGTATAAACGTACGGCAAAGTCCGCTCCAGATACTTCAGATCCAGCTCGATGCCCTCATAACGGTGCTGCAGCATCAGCTCGCCGGTGCGTTTGAAGTCGCCGTCGACTACGACGATATAAGGGCTGCCTCCGTTCACGCGGGAGTATACCAGCTGGTCGCGGATATGCTCCCACGTCTTGTCGGTAATTTTCCACTCCGGCCCCTGTTTCTCGAACACGTACAGATCCAGGTCCTTCACCAGATCTTTGGTCAAATAATTGCGGATGAAGGAGGTATCCATATCCAGCTCCCGCACCTCGAAAATTTTCTCCCGCCCTTTGCCGGGCCTCCGGCCGAGCCGGTTTTGCTCCTCTTCGGTCGGTTTATCCCAGCGCCGCTCGATATCCTCGAAGATTTTCAGGCCCAAATAATAGGGATTTAAACTTTGCGTGGACGGCTGAACAACGGACGAATTCAGCTTGGCGTATTCAATCGTTTCTTCGCTCGTCAAATCAAGCTCGCGCATGATCCGCTGATGCCAATAGGAAGCCCAGCCTTCGTTCATGATTTTCGTCTCCATCTGCGGCCAGAAGTAGAGCATTTCATCCCGCAGCATCGTCATGATGTCCCGCTGCCAGTCCTCCAGCACTTCGGAATATTCCTGGATGAACCACATCAGGTCTTTTTCAGGCTCAGGCGGAAAAGGGATCCGCGCAGCTTCGGGATCTTCGGCGGCTTTCGGGGCGCCCAGCTCATCCAGCGACCATAAGTCCTGATAAGCGCCTTCAAAAGGCGTTTGTTTGGCTTCCTTTTTAGCTTCCCTGAGTTTTTCCTCGGTATAACGGCGTTTATCGAGCTTGCGGGGTTTAATGATTTGAGGGTCGACATGCTCCTGGATCGACAGGACGGCATCAATAAATTTTTCGACGTTTTCAGCCCCGTAGGTTAATTCATATTGGGCGATCCGCTCCGCCGTGGCGGACATGCTTTCCACCATATTCCGGTTGGAGACGGAGAACCGGACGTTATTTTTAAAGAAATCGCAGTGTGCGAGCACATGGGCCACGATCAGCTTGTTCTGGACCAGGGAGTTGCCGTCGAGCAGAAAAGCGTAGCAGGGATTGGAATTGATCACCAGCTCATAGATTTTGCTAAGCCCGAGGTCGTATTGCATCTTCATTTTATTGAAGCTTTTGCCGAAGCTCCAGTGGCTGAAGCGGGTCGGCATGCCGTAAGCGCCAAACGTATAAATGATATCCGACGGGCAGATTTCATAACGCATAGGATAAAAATCAAGACCGAAGCCTTCGGCAATTTCGGTGATCTGGTCGATCGACCGTTCCAGCTCGCTGATTTCGTCCTGTATCATTTTTGGGATCCCTCCGTAAGGTCTTATTTGGTCTATTTATGTTTATGGACGGGAAGCCTTGAACATGACTATGCCTTTACCCTCATTCGGTGTAAATGAGGAAATGTAGTATAATCGTGAAGTCAAAGACTGCCTGACCGGCAGCAAACAGGAGAGAAGGAAGCGAAGGATATGGAGCGGACCCGAAAGTTCGTAAGAGAAACCCGCTGTTTTAAAACGGCGAGAGTGTTTCCAAGTGACGTTAACAATCACAATACTTTGTTTGGCGGAAAATTAATGGCTTATATCGACGACATCGCTTCGATCGCGGCGGCCAAATTTTGCAGGGCGAACACGGTGACAGCCTCGACCGACTCGGTCGACTTCCTGCACCCGATCGCTCCGGAGGATTCGGTGCTGCTGGAGGCGTTTGTGACCTGGTCAGGGCACAGCTCGATGGAGATTTTTGTGAAGGTGATTCGCGAGAATTTGAGAACCGGGGATAAAAGGATTGCCGCAACGGCATTTCTGACGTTTGTGGCGTTTGACGAGCAGGATCAAAAAATGCAGGTGCCGCTCATCGTTCCGGAGACGGAAGAAGAGGTCAAGCTGCACCAGACCGCTCCGGACCGGGCGGAGCAGCGCCGTTACCGCCGCGAGGCCAGCCGGGAGCTGGCTTCATTCCTGACAACGGATTATCCTTGGGAATAAACGGCTTCAGCAGGAAACAGGAGAGAGTTGAAAATGTCAGGCAGGTGAAGTTTTTTTGTCATACGAAATAGCGATTTCCGTCAGGCCATTGGTGGAGTATGTCTACCGGAGCGGCAGTATCACGGGCGGTTTCCGGACCAATGCCACGATGCAGGAGGGAACCCGGATTCATCAGAGCATCCAGAAAACCTATGCCGAGACGGATCAGAAGGAAGTGTTTCTGTCTGCCGAAATCCCTTATGGCGATTTACTGTTTAAGATAGAAGGACGCAGCGATGGACTCATCCAGCTAGATGGTCAATGGACGATTGACGAGATAAAATCCACGGCTGCGCCGCTTCAGGATCTGGAAGGCGGGCTTCCGGTACACTGGGCTCAAGGCAAATTATATGCCTATATGTATGCCAAAGCGGAAGGCCTGCCGGGGATGCAGGTCCAGCTCACCTACGTGCGGACTGGGAGCGGAGAGCAAAAGAAGCTGCTCGTTTCTCATACCTTCGGGGAGCTGGAAGCCTATACGCTGGAAGTGATCGCGGCTTATGCGCCGTACGCGGAAATGCTGAGACGGCATGAAGAGGAGAGGAACGGATCGATTGCCGGGCTTCCGTTTCCTTTCCCGTCTTACCGTGCGGGCCAGCGCAAGCTTGCGGGAGCGGTTTTTAAAACGATCCAGGAAGGCGCGGGTCTTATGGCCAAGGCGCCAACGGGCATCGGGAAAACGATGTCCACCTTGTTTCCGGCCGTCAAAGCGGTCGGGGCAGGGCATATCAATAAGATTTTTTATTTAACGGCACGGACGACGACGCGGACAACGGCTGAAGAAGCCTTTTTCCGAATGCAGGCCCAAGGTCTTCATCTGAACTCGGTGACGATTACGGCAAAGGACAAGATTTGCTTTAAGGCAGAGGAAGCCTGTGATGCCGGGCAATGCAGCCTCTGCGAAGGTTATTACGACCGGATTAACGAAGCGGTGCTGGATATTATGCAAAATGAAACGCTGATGACGAGGCCCGTCATCGAGGCTTATGCACGTAAACATCGGGTTTGCCCGTTTGAATATTCCCTCGATATTGCTTACGCCGCCGATGCCGTGGTCTGCGATTATAATTATATTTTTGATCCGCGGGTGTCCCTTAAGCGGATGTTCGAGGAACAGAAGAAACAAACGGCAGTCCTTGTGGACGAGGCCCATAATTTGGTCGACCGGGGCCGGAATATGTTTTCCGCCGAGCTGGTTAAATCGGTGTTTCTCAGCATCAAAAGCGAATACAAAACAGCCAACGAAGGGGTTTCGCAGGCGGCGGGGGAGGTTAACTCTTTCCTTGCCGCGATCAAAAATAACTGCAGCAGCGAAGGGCGTATCATTCAGGCCGAAATGCCGGAAGAGCTGATCAAAAAGCTGGAGAAATTCGCGGAGACGGCCGAATTGGAGCTGGTGGTTAACGGAGCGGTGTCCCGGGTTAGCGCCGAGGCGCAGGAAGAACTGCTGAACACTTATTTTATGGCGCAAAATTTCATTCGGATGGCTAAGCTGTATGATGACCATTATTTAACGTATGCCGAAATTATCCGTACCGAATTTCGAATCAAGCTGTTTTGCCTGGATCCTTCGGAGCTGCTCCGCCAGGCCGGTAAAGGTTACCGCTCTATCATTTATTTCTCGGCTACGCTGTCTCCGATGAGCTATTACCGGGATATGCTGGGGGCGGATAAAGAAGATTATACGCTCAGCATTCCTTCGCCGTTCCGCAAAGAACAGCTGGATGTACGGCTTGTTCCGCTTTCGGTCAGATACAATGACCGTGAGAGTTCAAAAAGGACGATCGCCAGACTGCTTCAGCGGGTTTGCGAGGAAAGAAGCGGCAGCAATTTGCTGGTATTTTTCCCGTCCTATTCTTATATGCAGGAGGTTTACGATACTTATGTACAGGAGGAGGGCGTGGGCGTGGATACGATTCTGCAGCAATCCTCCATGTCGGAGGAGGAACGGGAAACGTTTCTGTCCGGCTTTCAGCCGAATCCCGCGCGGACCCGGCTTGGTTTTGCCGTACTGGGCGGGATTTTCTCGGAAGGGGTCGACCTGCCCGGAGACCGCCTGAACGGAGTGATCGTGGTTGGCACAGGCCTTCCGCAAATTGGCCTCGAGAACAATATGCTTAGGGATTATTTTAACCAGACGGGACGCAACGGCTTTAATTATGCTTATGTTTTTCCCGGGATGAACAAAGTGCTCCAGGCCGGCGGCAGGCTCATCCGTACCGAACAGGACGAAGGCGTGCTGGTGCTGGTGGATGACCGTTTTGCGCAGGAGCCTTACCGTTCCCTGCTGCCCGAAGAGTGGCGGGGATATAAGCTGGTTCCTCCTTCTTCTTTTTGACTTCTGAAAAACAAAAACCATGACCCTGAGTTGAACAGGATCATGGTTTTTTTTGCGCTGCATTTCCTGGCGGCGTAATGTTTATTGATCGGGATGCTTGCTTTTATTTGATACCTTTCATCGCTCTTTGAATAATCGGAGAGATGGCGAACAAAACCACACTAAGTATAATCGAGATAACCCCGATAATACCGAAATAGGCCATTTCAGATTCCGGCGAATACAGCTTGACGACCTGGGCATTGATGGCCTGAGCGGCTGCATTGGTCAGGAACCATAAGCTCATCGTTTGGGCAGAGAACGCTGCCGGGGCCAGTTTGGTCGTAGCCGACAAACCTACAGGGGACAAGCAAAGCTCGCCAATCACGACGATCAGGTAGCTGAGCACGAGCCACAGCGGATTTACCAGGCTGTCGCTTCCGCCGAAATAAGCCGGGAGCAGGATAACCAGGAAAGATAATCCCGCGAACAAAAGCCCAAGAGAAAATTTCTTAGCCACAGAGGGCTGCCGGTTGCCGAGCTTGACCCAGATCCAGGCAAATACAGGTGCCAGAATGATGATGAACAGCGGGTTCAGCGACTGAAACCAGGCCGGGGTAAGCGTAATTCCCGCAAAATGCAGCTGGGTCCGTTCTTTGGCATAAGCGGCAAGGATCGTAGAGCCTTGCTCTTGAATGGCCCAGAACATGACGGACGCGATAAAGAGCGGAATATAAGCCAAAATCCGGGAACGTTCCACACCGGAGGTTTTTGGGCTGTGGTACATCACAATAAAATATACGGCCGGGATGATAATCCCCAGAATCCCTACCAGAAGTATAAACCGGTCAAAGGTGAGAAGCCCTGCTGCAATTGCGAGAACAACCAGAACCGCAACAATAACAACACCAGCCGTGAGCCAGGTATATACTTTTTTCTTCTCGTCAGGAGCCAGCGGGTTTGCCACAACGGTACCTGCCAAAGCCAGGTTGTTTTTCCTGGTTAACATAAATACGACAAGTCCAAGGAACATCCCTACAGCTGCCACTCCGAAACCGAGGTGATAGTTATAATTGCCGAGCGTACCTACAATCAGCGGGGAAAGGAAGCCCCCCAAGTTAATCCCCATGTAAAAAATACTGAATCCGGCATCGCGGCGCTCATCCTGCGGAGCATAAATTTCTCCGACAACGCTCGATACATTCGGCTTAAGCAAACCGGTACCCAGCACGATCAGCACCATGGACGTGAAGAACATCGCCGTGCTGCCTGGAATCGCAAGCACGATATGGCCGAACATAATCAGCACGCCCCCGAAAAAGACCGCCCTGGAGGTCCCGAAGATCCGGTCCGCAAGCCAACCGCCGATAATGCCCGACATGTATACCAGTGAACCATAGATTGACATAATAGACAGAGCGGTGGTTTCGTCTATACCGAGACCGCCATTGGATATGGTGTCATACATATAGTATAGAAGAATAGCTCTCATTCCATAATAAGAGAACCGTTCCCAGAACTCTGTAAAGAAGAGGGTAAACAACCCTTTAGGGTGTCCGAAGAAACCCTTCTGCGGGACGCTGTCCGCAATCTCCTGTTTTGTGATATCTGCCATGAAATAACCTCCTGCTGCATTTGCTTTCACTTGATGTTCTGCCCGTAAGAAAATAAAAGGCAGTAAAATCAAAATTATACATCCTGGGAACGGATTTAGCCAGTGTGTATATATTTACGTAGGACAAGTCCTGTAAGGGCTCCGAGCAACTGCCCTCCGTTATTTATACCCATCTACAAAAGGAATTAACAGAGCATTCCATAATTCTCGCAGCGGGTTTATAAAGAGAAAAGACCCCAACATCCACATCGCTATGGAGGCTGAGGTTCTTTTATCGCCAATCTTAATCTTTTAAAAATGTTTATTCCCGGTTTTGCTTTCGTATTTAAACCCCGACTTCCTGCTTCTGAAAAAAATGCTTAAGCGCCTTATAAACCTCGCCGCGCTCTTTGATGATGTAATGCATAAACTCCGGCTTTTTGATGTTCCGGTAAGCCGACATCAGCGTGCTGCTGCGGTTGTACTGGTTCACCTCGCCATAGCCGAACATGTTGCTCCGCTTGAGCAGCTCGTCGATCAGCTTCACGCACCGTTCGTTGTCGGACGTCAGGTTGTCGCCGTCCGAGAAATGGAACGGATAAATGTTGTAGCTCGATGTCGGAAAACGGCTGTCGATGATCTCCAGCGCTTTCAGGTAAGCGGAGGAGCAGATCGTGCCGCCGCTTTCGCCGCGGTTGAAGAAATCCTCCTCCGTAACTTCCTTGGCTTCCGTATGGTGGGCAATAAAAACGATCTCCACCTTTTCGTACTGCTTCCGCAAAAAACGCGTCATCCAGAAGAAAAAGCTGCGGGCGCAGTATTTTTCGAAAGAACCCATCGACCCCGAGGTGTCCATCATGGCGATAATCACCGCGTTGGACCGGGGCACCACGATTTCCTCCCAGGTCTTGTAGCGCAGATCGTCCGGCGAAATGCCGTGAATGCCCGGCTGGCCCTGCCTGGAGTTGCGGCGCAGGTTTTCGAGGATCGTCCGTTTCTTGTCGATGTTGGACATGATGCCTTTTTTGCGGATGTCGTTGAAACGGATCGCTTCGGTTTCGACCTCTTGTTTGTCTTTCTCCTTTAGATGGGGCAGCTCAAGCTCGCTGAATAAAATCTCTTCCAAATCCTCGATATTGACCTCGGCTTCCACGACGTCGTCGCCCGGCTGGTCGCCGGCTTCGCCGCCTTTGCCGGGCTTGCCCGCTTTTCCCGGACGTTCCCTGGCCAGCACATCCCCGACCTCGGAGCTGCCGTCCCCCTGGCCGACATGTTTTTGCTTGTTGAAATTATGGACAAACCGGTATTCCTCCAGGTTGCGCAGCGGAATTTTGACGATCTGCTTGCCGTCGGACATGATAATGTTTTCTTCGGACACTAGATCGGAAAGGTTTTCTTTGATCGCTTCCTTGATTTTTTGCTGATGGCGCTGCTGATCCTGATATCCTTTCCGGTGCAAAGACCAATCCTCGCGGGAAACCACAAATTGATGCGATGAAGACGACACTTGCGACACCTCCCCGGTTGAAGTCAACAGCCTATGACAATAAAACGATTGTAAATAAAGTATATTCGCGAGAGTGCCTGATATGTGAGGGAGTTCGCCCCATAAACCGCTCCGCTTAAAAATTTCTTCCTTAATATAACCGCGAAATCTCTCTTGATCTCCCTGATAAAAAAGCCGAATGAACGTTTTCCGCCGTTTGTTTCGTGGCCGGTTTTAACGCGCGAAAGCACCACCTTTCTGTTTGGCCGGACGAGAGTTATAATCAATTGAGGTTTCTTTAGGGGAATTGATTTCAGTCGATTGGATATCCATGGGTTTAGCGATGATATAAGGAGACGGTATAGGATGACGGCTAATTTATTTAAGAACGGCATTTTTCCATTCGCGGCCGGAGCGGGCCAGGCGGATGCTGTATATGTGGAAAACGGGATCATCAAAGCGATCGGACAAGCTTCCGAGCTGGAGCTGCAGCTGTCCGGCAAGAATTATAAGGTGGTGGATTGGGAACGAGCTTATGTGCTGCCCGGTCTTGTCGACTCCCACATGCACCTGGGGATGTATGGCATGAAGCTGAGCATGCTGGATTTTACCGGCGTAACGTCCAAAGCCGAAATGCTGAACCTGATCCGGGAACGGGCAGCCGTGACGCCGGAAGGGGAATGGATCACGGGCCTCAACTGGAATGAAAATGAGTTCACTCCGGCGGAGGCGCCCACCCGGCAGGAGCTGGATGAAGTGACGGACCGCCACCCGGTATTTTTGACACGTACTTGCTTCCATGCCTTTTTGGGCAATTCGCAGGCTTTTCGCCGCGCGGGAATTGGTGAAGGGACGCTGGATCCGGCTTCGGGGGCGTTTGGCCGCCATGTAGACGGAAGTTTTAACGGCTGGATTTACGAGGAGGCTTGTTATCCCTTTGAGAAGGTGCAGCCCGAACCGGATTATGAGACGAAAAAGGCAGCCATCCGCCGCGCCAGCCTGGATGCGCTCAGACTTGGTTTGACGGGTGCGCATACGGAGGATTTGCGCTTTTTTGGCAGCGTGGAGACGATGCTGCGCATTCACCGCGAGCTGCGGGAGGAAGGGTTGGCCTTCCGCTCCCATCAGCTAATGTTCCATGTTTATATGGAAGAAACGGCTGCTTTGGGCGTCAAAGCGGGCAGCGGGGATGAATGGCTGAGGATCGGCGCGATGAAAATTTTTGCGGATGGCGCCATCGGCGGCCGAACCGCTCTCCTGCAGCAGCCTTACAGCGATGCGCCGGATACGAAAGGGATGGCGATTCAAACCGCCGAGCAGCTTCATGAGCTTGTGGCTATGGCCCGCCGTCTGGGTTATCCGATAGCGGTTCATGCGATTGGCGACGGAGCGGCGGATCTGACCTTGGGAGCGATGGAAAAACTTCCGCTCGGCAGCGCCTCCGGCCTGCCTGACCGCTTCATCCATGCCCAGGTGCTGAACCGTTCCCTGCTGGAACGGATGAGCAAGCTGCCGCTGATTGCGGACATTCAGCCGCGGTTTGTCGCCAGCGATTTTCCGTGGGTGCTCGAGCGGGTTGGCCCGGATCGCCAGGACGTCCTGTACGCCTGGAAAACATTGATGGAAGCCGGCGTTGTTTGCGCCGGAGGCAGCGATGCGCCGATCGAGCCGCTGGATCCTTTCCTCGGCATGCACGCTGCGGTTACGAGACGCAGACCGGGACAGCGGGGTGAAGGTTACCTGCCGCATGAATGTTTGACGACGGCGCAGGCCCTGCATCTGTTTACGATGGGAAGCGCCGCAGCCGTTGCCGAACAGAAACAGCGGGGCAGCATCGAGGTCGGAAAATACGCCGACTTCACCGTCATCGATCGGAACATTGCCGGGGATCCGGAAGCCCTGCTGAAGGCACAGGTAAAAATGTCCATCGTCAATGGACAAATTGCCTATTCAGCTAACCGGTAAAAAGCTATAATAAAGGGGACGGCCGGGGTGTTCCCGGCATATTTTAAGAAAAAGGCTTATTGTCCGTTGCGGAGCAAATGTATACGACCAGCGGGCAGTATTTCGCGGAGGCTTCAGGTTATGCGGTTTAAAGATGTTTTTTCGATTATTGGGCCCGTTATGGTAGGCCCGTCAAGTTCACATACGGCTGGAGCCGCCAGAATTGGACGATCAGCCCGGCATTTGTACGGAAAACTTCCGGAGAAAGCGGTGATCGTTTTTTACGGATCATTTGCGGCCACTTATCAAGGGCACGGGACGGATCGGGCGATCGTAGGCGGCCTTCTGGATTATGACACCGATGACCCCCGGATCCCGATGGCGCTTGAATACGCCAGGCTGTCGCGTTTGGAGGTTTCCTTCGAGGAAGGCCGCGGCGTTGTGCGGCATCCCAATACGGCGAAATTGATTTTATCCGACCGGGACGGCAGCCATGAACTGACCTTGACCGGAATTTCCATCGGCGGCGGGAACATTGAAATCATTGAGATCAACGGCTTCAATATTAAAATGACGGGCATTTACCCGACGCTTGTCATTCAGCATTTGGACCATCCCGGCGTGCTGGCTTACATCACGCAAACGTTAAGTCTGAAAGGGACCAATATCGCCCATATGTCCGTGGATCGTAAAAATAGAAGCGGCAACGCCATGACAGTGGTTGAAATTGACGGGGAAATTAAAGAGGAAGCCGTGGCGCAAATCGGCAAAATGGACGCGTTGATTTCCATCGGCATTATCGATCTGTCGCAGGGCACCCTACTAACAGAGGAAGAGCTTTCAAACGAGTCCGCGGATTCACCTTTGGCGGGTTTGCCTACCGAGGCCGGTTTTTCGCGTCAATCCCAGTCCAACCAGGAACGGGAAGCATCTGAGGAGGAGAAAAAATGAATTTTACAACATTAAACGAGCTGGCCGCGTTGTGCGAAGCAAAAAACCTGACCATCGGCCAATTGATGCTGGAGGAGCAAAGCCAGGAATCGGGGCGTACGCCTGAAGCCGAGTTTTCGACCATGGCCCAATATTACGAAGTGATGAAAGAAGCCGTGCATAAAGGTTTAAATGAAGATACGACCTCGCCTAGCGGATTAACGGGAATGGATGCGCAGCGGGTAATCGGCTACGGGAATCAGTCTGAAATGAACCTTGGCGGAGCGGCTGGAGAGGTCATGGCGTATGCGCTGGCCGTTTCCGAGGTTAATGCGTCTATGGGGCGGATCGTGGCTACTCCAACCGCGGGCTCCTGCGGGGTCATTCCCGGCGTTTTTGTCAGCAGTCAAAAAAGATTCGGCTGGACCGATGAGCACATGGTCTACGGATTGTTTGCCGCCGGCGCCATCGGCTACGTGATTGCGAACAATTCGTTTATCTCCGGCGCTGAAGGCGGCTGCCAGGCCGAGATCGGTTCCGCCATCGGCATGGCGGCGGGGGCCTTGGTTGAGCTCAGGGGCGGAACGCCCGCTCAAGCGGTTCATGCCGTTGGTCTTGCTTTGAAAAATACGCTCGGCCTCATCTGCGATCCCGTGGCCGGCCTGGTGGAAGTGCCCTGCATCGTCCGAAACGGATTTGGGGCGGTAACGGCGCTTGCAGCTGCAGATATGGCCCTCGCCGGTGTCCGCAGCGTCATTCCATCCGACGAAGTGATTCAAGTCATGATGGAGGTAGGCTCCTCCATGCCGGAGAAACACCGGGAGACGGCCAAAGGCGGCTTGGCTCAAACGCCGACAGGGCGAAAAATCATGCAGGAATTATAAGAGATGTAAATCTGAATATAAGAGCTACTGAAATTAAAATTTACAAATAATAGAATTTGAGGTAATATATCTACAAGCTAAATAAGATATCCACTAGGGGAGCCTGAATGGGCTGAGACGGAAAAATTGAATTTCCGGACCCTTGAACCTGATCTGGATCATACCAGCGTAGGAAAGTGGAGCCGGACTTTTTTTGCTATAGCCGTATTGGCTGCCCGTAGATAAAGCCGCTCCAGGTGGGGCGGCTTTTTTATGCGTTCTCTTATTTGCTTACATCCAAATAGGAGGGGAATATCATGTCTGAAAATGGAAAAAAGAATGAGGTTAATTTGTCGGCTTTTCCGGGTAGCCGTAAAGTGTATGTGGAGGGCTCACGCCCGGATATCCGCGTTCCCATGCGGGAGATTGGCTTAAGCCCTACTTCCGGTGCCGCGGGGATTCAAGAAAATGAGCCGATGAGAGTTTATGATACGAGCGGCGTGTATACCGACAGCGAAACGCTGGCCGATATCCGCAAGGGGTTGTCCCGCCACCGCTTTTCCTGGATCGAGGAGCGCGGGGATACCGAAGCGTACACGGGGAGAGCCGTGAAGCCTGAAGATGACGGGCATGGGACGGGGGAGATTTTTCCGGGTATGCAGCATCGTCCGCTTAGAGCTAAACCGGGCAGAAACGTCAGCCAGCTGCATTATGCACGAAGAGGCGTTGTTACGCCGGAGATGGAATACGTGGCTATCCGCGAGAATGTGGCTCCCGAATTTGTCAGGGAAGAGATAGCCGCAGGGCGGGCGATCCTGCCATCCAACATTAATCATCCGGAAAGTGAACCGATGATCATCGGCCGCAATTTCCTGGTTAAGATTAATGCCAACATCGGCAATTCCGCTGTGTCTTCTTCGATAGAGGAAGAGGTGGAAAAGATGAGGTGGGCCACCCGCTGGGGAGCTGATACGATCATGGATCTTTCAACGGGCCGGAATATCCACAGTACGAGGGAATGGATTATCCGGAATTCGCCGGTGCCGATCGGGACGGTACCTATTTATCAAGCTTTGGAGAAGGTGAATGGGAAAGCGGAGGATTTGACCTGGGAGATTTATCGGGACACGCTGATTGAGCAGGCGGAGCAAGGGGTGGATTATTTTACGATTCATGCGGGCGTGCTGCTTCGTTATGTTCCGCTGACAGTGGGGAGGATGACGGGGATTGTCTCCCGGGGAGGCTCCATTATGGCAGCCTGGTGCCTGGCGCACCATCAGGAAAATTTCCTTTATACTCATTTTGAAGATATTTGCGAGATTATGAAGACGTATGATGTGGCTTTCTCTTTAGGAGACGGACTGCGGCCCGGTTCCATTGCCGACGCCAATGACGAAGCCCAGTTCGCCGAACTGGAGACGTTGGGTGAGCTTACGGAGATAGCATGGAAACATGATGTTCAGGTGATGATAGAAGGTCCAGGGCATGTACCCATGCACAAAATCAAAGAAAATATGGACAAGCAGCTGGAGATATGCCAAGAAGCCCCTTTTTATACGCTTGGCCCGCTGACTACGGATATTGCTCCGGGTTACGACCATATTACCTCCGCGATTGGCGCGGCGATGATCGGCTGGTTCGGAACGGCGATGCTTTGTTACGTGACGCCGAAGGAGCATTTGGGGCTGCCGAATAAAAAGGATGTGCGCGAAGGGGTTATTGCCTATAAAATCGCAGCGCATGCCGCTGACTTGGCTAAAGGACATCCCGGCGCGCAGGATCGGGACAACGCCCTTTCCAAAGCGCGTTTTGAATTCCGCTGGCGCGATCAGTTCCATCTCTCGCTCGATCCGGAACGCGCGCTCGAATATCATGATGAGACTCTTCCGGCGGAAGGAGCGAAGACGGCGCATTTTTGTTCGATGTGTGGTCCAAAGTTCTGCAGCATGCGGATTTCGCACGACCTCCGCGATTCCGCTGCCGAAGCCGGGATGCGGGATAAAGCGGCAGAGTTTAAAGATGGGGGAAGCGTAATCTATAAATAGAAGTGTATTAAGGGACAAGGAGAGAACTCAAAGAATTTAAAGAATTCAAACCTTTGTTCAGAACCATCCATGGAAGGGTGGTTCTGATTTTTGATGTGAAGGGAATAACGGAAGCGAAGATTGCAGAACATAAATTTCAGATCAGAAAACACTTGCTAAATGATTTTGATCTGTGGTATATTCTTATTCCGGCCAATTGAACACAAGCTGTTTGGACGGTCGGCTAACGAGCAGAACTGATGGGAAGGGAAAAACTTCTAAGAAAAAAGTTCTTGCAAAGTTGGTTGATAGGTGGTAAGATATAAGAGTTGCTGCTGAGAATGAAAACAGCAACGAAATGAAAAGTTTGATCTTTGAAAACTGAACAACGAGTGAGAAATAAATGAGATACATTGGGGATGAAATTCAAATCCATTTGGATTTGAATTTCGCTCCGATCTCGTCAGATTCAAAATGAGCTAAACAAACACTTTTAAATGGAAAACCTACCGCCTTCGGGTGGCAGGAACCTTCCATCTTTTATGGAGAGTTTGATCCTGGCTCAGGACGA
>NZ_JBZCMS010000013.1:0-108131 GCF_058267595.1 Paenibacillus mobilis
TGCTTGGTTAAAATGTTTCTTACTCATGTCATCCCCTCCATTGCCTCTTCCAGTATACAAAAAGTACCCATAGCCCAGACACCTTTTTTTCAAAGTGTCCAGTCTATGGGTACCAGTTTACAAGGGGTGCCTTTCTTTTGTTCAAATTGCCTGATCAGATCATAGGTAATCGTCTCGTCCGAAATTTGCAGCCGCTTTTGCGCTTCCTCATGACCGGGTTTGCACAGCTCTATTCCGAGCTTTTCGCCGCTTTTTTCGCTGTAGCAGGTGCCGTTCTCAAACAAGCCGTCCGGTGAAGGGATATAATGGACGTCGCTGTCCGTAAAAGCACCCGTGCGCAGCACGACAAGATGGTTCGGGTTGCCGTCAAACATATTGTTGCCCATCATGTATTGATCGGCCGAGGAAATGCCCAGCAAATGAAGCAGGGAAGGAGCCAGGTCGAGCTGGCCTTCGGCTTCCGCGTACGTGCCCGCCATTTTGTCATCGGGAAGATGAATAAAAAGCGGCACCTGGTTCATGATTTTGTGCATGTCCAGCTCCGTCAGGCTGTGTCCGAGGAATTTTTCATAGTCGGCCTGATCCGCAATGGAATTATCGTGATCCCCGTAAATGCTCAAAATGGTATTGTTCCAAAGCCCCTGAGCCTTCATTTGGCCGATCAGCTCGCCGATCGCTCCATCCACATAGTGCACGGCTTCCAGATAATCGCCGAAGATCGTGCCTTTAAAAGCTCCAACATCCAGCGTCTGCACGTCCTCGGGCAGGGAATAGGGATGATGGCTGGATAACGTGATCATAAAAGAATAGAAAGGCTGCTGTTCCTTCGCAAGCATGCCTAGCGATTGCCTAAAAAACGACTTATCCCCAAGAGACCAGCCGAGCGGTTCGTCGATCTGGTAATCTTTTTTGCTGAAGAAACGGTCATACCCCATGTTGCCGTACATCGTAAGCCGGTTCCAGAAGCTGCTGTCGTAGGCGTGGAAAGCGAACGCGTGATAACCGTTGTCTTTCAGAATCTGCGGCATGACGTCAAACTTGTGATCGGCAAAACGGGTGGCTACCGACCCGCTTGGCAGCGGATGCAGCGAGGCATTCGACGAAAAATCCGCATCCGACGTTCTGCCCTGCCCCGTTTGATGATAATAGTTCGAGAAATAAAGGCTTGTCTGACGGAGCTTGTTCAGATTGGGCGTTATTTCCTGACCGCCGATTTTTTGCCCGATCATAAAGTTCATCAGCGCTTCGGTTTGAATCACGATCACGTTGCTGCCTGGGTAAGCGCCGAAGGAGGCGTTCCGCACATCCCGGGTTTGACCGGCTTGCGTGAACCACTGTTTCATATCCTCCTTCTCCTGCACGGTCAGCGGATCTCCCCCAATATGGTCTTCGGCAAAACGGTAGATGTCATAGAAGTGGAAGCCCAGCAGACCCGTTACGTTGTAAAGGGACATGCTCCAGTAATTTTCCGAAAAAAGACCCGCCGCCCAGGTGCTCGTATAATATTTGATCGGCCCCACGGCTAGTCCGAGGCCGAGCACGAGGGCGGCCAAGCCGCCTGAAAGGCGGAGAAGCAAAAACTTCATTCCCCGCCGTCTTGATGATCTGCGCCATGTGCGCGCCGATGAGACGTAAGGGCTTGCGGAAGCCCATCCGGTGGATGCCGGACGTAGAAATGTTCCGAGACGGCGGCGGCGCGGGATTTTATAGATGAAATAGGCCAGACCGCCGGCCAGCAGCAGAAGAAAGTCTGCCGCAAACCGCAGGTCCGAGCCATGCAGCAGGGATTTAATGCTGTCGCCAAGCTCCCCTACCTGTCCGGCCTGAAGCAGGACAGGCACGGTGATAAAATCCTGGAAATAGCGGTAATAAACAAGATCCGAATAGATGAGGGCGGTCAGCAGCAGATCCAGGATGAGCAGGGCGACGGCTTCGGCCCGAAGAGACAGCCAGAGCGTCCAGAAGGAGACGAGCATCAAAGAACCGGTGGCGATGACGAAATCCAGCTTGTTCATATCGATATACCGCGCATGGAGGTGACTGTGCAGGTACCACAGCTTAAGCACCATCACGAGCAGGAAGACGAGGTAGGTACCGTATTTTCGGATAATCTGCGGCAGCCTGTTCGTCCGTGAAACGTTTACATATTCATACATGCCGAAGAAGCAGCTCCTTTCTAATACAAAATAACCCCACAAGCGTGGGGCAGGGTTGGGGATTGATGTATTAGACGTCCGTTCCGGCAGCGAGTACCCCTCACCCCTGTATACGGACTTTTGCATATGTTCCAATCCCCGTGACAGACAGTATGCCGGTTAATCCCTGTTCCGCGGCGGGAGCGGGCCCAGGTATTGATAATACTGGCATTCGATGCGCCCGTTAAACAGCTTGCGGCGTTTGTCCGCCGGACGGCCGAAATCTTTTTCAAAGGTTGGAGTCGGGCTGATCGCAAAAAAGGACCAGGTCGGCATTTCCGCGGACAGCCGCCCGAGCTGGGAAATCAGCCTGCGGATTTCCTTTTCGTCCCCGATCCGTTCTCCGTACGGCGGGTTGGTGATCAGACAGCCGTATTCGCCGGTTTTGGTCATCCGCGCGGCCGGGGCGACATGGAATTTGATTTCCTTTGCGAAACCTGCGCTTTTGGCTGCCGCTTTGGCGATTTCAATCGCTTCCGGGTCAATATCGCCGCCGGATATTTCAAGCGGAATGGAGTCGTCCACGGCGTCAAAGGCCTCCTCGCGGGCCTGCTCCCACAGCTCCTCCGGAATGACCGGCCAGTTCTCCGAGTTGAAGGAGCGGCGCAAACCCGGCGCTACATTCCAGCCGATCATGGCCGCTTCGATGGGCAGGGTGCCCGAACCGCAGCAAGGGTCGTAGAAAGGCCGCGAAGGATTCCAGCGGCTCAGCTGGATCAGCGCCGCAGCCAGCGTTTCCTTAAGGGGCGCTTCGGTTGCCTGCTTGCGGTATCCCCGCTTGTGCAGACCGGCTCCGGTCGTATCGAGGGTCAAAATCGCCACATCGTTCAGCAGAATGACTTCAATGACGTAACGCGGGCCGTTTTCCGGAAACCATTCCGTATGGTAGGTGCCCTTCAGCTTCTCGACGATCGCCTTTTTGACGATGCCCTGGCAGGCAGGCACGCTGCTCAGCTGCGACTTGTGCGAACGTCCTTCGACAGGGAATTCGCCGTTTGCAGGGATAAAATGCTGCCACTCCAGCGCTTTGGTGCCTTCGAACAGCTCATCGAAGGTGTGGGCTTCGAATTCGCCCATTTTGATCAGCACGCGGTCCGAGGTGCGCAGCCAAAGGTTGCAGCGGCAAATATCGATCAAATCGCCGGGGAACGTGACCCGGCCGTTTTCAACTTTAACATCGCTGTAGCCCAGCTCTTTCAGCTCGCGGGCCACAACGGCCTCCAGGCCCATCGGGGCGGTGGCAATTAATTCCAGTTTGGATGCCATGAATGTTTTCAACTCCGTTTATACTTGTAGGGATCGTCCAAAAACCATACAATCTAGTATATGGGAATGTGACTGAAGATACAAACCGAAAATGTATTGGGAATTTTGCTTTTAGATAAGGAGGATACGGTGATTACGCCTGAACAATACAGCGAGGAGCTTTACCAAGAAGATGAGGTGCTGGTCAACGTCAAACGTTCGCTGGCGGAAGCGGGCATTCAGGACGTATCGGTCGCGGCCGGTTACGGCCGCTTGCTGACGATGCTAGTCCGCATGTCCGGGGCCAAAGCGGTGCTCGAGATCGGCGCCCTTGGCGGATACAGCGGCATCTGCCTGGCCCGAGGGTTCGCAAGCGCCGGAGGCCGGCTGGTTTCTCTGGAAATCAGCGACGTCAACGCCGGGCTGGCGAGTCGGAATATGGAGGCGGCGGGTTTCGCAGGCGTGGCCGAATACAGGATCGGCGAAGCCCTGGACAGCTTGGAAGAGCTGGAGCGGCGCGGCGACCGGTTCGATTTGTTTTTTATCGATGCCGACAAGGGCAACTACGTGAACTATCTGGAAAAAGCGATCGGGCTTGCCCATCCCGGCGCCGTTATCATCGGCGATAATACGCTGCTTCGCGGACGTACCCTGAACCCGGAGAAAAACGGGCCGTCCGTCCAGATCATGCGCAGGTTCAACGAGCAGATTGCAAACGACCCTCGTTTGATGAGCACTTTCCTGCCGGCTTATGACGGCCTGGCGATTGCGATCGTTAAATAGGATTGGCAACGGAAAACAGGTTGAGGCAGGAGATGCCTTCTCAGCCGCTAAAAGCCAAAAAAAGTCCGCCCTTGGAGCGAGCCATTCACTCCAGGCGGACTTTTTTGCGGTTCGTGCAAGGAAAAGGGCTGGGCCGCATATGCGGGGATCAGCGGAACGAGGCCGCTTTTTCCGGGCGTTTGTACAGCTTGGTCCGGACCCACAGGGTGTTCAGCAGCAGCAAAATGCCGGAAATGACGAACAATCCCTCGATGCCGATAAACCCGGACAGGAAACCGCCGATCATGGCCCCCATCATGTTGCCGAGCGCAAGCGTGCTGCTGTTGAAGCCGAAGGCCCGGCTCTCCATACCGTCAGGGGTGTACATGCGGATCAGGGCGTTTACGCTCGGCAGCAGGCCGCCCATGCAAATGCCCATCAGGAAACGGACGGAGGCGAGCTGCCAGACCGAACCCACAAAGGCCTGCGGAATCAGCGTAAGCGAGGCGCCGATCAGCGCCACCGTTAATATTTTATGGGCCCCGACCTTATCGGAATATTTGCCGAGGATCGGAGAGGAGATCATGTTGGACAAGCCGGTCACCGCGCTGACAAACCCTGCCCAGAAGGGGAGATTAACCGCGGAGCCGTGAAGTTTTTCCACATATAAGGGCAATATGGACATCGGGCTGATCATCGCAAACTGCAGCAGGAACGTGACGGCGAACAGAGCCGGAAGCTGCGGCGTTTTGCCAAGCTCCCTAAAGCCGGCCAGCACGGAGACTTCGTCCCGTTTCGCGGCCTCCTGACGGTCGAATTTTTCCCGGACGAGGAAAAGGGCCAGCAGCGAAGCGGAGAACAGCAGCGCACCCGTTATGTAGAAAATGGGCCGGAAGCCGACGTAATTGGCCATCAGCCCTCCCAGCAGCGGTCCGAGAATGGTGCCGGCCACAGTGCCGGACTGGATGATGCCCATGGCGAAGCCGATGTTTTTCTTGGGCGTTGTGCTGGAGATGAGCGACACGGCAGCCGGATTAAATCCGGATATGGTGCCGTTCAGCAGTCGCAATACGAGAAGCTGCCAGGGAGCGGTCGCAAATCCCATCAGCGTAATAACGAATGCCATGCCGAAGCCGGAGCGGAGCAGCATGATTTTCCGGCCGTACTTATCGGCCAGTTTGCCCCATAGCGGCTGGAATAGGAAAGACGTCGCAAAGTTTGCGGCAAAGATCAGTCCGGCCCAGAAGCCGAGCGCTTTTTCCCCGTGCACATGTAGGTTTTGGGATAAATAGAGGGACAGGAACGGGGTGATCATCGTCATGCCCGCATTGACCAGAAAAGCGCCGGCCCATAACACCATGAGGTTGATTTTCCAAGTTTTCAAAGGGCTCACTTCCTTTCCGTATGTCGATTCGAGCAGCAAAGAGCCAAGCGGCCGGACATTGCAATTCTTTCAGTATAACATAAACTGAATAGAGCTTTAGAGCCGGAAGGTTCGGAGTTTTGTCAAGGCTTGCCGGGTTGTGATGGTTGTTACTTACTTTTGAAAAGGGCATAATGTAATTTAGGGATTCTTTTATGATGGAGGCAGTTCTTATGACCTATAATGATCGTTTTATCCGCGCCTGCCAAAAACGGGACGTGGATCAACTCCCGGTTTGGTACATGCGCCAGGCGGGGAGATACGACCCTGAATATCGTAAAATCAAGGAAAACTACAGTCTGCTGGAAATTTGCATGCAGCCTGAGCTGGCGGCCGAAGTCACTATGATGCCTGTCCGCAAGCTTGGCGTGGACGCGGCTATTTTATATTCGGATATCATGAACCCGGTCGCTTCGATCGGCGTTGATTTCGATATCGTCAAAAATATCGGGCCCGTGATCGACAACCCGATCCGCACCGCGGCCGACATCGACCGGCTGAAGCCGATCGACGTGGAAGGCGATTTGTCCCATATTTTAAAAACGATTGAAATTTTGAACCGGGAGCTCGACGTCCCGCTGATTACGTTTGCCGGGGCTCCCTTTACGATTGCCAGCTATCTGATCGAAGGCCGCCCTTCGAAAAGTTATATCCGCACCAAAAGCATGATGTACGGCGAGCCGGAGCTTTGGCAGAAATTGATGGATAAGCTGGGCGATATGATTATCGCTTATTTGCGCGCCCACGTGGCGCATGGCGGACAAGCGTTCCAGCTGTTCGACAGCTGGGTCGGCGCGCTTGCGCCTAAAGACTTTGAACGGTTTGTGCTGCCGACGGTTACCCGTATTTTTGCCGAACTTCAGGATTTGAATGTGCCGAAAATTTATTTTCCTGGCGTGAGCTCAGGCGAGCTGCTTCCGACGCTGTCCGGACTTCAGGCGGATGTCATCGGCCTGGATTGGCGCGTTTCCATTGCCGAGGGCCGCAGACGGCTCGGCGGAAAACACGGCGTGCAGGGCAATCTGGATCCGTACGTGCTGACGGCGCCAATGGAGGTTATCAAGCGGCATGCTGCGGCTATCATCGATGAAGGCATCCAGGAGCCGGGATATGTGTTTAACCTGGGCCACGGCTTGTTCCCGGAAGCTTCGCTGGAGAAACTTCAGGAATTAACGCAGTTCGTGCATGAATACTCCGCCGAGGCCATCCGCCGAAGCAAACCCGTTAAGAACAATAACTAGAAATTTAAACTACTTAATATACAAGCAAAGGTGGTTATCCGCATGTCCAAAAAAATAGGCGTGCTGGTGATGTCCTACGGGACGCCGGCCGGCATGGATCAGATCGAGGCTTATTATACCCATATCAGAAGAGGCAACCGTCCGACGGAGGAGCAGCTCAAGGAACTGACAGACCGTTACGAGGCGATCGTAGGCGGCGTATTTCCGTTGAGAGCGAACACGGACCACCAGGCGGAAACCCTGCAGCAGGCGCTGAACAAGCTGACGAAGGAAGGCCGCGTGGATGCCGAGTTTGTCTGCTATCAAGGCTTGAAGCATGCCGCTCCATTCATTGAAGACGGCGTGGAACAGATGGCCAAAGACGGCATTAAAGAAGCCGTAGGCATCGTGCTGGCGCCCCATTATTCCGTTATGAGCGTAGGCGGTTACATCAAACGCGCCCAGGTTAAAGCGGAAGAACACGGCATCGCCATGAAGTTCGTGAAGGAATATCATCTGAATCCTTCGCTGATCGAAGCGATCAGCCGGAAGGTTTCTGCGAAGCTGGATTTATTCGAGGAGGCAGGAGCGAAGCGCGATCAGGTCCGCGTTCTGTTCAGCGCCCACAGCCTGCCGGCCAAAATTTTGGAGATGGGCGATCCTTATCAGGATCAGCTGCTCGAAACCTCCAAAGCGGTTGCGGACAAGCTGGACATCAAGCAGTGGCAGTTCACCTGGCAGAGTGCGGGCCGCACGGCTGATCCTTGGCTTGGTCCGGACATTCTCGATACGATCAAGTCGCTTAGCACCGAACAGGTGGAAGACGTTTTGGTGGCGCCCGTCGGATTCGTGTCCGATCATCTGGAGGTCCTTTACGACCTGGATATCGAAGCCAAAGCGGTGGCTAAAGAACTCGACATGCGCCTGGAGCGCATTGACATGCTGAACAGCGATCCGCTTTATATTCAGGCTCTATGGGAATCCATAATAGACGTTTTGGAAAAGGGATGATTGGGGATGAGCGAGTCTTCTTCGAGCAGGGTTGTCATTGTCGGCGGAGGACTGACCGGCCTAAGCGCCGCGTTTTATATCCGCAAATTTTACCGGGAGAAGGGGCAGCGTCCGCAGATTACGATTTTGGAAAAAAGCAAGGTGCTGGGCGGGAAAATTGAATCGCTGCACCGCGACGGGTTTGTTATCGAAAAAGGCCCGGACTCCTTCCTCGCCCGCAAAACGGCCATGATTGATCTGGCCAAAGAGCTTGAGCTGGAGCATGAACTCGTGCAGCAGAATCCGCAGTCCAAGAAAACCTACATCGTCAGCCGCGACCGGCTGCATCCGATGCCGGGAGGGCTGGTGCTGGGGATTCCGACGGAGCTCAAGCCGTTTTTAAAGACCGGCCTGATTTCCGGCCCGGCCAAACTTCGCGCGCTGATGGACTTTCTGATCCCGTCCCGCAAGGAGCCGGGGGACGAGTCCCTCGGGAATTTCATTGAGCGAAGACTGGGAACGGAAGTTTTGGAGAACGTGACCGAACCGCTGCTGGCGGGCATTTATGCCGGGGAAACCCGGCATCTGAGCCTGCAGGCCACTTTCCCGCAATTTGCGGAGGTCGAGAAGAATTACGGCAGTCTGATTCGGGGAATGATGACGGGCCGCAAGCCGATGGAAACCCATACCGGAACGAAACGCAGCGCATTTTTGACTTTCCGGCAGGGTCTGCAAAGCTTGATTCATGGTCTGATCCATGATTTGAACGATGTAGAGCTGCGGACGGAGAGCGAAGCAGTTTCGTTTATCCACTCAGGGGCTGGGGAATATGAGGTGACGCTTGCCGGCGGAGAAAAACTGCTGGCCGATGAACTGGTCGTCACCTCGCCGGCCTTTGCCGCAGCGGAATTTCTGCGCGGCCATGTGGATACGTCTGCGCTTGAAGCCATTAACTACGTTTCGGTGGCCAATGTAGTGCTTGCCTTCGACAAAGCGGAGTTTGGCGAAGCGTTCGACGGCTCCGGGTTCCTTGTTCCCCGCAAGGAGAACCGGAACATTACCGCCTGCACTTGGACATCCACGAAGTGGCTGCACACAAGTCCGGACGATAAAGTGCTCCTTCGCTGTTATGTGGGGCGTTCGGGCGAAGAAGAAAACGTATTTTTGCCGGATGAAGCGCTGACGGAACTGGTGCGCAAAGATTTGAAGGAATTGATGGGCCTGACGGCTAATCCGCTGTTTGTGGAAATTACGCGCCTGCCTAAATCGATGCCCCAGTACCCTGTAGGCCATTTGGACAATATTGAGCGGTTCCAAAATGAGCTGCGGAGCAAGCTGCCGGGCGTTTATGCAACAGGAGCGGCCTTTAAAGGCGTCGGCCTTCCGGATTGCATCAAGCAGGCCAAAGAACTGGCCGAAGAGATGGCGGGCCGGAAATAAACTGCACACGACTTAAGAACTGAGTAAATAGAACCCTTTGCGGCGGCGGGGGTTCTATTTGTTCTTTGCCGGCTGGTATAATAAAATCAATTTGGTGTAGGAAACCATTTGATGCTGTTTTTCGTCTTGTTAAGGACAGCATGAAATGAATTTCTAAATGGATTTCTAAGGGAGACCTTATACCGGGATTGAGGAGTGAACCATGTACCCACCTAGATCAGCAAAATACAAACAGAAAAAAAAGCAGAAACAGCAGCGGCAAACGAAGGTTTGGACGATCGTCAACCTGATGCTGATTGTCGCCGTTTGTTTGGTAGGCCTCTATATTTATTACAGCTCTAGTGACTCAACCACGGCGGGTTCGGGCCCGGCGGCATCAGATGCCGGGAACAGCGCAGGAACGGCGGAATCCGGTGCTGTGGCGGACCGTGGAACGGAAACGGGATCAGGATCAGGTGTAGGCCGGAGTTCATCGGATCAGCCGTCCCCTTCGGACGGAACGGGTTCCAATCCGGCTGGAGCTTCCGGTCGTCCCTCGAACAGCGGATCCCAGGACGGCAGTGCCAATCCTGATCCTTCCGGCGGGGATTCATCCGTAGCGGCGGGAACAAACCCGGCATCCCAGAATTCGGAGCAAGGCCAGCCTGCGAATAATACGTCTGCCGGTTCTCCCGACGATTTGGTCCTTCACTTCGGCGGGGACACCTTGTTTTCCGGCAAAGTGGAAGCAAAGCTGGAGAACACCGGCTATGATTTTCCGTTTCAGTATGTGAGCGGCTTGTTTAAGCAGGACGATCTGACCGTCCTCAATCTGGAAACGCCTGTTACCTATGGGGGCGTAGGCGCTTCGGATAAGCAGTATGTATTTAAGTCTTCGCCGAAAGCGCTGGAAGCGATGGCGGCAGCAGGAGTGGATGCCGTGAACCTGGCGAACAACCACACGCTGGATCAAGGGGAGGAAGGACTTCTCGATACGCTTGATCATTTGAAAAATGCAGGCATCGTCTCGGTTGGAGCCGGCGTTAATGCCGATCAGGCTTATGCTCCCCAATATTTTGAGCGCAAGGGGATCAAAATCGCCTTGTTCGGCTTCAGCCGCGTGCTGCCGAAAGCCGACTGGGCGGCCGGCGCAAGCAAACCCGGCATCGCCGGGGTTTATGACCCGACCATGGCCTATGCGGCCATCAAAGCAGCGCGACAAAAAGCCGATCTTGTCCTTGTCATTACGCATTGGGGCAAGGAGCGGGTACAGCAGTTTGACGACACGCAAACGGCTCTGGCCCACGGCTTGATCGATGCGGGCGCCGATCTGGTCATCGGCGGGCATCCTCACGTGCTCCAAGGGCTGGAGCAGTATAAAGGAAAATGGATTGCCTACAGCACAGGCAATTTTATCTTTACCCGGTCGACTAACGAAAAAACATGGGAGACCGCCGTGTTCGAAGCCCGCTGCAGCAAATCTGGCAGCTGCGGCATGAAGCTGATTCCTTACACAGCAGAGCTGGCCCAGCCGGTGCCAATGCAGGCCGAAGACGGGGCCAAACTGCTGCAGGAGATTCAATCCCTTTCCCCTGGGGTAACCGTTGACAAGGCAGGGAATGTTTCAGCAAGGTAAGGACCGGTTAGGACATAACCGGGGCTGTAATAAGCCAACAAGGTGATAGGTGACGTTATCTTGGAGAGAAAAAAATAAAGTCGCCGTCCCTGCGGAAGGGAGCGAACGGAGATGAACCGATATTGTGCCGCCCACCGGGGCTACTCTGGTGTAGCGCCTGAGAATACGATGGCTGCGGTACGCATGGCCATGGAAGAGCCCTGCGTAACCTGGATGGAAGTGGACGTGCAGATGTCCAAGGATGGCATTCCGGTCATTATCCATGATTTTTCGGTGAACCGGACGACCAATGGACGCGGGCTTGTCCGTGAGAAGACGCTGGCGCAGCTGAAGAAGCTGGATGCCGGAAGCTGGAAGTCCTCTTTTTATGCGGGTGAGAAAATCATGACCCTGGATGAGCTTTTGGACGCCGTTAAAGGAAGATTGAAGCTCAATCTCGAAATAAAAACCCAGGAAGGGATGTATCCCGGCCTGGAGAAAAAAATGGTTCAAGCCGTAAGGAGCCGGCAAATGCAGGAGGATGTCGTCATGACGTCCTTTGATGTCAGTGCGCTTGGCAAAGTGAAATTCGAGGATCCCGGAATCCAAACCGGGCTGATTGCGGACCGGCGCACGCCGGAGCTTTTTCGGAGGCTGAAGGATTTGGGCTGCAATTTCCTGTCCATGGCGCATCGGAAAATTGACGACAGGCTGGTTGCAGAAGCCTTAAGGAAAGAGGTCCGGATTATGGCCTGGACGGTGGACCGGCCCCAGTCGATGCTCAGGCTGGCTGCGCTGGACCGGAACATCCTGATCTGCACCAACAAGCCGGGTGTATTCCGGGAAACTTTTATTGAACCTGCGGCAATCAAACCAACAAGAAAATGGTGGAGACTGGGAGGCAGATCGTAATGGTCCAAAATGTGTATTGTGTCGGGAGAAATTATAAGCTTCACGCAGAGGAACTGGGCAACGACGTGCCTACCGAACCTATGATTTTTCTGAAACCGAGCCATGCGGTAGTCAAAGCGGACGGCAGAGAGCTGCCGTTTCCCGCGGATCAAGGAGAAATCCATTATGAAACGGAGCTTGTCATCCGTATCGGACGCCCTTATGAGAAAGGCATGGCTGTCCAGGATCTGGTCGACGTAGCGGCGCTGGGCATTGATTTTACGCTGCGGGACGTGCAATCCATTTTGAAAAAGAAAGGCCAGCCGTGGACGGCGGCCAAAGGTTTTTTGCATTCCGCGCCGGTGACGTCCTATTTTGCCCTGCCGGACAAAGAGGAGCTGGAAAGCAAGGATTTCACATTGCTGCTAAACGGCGAAGAAGCCCAGCGCGGCAACGTCAAAAACATGATTTTTTCGCTGCAGGTCATCGTAGATTATATCGCCGAGCATTACGGCCTTGGCGAAGGCGACCTGATCTTCACGGGTACGCCGGAAGGCGTTGGCCCTGTAGCTGCAGGCGACAAGCTGGAACTGGCCTGGGACGGCCAAGTTCTCGGCTCCTGCATCATCGGCAGCAAGGAGAGCTAGAGCGTGCTTCACTGGCTGATCGGCTTTGCGGGAGCGGCGGTGGTAGCGGGCCTTGCTTACATAAAACGTTCCCTGTCGCTGTCCGGCCTGATTGCCGCCGTGATCATGGGGACGATCTATTACGGTGCAGGCAGCGCCTTCTGGTTTGGGATTTTGCTCGTCTTTTTTATTACGTCAACCGTGCTGTCCAAATGGAAGAAGGACCGGAAAAGCGAACTGGAGAAATCGTATGCCAAAACCGGAACGCGCGATGCCGGTCAGGTGTTCGCCAACGGTGGACTGGGCATGCTGATCTGTCTCGGCTATGTAATTGCTCCTAGTTTGTCGTGGGTTTATGTTTTTGTCGGCGTCATGGCGACGGTAACGTCCGATACCTGGGCGACGGAGCTTGGCGGCCTCAGCCGCAAATCTCCGCGTTCGGTCCTGACAGGCCGGGTGGTGCCGAAAGGCACTTCCGGCGGCGTGTCGCTTATGGGCAATGCCGCGGCATTGGCCGGAGGCTTGTGCATTGGGCTGTCCGCCTGGCTGCTCCTGCAGCTCGGCGGAGGTTTTTCAGACACAGGGACGTGGGCGCTTTCGCTGCCGGGACTGCTGCTGTCAGGCGGTATTGGCGGTTTTGCCGGGGCCATGGCCGATTCCGTGCTGGGAGCAACGGTCCAGAAGATGTACCGCTGTCCCGTTTGCGGACAGGTCGTGGAAGTAGAGCGTCATTGCGGGCACGATACGGAACTGCACCGCGGCTGGTCCTGGATGACCAATGATGCGGTCAATTTGATCAGCTCCGCCGTAGGAGGACTGGTTGCTTTAGGGCTGGGCTTGGGGTTAGGTACTTGACCCGGCCCGGCTTTTTTAAGTATAAAGAAGGGTAAGCATAACAGTCTTGACTGCCAGAGTTTTTGAGGAACCTTGTTTGCTCCTGGACTCTTCTGGCGTTGAACGTAAATTTTGCACACCGTTTATTCCAGAGCGGAATAAACAGCAAAGCGGGAAGGCAAGGAGAACAGATGAACATATTAACGGCCGAAGGGCTAGCCAAAAGTTACGGAGAAAAGGTTTTATTTGAAGGCGCCTCGTTTGGCATGGAGGATCAGGATAAAATCGGGCTTGTCGGCGTTAACGGCACGGGCAAGTCGACTTTTTTGAAAGTGATCGCCGGGCTGGACAGTCCGGATGCAGGAAAGGTTGCCGTCAATAACGACGTAAGAATCCGCTACCTGGCTCAGAATCCCGACTTCGATCCGGAAATGACGGTGCTCCAGCAGGTCTTCCGCGGGGAAGGTGAAGAGCTGCGCTGCGTTTACGAATATATGGAGACATTGAGAGAGCTGGAACAGGGCGGGGACAACGAGGTTTTGCAGGAGAAGCTCGTCCGTCTCGGCCAAACGATGGACCGCCTTCAGGCTTGGCAGCTGGAGAGCGAAGCGAAAAGCGTTTTATCCAAGCTGGGCATTCACGATTTTCACCGGAAAATGGGCGAGCTGTCCGGCGGACAGCGCAAGCGGGTGGCGATGGCAACGGCGCTTATTCAGCCGTCCGAGCTGCTCATTCTGGACGAGCCTACCAACCATATCGACAACGAGTCCGTAGCATGGCTGGAGCAATACCTGCAGAAACGCCGCGGCGCTTTGCTGATGATTACGCACGACCGTTATTTCCTTGACCGGGTCTGCGACGTCATGCTGGAGCTGGATCAGGGCAAGCTGTACCGCTATGAGGCCAATTACAGCCGGTTTCTAGAGCTGAAGGCGGACCGGGAGGAACGCGAGGCGTCGGCCGAGCAAAAAAGGCAGAACCTGCTGCGCAATGAGCTGGCCTGGATCCGCAGGGGGGCCAAAGCCCGATCCACCAAACAAAAAGCGCGGATCGACCGCTTTGAGAAGCTGGCCGAGCAGGCGCCCGGCCAGAAGGCGGCTTCGCTCGACATGTCGGTAGCTTCCTCCCGCCTGGGCCGCAAGATCCTGGAGATTTCGGAGCTGCATTATGAGGTGGAAGGCCGCACGCTGATCGGCGATTTGACCTACACCGCGGTGCCGCAGGACCGGGTCGGCATCGTCGGCCCCAACGGCAGCGGCAAATCGACGCTGCTGAATCTGATCGCCGGCAGGCTGCAGCCGGGCAAAGGTTACATTGAGCTGGGGCAGACGGTCAAGCTCGGTTACTACACGCAGGAGCAACAGGAGATGAAAGCCGAGCAGCGCGTGATCGAATACATCAAAGAAGAAGCGGAAGTGGTAACGACGGCCGACGGATCGCGCATCACGGCTTCACAGATGCTGGAACGATTCCTGTTCCCGTCCGCGCTGCAGTGGACGCCGATCGGCAAACTTTCAGGCGGAGAGAAACGTCGACTGTACCTGCTGCGCGTGCTGATGGGCGCGCCGAATGTCCTGCTGCTGGACGAACCGACAAATGATCTGGACATTCAAACGTTAAGCGTGCTGGAGGCTTATCTGGATGAATTTCCGGGAGCCGTGTTTACGGTATCGCATGACCGCTTTTTCCTGGACCGCACGGTCGATAAAATCATGGCCTTCGAAGGCGGCGGCCGGATTGCCGTTCATGTCGGCAATTACAGCGAATACGCCGAACGCACGGGCGGCGGCGAAGGCGGATCCGCAGCAGCCGGGAATGCCGGGGCGGGCGCTGCTCAAACGGCCTCCGCTTCAAAGGGCGGCGCTTCCTCCGGAAGCGGCGGTGTTGGCAGCGGTGGCGGCGTGCGGGATGGCTCGTCCCAGCGCAGCGAAAAGCTGAAGTTCAGCTATAACGAGCAGCGCGAATTTGAGGCCATCGACGAGCTTGTCGAAGCGGCCGAGCAGGAGCTTGAGCGCATAACCTCCGAGATGGAACAAGCGGTCAGCGATGCAGCCCTGCTGCAGGAGCTGATGAAGCAGCAGCAGGCGGCCGAAGCCGAGCTTGAGCGCCTCATGGAGCGCTGGACGTATTTGAACGAGCTCGCGGAGCGGATTGAAGGGCAGCGGGGGTAACAAGTCGCCCAACTTGCAATTGATGAATAAGGTTTAACTAAAAAAACTACGGCAGCCCGAAAATGGGCTGCCGTAGTTTTTAGCTCTTTTTAGTTTTTTTGCACCAATCAGCCGTTATCTCTCCGTCTAGGGATGCCGGCTCGGATTCAAAACCTCCCGCCCGCCCATATAAGGCCGCAGCGCGGGCGGAATATAAATCGACCCGTCTTCGCGCTGATGATTCTCAAGCAGGGGAATGAGAATGCGGGGCGTTGCTACGGCCGTGTTGTTCAGCGTATGGCAGAATTGAAGACTGCCGTCCTCCTCGCGGTAGCGGATGTTGGAACGCCGGGCTTGAAAGTCGTGCAGGTTGGACGACGAATGGGTTTCGCCGTAGCTGCCCCGGCTTGGCATCCACGTTTCAATATCGTATTGCTTGTAGGTCTTTTGCGACATGTCGCCAGTGCATACGGCCATGACCTGGTAAGGAAGCTCAAGCAGCTGAAGGATTTCTTCGGCGTTGGCCGTAATCTCCTGCAGCAGGATTTCCGACAGCGCCTGATCATTGCGGCAAAGTACAACCTGCTCTACCTTGGAAAACTGATGCACCCGGTACAATCCGCTGGTATCGCGGCCCGCCGAGCCGACTTCGCTGCGGAAGCAGACCGAAGCCGAGGCGGCTTTGACCGGTCCTTGGCTCAAGTCCACTAGGTCCCCGCTGAAATACCCGATCAGAGGAACCTCCGAAGTGCCGACTAGCCAGCGCTCCTCCCCGGCAATCGGGTAGGTCTGGTCTTCGCCCAGCGGGAAAAAGCCCGTATGGACCATGGCTTCCCGCCCCACCATCAAAGGTACCTCGAGGAAATCAAAGCCTTTGCGCTCCAGCACGTCCAGGGCAAGCTGCTGCACGGCCCGCTGGAGACGGAAGCCGTCGCCCTTCAGGTAATAATTGCGGCTCCCGGCAACCTTCACCCCGCGCTGAATGTCCAGAATATCGAGCATCCGGCCAAGCTCCACGTGATCGCGGGGTTCGAACCCGAACTCCGGCGGCCTGCCCCAGCTTCTCACCTTCACATTGTCCGCATCCGAGGCTCCGTCCGGCGTATCTTCCGAAACGATATTCGGAACAAGCAGCAGCAGGCTTTTATATTCGGAATCTGCCCGGTTAAACGCTATCTCCGCCTCCTGAAGCCGCCGCTTGTTCTCCGCCATTTCCTCCCTTAATGAATCGGACTTTGCGTGCCCGTCAAGCTGCATCGCTGTCCGGATCTCTTCCGTAAGACGGTTCCTTTTTTGTCTGAGCCGTTCCAGCTCCGCCAGTTCGGCTCTTCTTTTTTCATCACGTTCCAGCAGTTCCTTGACCGACAGCGAAATCCCTTTGCGGTCTGCGGTTTGCTGTACTTCGTCCGCATGCTCCCGAATCCACTTCATGTCCAGCATGTAATACCAGCTCCTTTGTCCTGTAAAAATACAAAAAGCGCCCTCGTCTTTTGGGACGAGGGCGCTTTGGACTCGCGGTGCCACCCAACTTGACCCTGCCGGCAAAACGGCAGGATCCTCTTGGTTCCGCGGTAACGGGCGGTGCCGGTTAACTTAGGGGAGCAGCGGGTGCCCCCTTGACGAAAACGCCTCCGAGTTGGATGCTCTTCACGGGCAGGATCGGAATATGATGATTTTTAACAGTATAGCCGAACGGCAACGGATGCGCAAGGGGCAGGTAAGACGATCCCGTTTCAGCTGAAATCAGGCGTTAATGTAAGCGCCGAGCAGCCGGGCCGTATTGATGACGGCCTGCTTGGTCGTCCGCTCCATGGCGTGCGAGGCATGAACGCCCGGGCCGATCAAGGCGGCACGGATGTTGTGGCCAGCCCGAAGCGCGGCTGAAGCATCTGAACCGTATTGCGGATAAATATCGACCGCGTAAGGGATGTTTTCCCGTTTCGCCAGTTCAATGAGTTTGCTGGTCATCTGGTAATCATAAGGACCGCTTGAATCTTTGGCGCAGATGGACACGTCCGTTTCTTTGCAGGACAGGTCATCGCCCATGCAGCCCATATCCACGGCAATCATCTCTTCGATGCCGGAAGGAATATAAGCGGCTCCATGGCCCACCTCTTCGTAATTGGAGATGAGCATCACGATATCCCGTTTAGGTTTCCAGCCGCCTTGGGAGGCCGCTTCCAGCAGGCCAAAAAGGGCAGCCACACTCGCCTTGTCATCGATATGGCGGGATTTCACGAACCCGCTGTCCGTCACGACGGCACGGGAATCAAAAGAAATAAAATCGCCGTTGCTGATGCCAAGCTTCAGCACGTCGTCTTTATTGTCCACCAGCTCATCGATGCGGACCTCCATGTTTTTCTCCACACGCGGAAACTCGCGGGCATCGCCGTATACATGGACGGAAGGATGGGTGCTCAGGATCGTGCCGGAATAAACCTTGCCGTCCCGCGTATGGATCTGGCAGTATTCATTTTCGATGCTTTGCATCATGAAACCGCCCACGGAAGAGATCGCCAACGTGCCGCGGGACGTGACCGAACGGACGATGGCGCCTAACGTATCGACATGGGCGCTGAGGCAAAGCGGATTCTCGCTATTGTCTCCCTTCAGACGAAGGATGGCCCCGCCTTTGGCATTGCGTTCAAACGGGATGTCCAGCTTGTCCGCTTCCTGTTTGATCAATTCGATGATGTGATGGGTATAACCGCTTGGACTTGGGGTATCCAGCAGCTGTTTCAGCAGGGAGATGACGTAGGACTCATTGATGTTCATCTGGAATTTCCTCCTATGTATAAGTTACTTAATTTCGTCTTTGGAGTTAGAACCGTCAAGCAAAGCCGGGTTCGGCTGACCGCTTTCCGCGGAATCAAGCGCAGGGGATGGGGACGGCTCAGCCGGTGTCTGGTCCGCCTCATAGCCGGTCGCTTCTTGAATATGCGCCAGCTTGGCGTTAAGCTGCTTGATCTGGCGCTGCTGGCGGTAGCCGCGGTAAATTCCGAACGCTCCGACGATAATCCCGCCAAGCAGCACCGATCCCAAAATAAGCAGGATCAAAGGCAGCTTCACGGAACCAAATAATAAATTGACCTCAACCTGTTCAACGTTAATGACCGCAAAAACAGCGGTGATCAGGGCGAAAATAAGCGCCAGAATCAAAGACCATTGAATTTTCACAAACAAACCTCCTTTGACTGCGGATAACCGCTCTTTCATGCGGTTTACAGCCTCTTTTAAAAAGTATAAAATCCCTTACCCTGACGGGCAAGGGATTTATTTACTTAAGGCTCCCGGCGAGCTTTTATTTGGTCAGCTGCTCCATTTGCGAAATCACGTCTTCAAATACGCTCATGGCATCGCGCACCGGCTGCGGCGTGGACATGTCTACGCCGGCTTTTTTCAGGATGTTGATGGAATAATCGCTGCCGCCGCTCTTCAGGAAACCGAGGTAGCGGTCGACCGCAGGCTGTCCTTCATTGAGGATCTGCTTCGAGAAACTGGTGGCCGCGGAGAATCCGGTAGCGTATTTGTACACGTAAAAGCTTGTGTAGAAATGGGGAATACGCGCCCATTCCATTTCAATGTCTTTATCCACGACCATATCTTCGCCGTGATATTTTTTGTTCAGGTCGTAATAAATGGCGGACAGCTCTTGCGGCGTCATCGCCACGCCGGCCTCTGCGCGTTCGTGAACGATTTTCTCGAATTCGGCAAACATCGTTTGACGGAAAACAGTAGTCCGGAACTGATCTGCGTAATAAGTGAGCAGGTACAGCTTCTGCTTCGGATTGTCCGCATGCTTCAGCAAATAATCCATCAGCAGCGCTTCGTTGGTAGTGGAAGCCACCTCGGCCAGGAAAATCGTATACTGCGCATCGCGGTAAGGCAGCGCTTCGTCCGAGAAATACGAATGCAGTGCATGGCCCATTTCGTGGGCGAGCGTAAACATGCTGTTCAGGTTGTCGTTATGGTTGAGCAGCACATAAGGGTGTGTGCCGTATGCCCCCCAGCTGTAAGCGCCGGTCCGCTTGCCTTCATTTTCATAAACGTCAATCCAGCGGTTGCTGAAACCGTCCTGCAGCTTTTGAACATAGTTGTCGCCAAGCGGTTTAAGCCCTTCGAGGCAAAGCTTTTTCGCTTCTTCGTAAGGAATATCCCATTTGTATTCTTCCACCAGCGGCGCAAACAGGTCGTACATATGCAGCTCGTCGACACCCAGCAGCTTTTTGCGCAGCTTCATGTAACGGTGCAGAAGCGGAAGGCTTTCATGGATCGTGCCGATCAGGTTGTCATAAACGTCCTTCGGAATATTGTCGCCATACAGGTACATTTCCCGGACGGAAGGGTATTTGCGGGCTTTTGCATAAAACATGTTTTTCTTGACGTTGGCGCTGAGAGTGGCCGCAAGCGTATTTTTTTGCTTGGCATAGGTTTCATACACGGCTTTAAACGCATTGCGGCGGACTTCGCGGTCCGGGCTTTCCAGGAACTGAATATAGCTGCCGTGCGTCAGTTCGACTTCTTTGCCTTCCTCGTTTTTAATTTTCGGGAATTTCATGTCCGCGTTGTTGAGCATGCCAAAAATATTTTGCGGAGCCTGGGACAAATTGCCGACCTGGGCCATCAGCGCTTCTTCGGCTTTGGAAAGCACATGGGCTTTTTCGCGTTTGATTTCAGTCAGGGTAAAACGGTACGCTTCAAGCTCTTTGCTGTCGATCAGCTTGTCGAGCTCCGCTTCAGGCAGCGATAAAATTTCCGGCGTGACGAAAGAAAGAGCTTCGCTGACCTCTACGCTCAGCTTTTTCGCTTTCTCCAGCAGCGCCTGATATGTAGGGTCGGCGGTGTCCTCGTCGTGGTGCAGATTGGCATACACATAAAGCCGCTCCGTCGCCAGGCCGAGACGGTCTTCAAGCTCGAAGATCGCTTTGATCTGCGGGGCGCTGTCCAGCTTGCCCTCGAATTCAGCCACTTTTTTCAAATCGTTCTTCAATTCTTCATAAGATTGGTCCCAAGCCTTCTGGTCGGGGAAAATATCCGTCAAATTCCAGGTATTCTCTGCTGCTACTTCTGAACGTTTAGGCAATGTACTCACGTTTGGTGCCCTCCTTGAAAGAATATATGAAGACCTGTCCTCGCTGACGGCTTTTTTAGCGGAGCCCGCCTCCGCAGGAACTGCCGCCGTCGTCAACAGACAGCAGGCAAGCAGAAGGGGAACGGCTTTCGCTTTATTCATGACCAGAGCCTACTTTCATTTTTGGCTTCTAGTATGCTCCCCTTTGGAGACGATTATTTGGGGCTTCCGTTAAAACCGCGGATTTCAGGGAAAAAAACTGTAGATGATGAGGATGAAAGCAATGACCACCATGATGACGGAAAAAAGCGCGAGGCCGCGCTTGAGTTTGGCGGGGATGTTGTTTTTACTCAGCAGCACAACCAGCGCCATCGCAAATGCCGCAATCACAAAAACGGTAATATCGGAGGATTTCATAGCGATTTATTCTTGCTCCTTCAGCTTATATTAGGTTTTGCCGTTTCAGACTTCCTGAAAAGCCTTCATAAGGTCTTCCCATTCCTGTTCGCGGCCTTCGAAGTCCGCTTTGGGAAAACGCTGCTCCACCCAGTTCATCATGGCGGGACGGCTTAGAAACGTATGGCTTTCCTCGCCCCATTGGTCGGAAATTTCGCGCAGGATCAGCGTTTTGCCCTGAACCTCGACCGTCATCATGTTCCATTTGTCTTTTTTATAAATCTCATGCTTTTTGATCATCTTGCGGGTTCTCCATTTCTTTGATCCTAGAATAAGGATTTTCTTAAGGAAATCTTTAGTGAAAATCATACCCCAGCGCCTGCCGGAAAGCAAATAAATCAAGGGAGAATGCGGCTTTTCGCTTGTTTTGATCCGCTCCTCAAGCCGCCAAGCAAGCGCTTTAAATCGTTCATTGCATTATGCTGGGGGATGGAGTATAATACAGTTATTCGTCCACGATGACGATATTTTTAGGAGGTTGTTCACTTGAAAGGTACAGTTAAATGGTTCAACGCAGAAAAAGGCTACGGCTTCATTCAAGTTGAAGGTGGCGAAGACGTATTCGTACACTTCTCGGCTATCCAAGGCGACGGATTCAAAACTTTGGACGAAGGTCAAGAAGTTGAATTCGAAATTACTGAAGGCAACCGTGGCCCTCAAGCCGCTAACGTAATCAAATTATAAGAAAGCCTCCGCGGTTAGCGGATAACTTATAAAGTTTAGGTTTCGGCACATGATAAGGCACAGCTCCTTGGAGCTGTGCCTTTTTTGCCGTTACTGGAACTTATAGAGATCCTTTTCGGCTGGACATACATAAGTTTTCTTGGGCCCGTAGCGCAATAGCGCGGCCTTCAGGAGAAAGTCCCGTTTTGTCGGGGGATTTTCACCTTTTTAACAGGCAAATCGCTCACGTCTCTTGTATAATGGTAGATATCACGACCTATGGGGGCGGGAGCGAAGCATGGGAACCTATGAGTTTGTTTGGGACGAAAGGCTGGGAATCAGGCTGCCTGATTTCAATCAGCCGTTTGAGGATTACGCGTATAACGAGCAAGCCGAGATCGTAGCCAAATGGGAAGAAATCAGAGGGAGAATTCCCTCGCGGGTATTTGAACTGGAGCGAGTGATCGAACAAAAGCTGCATGATCTGGGGATGGAGGACAGCTTTGAATCCTCCTGCGAAATCAACCGGGAGATAGCCGAGCTGGCCAGCATAATTAACGACCTTCATATTTGGTACAGGGTGTCGGAGGACGTCCCCTCCAATAAGATTCATTTGTGATATAGTTAATTTGTAGAAATTTATGGGGCATATTATAATTAGGATTGTTTTGTTACGGTATTCGACAACGTTGTGGAGGCAAGCCATTGATAGAACTCAACGATAGCCGCCATCGGGTGCCCGGGAATCCGCTCCGTCTGATGAGCCGGGTGTACAAATTCATATTGCCAACCGTCAAGACGGAGTTGAACCGCATCAGACAGCATGCTTCTATAATTCCCGATCCAGAACTGCGCAGACAGGCTTTGGCCAGTATCCAGACCAAAGAATTCCATTGCCAGGGCGGCAGCGTATATGCAGCGGCCAATCTGCCGCAGAGGCATGTGCTGATTCCGCTGATTGTAGCTTTCCAGACGATCAGCGATTACCTGGACAACCTTTGCGACCGCAGCACGTCCATGGATGCCGACGACTTTCGCCTGATTCACCAGTCCATGCTAGATGCCGTTGTTCCAGACCGGGAGAAGGCGGATTATTATGCGCTCCGCACCGAAAAGGAAGACGGGGGTTATCTGAACGGGCTGGTCGATCAATGCAGGACATGCATCCGGAAGCTGCCGGGATATGCGGCTGCACAGCCTTATCTTGTAGATCTGGTTGGTTTATATATTGATTTGCAAGTATACAAACATATCAAACCGGAATTGCGCGAACCCGCGCTGCTGGCCTGGAGACAGAAACACCGGGAACGGGCGCCCCATCTGCATTGGAATGAATTTGCGGCGGCTACCGGCTCAACGCTGGGCATGTTTATGCTGTTTCTGGCGGCCTGCGATCCCAAGCTGAACGATGGGACGGCGGCAACGGTTCACAAGGCGTATTTTCCGCATGTTTGCGGCCTTCATATTATGCTCGATTATTTGATCGACCAAGCGGAGGATCAACTGGGCGGGGATTTGAACTTTTGCAGTTATTACGATAGCGACAGCGAAACGCTGAACCGGATTGAGATGATCGCGGCATCGGCCAGACAGGATATTAAGGTTCTTCCGGTTTCTTCCTTTCACCGGATGATAATAGAAGGGCTGCTGGCGCTTTATCTTTCCGATCCGAAAGTGGGCGAGCACGCCGACATCAAGGAAGCATCCCGGAGGCTGATGCGAAGAAGCCCGCTTACCAGGCTGTTCTTTTTCGCCAACAGCAGGTGGATCCGAAAGTTTCTCTAGCTTTCCGGCTTCCGCATTAAGCTTGAGATTTGCTGCAGCGGGAAGCATTTCTTTCGAACGCATAACAGCTCGCCCCCCGGGCATGGCGGACGGAAGATTAGGTTTATTTCATTTGAGGAGGAAAACGAAATGTCAGCAGTAAAAAAAATTGCAATTTTAACGAGTGGTGGCGATTCCCAGGGGATGAACGCGGCGGTCCGCGCCGTTGTCCGCAGCGCTATTTATTACGGAATTGAGGTATATGGGGTACAGCGCGGTTATCAGGGCCTGCTGAACAACGATATTTTCTCCATGGATATCCGCAGCGTCGGCGACATCATTCAACGCGGGGGAACAATTCTCCAATCCGCACGCTGCCTTGAATTTAAAACGCTGGAAGGACAGCAGAAGGGGGCTGCTATCCTGCGGGAACGCGGTATTGACGGTCTTGTCGTCGTCGGCGGCGACGGGTCCTACCAAGGGGCTGCCAAACTGAGCGCGCTCGGCATTAAAACGATGGGCCTTCCGGGCACCATCGACAACGATATTTCTTTTACCGATTATACGATCGGTTTTGATACGGCCGTGAATGTCGTTGTAGACGCCATCAATAAATTGCGGGACACGATGTCCTCACATGAACGCTCCTCCGTTGTTGAGGTTATGGGCCGTCACTGCGGCGATATTGCTTTGCATGCGGGTCTTGCTTCCGGAGCGGAAACGATCCTGATTCCCGAGGTTCCTTACGATCTGAACGAGGTTGCTGACCGGATGAAGCAAAACTTCGAGCACGGGAAGAGACACAGCATCGTGATCGTGGCAGAAGGCGTAGGACGCGGCGAAGACGTAGCGGACGCGCTTAAAGAGCGTTATCCGAGCATCGATCCCCGCGTAACGGTTCTTGGGCATATCCAGCGCGGGGGATCTCCGACGCCGTTTGACCGCAACCTGGCCAGCCGCCTCGGCGACTTTGCCGTCCGCAAGCTGATCGAAGGAGATTCCAACAAGGCCTGCGGCGTGATCAACGGTCAGCTGGTGGCTACCGAAATCGAGAAAGTCGTTCATACGAAAAAAGAATTTAACACGGAGCTTTATGAATTGGCGCAGCGTCTGTCCCAATAAATAAAGCAAAAGCCGCAATCCGGGCGTTAGTCCCGGCTGCGGCTTTTTTGTTATTTTTCAGGCAGAACCTGCAGCATTTTTCGCTCCACCTTGCCTAAACGCAGCAGCAGCGCTGCCGCGGCAATGGCGAGGCCTGTTATTAACCCGACCCAGTAGCCGTAAGGGCCCAGCTGGGTATAGGCAGCCAGAACAAATCCGAGCGGCAGCGCGACGGCCCAATAGGACAGCAGGGTAATCCAAAACGCCGAATTGACGTCCTTGTATCCCCGCAGAACCCCTTGAACCGGAGTGGCGATCGCGTCGGAAATCTGAAAAAAGATCGCATAGATCAGAAAATGCTTGGCCATGGCGATCACGGCAGAGTCATTGGAATAAAGCTCGGCCACACGCTGCCGGATCAGCATCAGCACAGCAGCAGTGACAAGCGAAAGCAAAGCGGCGGTCGTAACGCCGATCCGGCCGTACAGTTTAGCGTCCTTCAGCCGGGAAGCGCCGGTTTCGTAACCGACCAGGATCGTCAGCGCCGAACAGATGCTTAAAGGAATCATATAAAGGGTTGAGGCGAAGTTCATGGCCGATTGGTGGGCCGCGATCGTAATCGTGTCAAACCGGCTCATGAGCAGGGTTACCGCAGCAAAGACGGCTGTTTCGAAAAAGATCGCAAAACCGATCGGCACCCCGATTTTGAGCTGTTCTTTCCATTTGGCCAAAGAAATCCGGTGCCAGCTTCTAAGCAGGTTGTATTCCCGGAATACCGGAGTTTGCCGGACGATGAGCAAAGCCAATAAAAAGATACACCAATAAGTGAAAGCCGAAGCTATGCCGGAACCGATGCCGCCCATTTTGGGAAAACCCAATTTCCCGAAGATCAGCACATAGTTGGCCGCCACATTAATCGGCAGGGAAACCAGGGTGACCAGCATGGAAATCCGGGTTTGGCCCATGGCGTCCATACACGACCTGAGCACGACATAACCGAACAGCGGCAAAACTCCGGTACCCATAGCCGTCAAAAAGTAAAAAGCGACATGGTGAACCTTGGGAGCTAGGCCCATTCCGTTCAAAATAGGGGAGATCAGCAGCGCGCCGGCGCCGATCACCACCAGCCCGATGACGACGGCGAGCATCAGGCCCTGCATGACTTGATAGGCGACCTTTTCCCGGCTGCCTTCGCCGATCAAGTGGGAGATTACCGGAGTCATGGCCATCAAAATACCGCTTAATCCGGTCTGGACGGGAAGCCACAGGCTAGAGCCGACGGCTGCACCCGCCAAATCGGCCGGGCTTGCGTGTCCGGACATCATCGTATCAAAGAAAGTCATCAGAGACATCGTGACCTGGGTTACCAGAATGGGGATCAGAATCCGAAGAAACAACCCGTTTTTTTGTTTTAGCGTCGTTGTAGGTTTCATAAGACTTTCCGAAGCTCCGATCCGTAAAAGGTTAACATGGCATGTGAATTTTATTGTAGAGGATTTAATCCGATTTGAACAGGGGAAAGAGGCCAGCTCCCCCTGAAGCGGAATACTTCGGTCGGATGGACCCAACAAAGCAGGCCGAATAACGATTAAAAAGCCGCCCCCGTACGGAAGCGGCCTCTAAACTTAAAGCTCTTAGTGAAGCAGACTTGAATTTTGATGTTCGCAAATGCTGTACTGCATAATCTCCATTGCATCTTCTTGTTCCAGCATTTTAAAACCGTCCCTCAGCATAATCATGGAGTCAAGTTCCTTCTGATTGAAGAACGGCAGCATGTCGGGAAACCACTTTATGACGATTTGTTCCAGTTTGACCGTTTCCATTTCCACAACAACCACTCCTTCTCCCTTGGAATCATTCGTTTAATAACAAACAGAATCATTCAAGATCATCGGAAAAGCAAAGTCTGTGAAATAAGGGACAGAACAAAGCACAACTCATAAAAAGGTGAAGAACCGGCGCACGTTCATTGTAACATACTTCAAGAATAAAATCAGGGGGTCATCCACCTGTCTTGCGGGAGCAGCACGTTCGTCATCTTCGGCGGAACGAGCCCATGACGCCCACTGTTTCCACAATATTTACGAAAGCCGCAGGGTCTGTTGACTTTATTATTTCACGAAGTTCGGCAAGTTCATACATGGTAGTGACTGTCATCAGCATATCTTTTTCTTTGTGTGAAAAAGCGCCCTCCGTTTTGATCAGCGTCACGCCGCGGGGATGGGTCAATAATCTATCCAGCATCCGCTGGGATTCGTTGGTGATGATGTAGACCGTAATTTTGATATGGCCCACGTGGATAAAATCAAGCACTTTGCCCGTAATGTAAAGCGACAGGATGGAAGCCAAAACCAGGTTCCAATTCTGGTTGATGTAACCCATGGCCAGGATGACCAGGGCATTCAGCCCAACAAGAACGTTCCCGATCGGGAAATCGCGGTAACGGGTAACAATGGAACCGAGAATGTCAAACCCGCCGGAGGATCCGCCCACCCGGAAGGAAATGCCGCTGCCCAAGCCGACCAGCACGCCTCCGAATACGGCGGCAAGAATATTGTCGGAGGCCAGGCCTTTATTCGGAATAAGGGTCAGAAACCACGTAACGCAAACAACGGACAAAATGCTGAGCAGGATAAACCGTCTGCCGAGCAGAAAGAGGCCCGCTATAAGAAGCGGGATATTAAAAGCGAAATATAACAAGCTCAAATTAATCGGCGTTATGTAATTGACCAGCATGGACAGTCCGGATACCCCGCCGCTCAGCAGCTGATGCGGAACGAGGAATAAATTGAATCCGGCTGCAATCAATGCGGCGCCGATAATGACTACTAAACCGTTTCTTATTTCTTTAAGCAAACCTTTCACCTCATCAAATAAAATTACCTTTTTAGAGCAACTGGTGTTTTGTGAATGTTTTGTGATATACTATTAAAGATATTCTTGAGTAGGTAGTGATTTCCATCTACGCAATAAATGACCGGAAGCACATGTTTCATATGAAACCGTGCCGTTTAGATATGTTTAAGATCGTCCTGCGTTGAAATTGGTTTGTACGTGAAAATTTTTAGGATTGTTGGGACAGTCTATAAACGTTTACCGCTACTTAAGAATAACGTCAAGATTGTGGAGTTGTCCACCATATAGAAGGAGTTTGAACCTATTGAGCACATTTACAGAATTCGGCCTTGAGCCAAAGGTACTTCAAGCCATTACCGAATTGGGTTTTGAAGAAGCGACGCCCATTCAAGCCAAATCCATTCCGTTCGCTATGGAAGGCAGAGATTTGATCGGTCAGGCACAAACGGGTACAGGCAAGACGGCAGCATTTGGTCTTCCTTTGATCAACAAAATTCCAAGGGAAGAGGAACGCATCGTTGCTTTGATTATGGCACCTACGCGCGAGCTTGCAATCCAGGTAGCCGAAGAGATCGGCAAATTGTCCCGTTTTAAAGGAATCCGTTCCTTGCCGATTTACGGCGGGCAGGATATCTCCCGTCAGATCCGCGCTCTGAAGAAGAAACCGCAAATTATTATCGGTACGCCAGGCCGTTTGCTGGACCATATTAACCGCAAAACCATCAAGCTGGACGACGTGCAAACCGTTATCTTGGATGAAGCGGATGAAATGTTGGACATGGGTTTCATGGAAGACATTCAGGCGATCCTGAAAATGGTTCCAGATGAGCGCCAAACAATGTTATTCTCTGCTACAATGCCTCCTAATATCCAGAAGCTGGCACAGCAATTTTTGAAAAATCCCGAGCATGTTTCCGTTATTCCTAAACAAGTCAGCGCTCCTTTGATCGATCAAGCTTACATTGAAGTGAACGAACGCCAGAAATTTGATGCTTTGTCCCGATTGCTGGATATGGAATCTCCTGAACTGGCCATCGTCTTCGGCCGTACGAAACGCCGGGTTGACGAGCTAGCTGAAGCCCTGCAGAAACGCGGTTACTCTGCAGACGGCCTTCATGGCGATTTGTCCCAGAACCAGCGCGACACCGTAATGCGCAAATTCCGTGACGGCAGCATCGACGTGCTGGTAGCTACAGACGTTGCGGCCCGCGGTCTCGACGTTTCCGGCGTAACGCATGTCGTTAACTTTGACCTGCCGCAGGATCCGGAAAGCTACGTGCACCGTATCGGCCGTACAGGCCGTGCGGGTAAAGAGGGAGCTGCTTATTCCTTCGTTACGCCACGTGAGATTGATCATCTGCATTTCATTGAACGTGTAACGCGTCACCGCATTCCGCGCAAACCTTTGCCAAGCATTGCGGAAGCGATTGAAGGCAAACAGCGGATTACGGCTGAACGTTTGATCGATATCGTGGAGAGCGGAGAGCTGAACGAATACAAGGGTATTGCGATTCAGCTTCTGGAGCAATACGATTCCGTGAACCTGCTTGCAGCAGCGATCAAACTCGTAACCGGCGGCGACAAAAACGAAAGCGCCCATATCGAGTTGACTCCTGAAGAACCGATTCGCGTAAAACGCCGCAAACCGGATATCAGATCCAGCGGACGTAAACCATCCGGCTACGGCAACCGCAGCGGCAACAGCGGCTCATACAGACGCGATAACCGTGAAGGCGGACGCGGCTTCGGCAGCGGCAAGGGCGGATACGGCAACAAAGAAGGCGGCAACCGCGATCACAATCGTTCGTCTTCTTACGACCGTAAACCTCGTCCGAGCGGCGAACGCCGTCCATACAACCGCAGCGAAGAGAACAATTAATCTCAGCTGTCTCAGGCTGAAACGGCGATACGAACAAGGCAGTGCCGGAGGGCATTGCCTTGTTTTTTATTTGCGGTGAAACCCTTTTGGGACTCTTTTTGGACGACCTTAAGGAACGCCGTTATAGTTCGGCTGGCTTTTTTGTGAGAATAGCCAAAATTTTAAACGGGGCAGCTAATTTACCGCGTGTTAAACTGGATTGCTATACCCGAATAAGGTATAGTTAAAGTAGAGACAGTTGACGAAGGACGAGGGGGAGGACTTACTTGGAATTTAGAGGGGTTATGGGCGGTTTATACCGCATTACGGAATGGATTATGAGGATCGCAGGCAGCAACCTGCTGTGGCTGGTATGTTCTTCGCCGTTTTTATTTTTCCTGCTGACCAAATATTTGATGATCGTGCACGGTCTGGAAAATGACGTCACATCCGTATACGCCATGGCAATCTTGGCACCGTTTACATTATTTCCGGCCACTGCGGCGTTGTTCACGGTCGTGCGCAAATGGGTGATGGGAGAGGCGGATGTCAGCGTTACCCGTACTTTTTTTAGAGGATACAAAGAGAATTACAAGCAAAGCATGGTTGGCGGCATTTTTTATACCCTGCTTTTTGTAGTGATGATTGTCGATTACAGAGTTTACATGATGAGAATGCAGAACCTACAGATCGTTGGCATTATTATGCTGGTCCTGCTGATTATTCTGATGGTTTCGTTGTTTAACTTTTTCTCGATGGTGGCCCACTACCATTTGAAGACGACGACCATGCTGAAAAATGCGGTGCTTTTGACGATCATTCGTCCTTTCCGCTCTTTCTCAACGCTTGCGGGAGCTGCGGTGCTGCTGTTCCTGACCGCCAAGTTTACTTGGCTGATCATTTTCGGGACGGCCTCGCTTCTGGCTTGGCTGGCTTTCCTGAACTTCTTTGCCACATACACTAAAATGCAGGCGCAGATTGCCAAAATGAACGAAGCTGCAGAGGCCAAAAAAGCTGAGGAAACCTTAGAGATGGGGCCTGAAAGCGAAGAACCGACATCGGGTCCTGAGGCTGAAGAGAAAGTGAAGGATAGCGAATCGCCGGAAGATCCGGATAAGAACCCTAAGTCTATTTAATCCAAGATGGATTTGGAGAATTTTTCAAGCGGGGGACCCCGGTCGGTTGGTTTACTTTTGCCGGGGCTGGCACTATAATGAATATACATCCTGCGATGTGCGTTGCGGTTATTTGTTGTTTTGAACCAATGACAATGTCTCGGGAGACTTACATGTCCAAGCGGCTGAAATGCCCTATCTATATGATTAGGGGAATTCATAAACTTGGCTGCGGTCACCCACCTGCTGAGCAGGTTCACGGACACTGTAACCGGACGGCATATGCGGGACTCCAACCGTTCATTATAGCGCCAATCCGCCGTAAGGCAGATTAGGTGCTTTTTATTTTTGCGGATGATACAATAGGCAGGAACAGGAAAATAATTCATTTGTCGGACTGACGGAGGAGGAAACAGGTTTGTCGTTAAAAAGAACGTTAACCGGATTGTTCCGCAGCGTTGAAGGGACGAGCGACCGCGCAAAGGTGCCTGAGCTGAAAACACGATATTATCAACTTTCAAAAGATAAATTATGGGATGAAGTAAGCTCCACGCTGAAGAAAGTACCCGGTTACAAGGTTGTTCACGAGGTGCCTTCGGTCGGGGAGATTTTGCTGGAGAAAAGAACGGCTTTCGGCCGGATCATGGATATTACGGTTTCCTTGGTCGGAACTGGACCTACGCGCAGCGCGGTCGATATTTATTCGGCTACCCGGGGTTCTTTAGGGGATTTGGGCGCTAACTACCGGAATATTCAGGGGTTGTTCAGCATATTAGATAAGAAGCTGAGCAGATACAAAACAACGGCATAATTAAACTAATAAAAGCGAGACCGAATGCCGGCGCTCGCTTTTATTGTTCTTGCGGGACGATCGCCCGCGGATAGGCTGTGTCTTACAGAAGTTCTTTGACAGCGGCAATCGCTTTGTCATAGTCCGGATGTTCGGACATTTCGCTCAAATATTCGACATAGCGGATGGTATTGTCGGCATCGAGAACAAAGATGGAACGGTGATCAAGCTGGAATTCTTTGATCAATACGCCGTAAGCTTCGCCAAAGGATTTAAACTTGTAGTCGGATAAAGTAACGACGCGGTCAATGCCGGCCGCACCGCACCAGCGGGCTTGCGCAAATGGAAGATCGACGCTGACGGTCAGCACGGCTACCTGATCGCCGAGATCATGGCCTTCCTGGTTAAAACGGCGGGTCTGCGCGTCGCAAACACCGGTATCCAGAGAAGGAACGACGCTGATCAGCTTGATTTTTCCGTCAAAATCCTTCAAGGAAACTTCTTCGACCAGACTTTTGCTGAGCGTGAAATCCGGGGCCTTGTCGCCGACTTTGAGCTCAGGACCTACAAGGGTGATAGGATTGCCTTTAAAAGTAGCAGCATTTGTACGTTCTTGTGCCATTTCATTTTCCTCCTTTGGGATCGGTTTGCGAAACACCATCAAAAGCTGGAACGCCAAGGTCTTTCGTTGGTATTTCATGCCAAAATCCATTATAATCGTTTTGAAAAGCGCTTGTCCAATAAAATGAGAACAGTCTTGATTAAAGGAAGGTAAAGCATGATATTTATTCGTTATGAGAACTGGAGAAGTTATCTGAAATTTTATCCGGTTACCTCGATTATTCTGGTGATTAATCTGGTCATGTACTGCGTCCTGTTAGTTAACGGCGGAGCCGGCAACACGGAAACGCTGTTCCGGTTTGGAGCCGTCGCTTCCGAACTGCCATACAGCCAGGACTGGTGGAGGTACGTGACCGCTATTTTTCTTCATTTAAGCTTCTCGCATCTTCTGTTTAACTGTTTCGCCATCCTGGTGTTTGCGCCTCCGCTTGAACGTTTGCTGGGCTGGTGGCGTTATGCGTTGGTTTATCTGATCAGCGGGGTGCTGGGAAATGCGTTAAGCATGGCCTTGTACCGGCATGCGATGGAGTATACGTTGTCTGTAGGCGCCTCAGGCGCAATCTATGGCGTCTATGGGGCGTTTTTATACATTGCCCTATTGCAGCGTCACATTATGGATGAGGGCTCAAGAAAAACCCTTTATGCGCTGTTGATGGTAGGCATCATCTTTTCCTTTGCCATGACGAGCACAAACTGGATGGCCCATTTGGGCGGGCTGATCGGAGGATTTTTTGCCTACGGTCTTTTGATCCGGATTTCCAAGCGTAACAAAACCTAGTTCTTCACACAAAGGCAAGGCATAGCAATTCGAAATGGAGCGAACAACCAAGTGGAACTTAGACAATTGCAGTATTTTGTAAAGGTTGCGGGCAAGGAGCATGTCACGCAGGCAGCGGAGGAGCTTCATGTCGCCCAATCCGCGGTGAGCAGGCAGATTCATCAGCTGGAGAAGGAGCTCGGCGTGGAGCTTTTCAAACAGAAGGGGCGGAATCTCCAGCTGACGGCTGTCGGACAGCTTTTTTGCAGCCGAATCGAATCCGTTCTTAAAGATCTGGACCGGGCCGTTGCGGAGGTACATGAGTTTTTGGACCCTGAGCAGGGGGAAATCCGTCTGGGGTTCCCGCACAGTCTAGGCGTGCATATGCTGCCGATCATTATTGCGGAATTCAAGAAACTTTATCCAAACGTCAAATTCCGGTTCAAACAAGGGATGTACACCAGCTTGATCAGGGATGTGACGGAATCCGAGGTAGATTTGGCTTTTATTTCGCCTTTTCCGGATCATCATGAACAGGTGGCTGGCGATGTGGTGCTTACGGAAGAATTGTTTGCAATCCTGCCTCCCGGTCATCCGCTTGCCGGAGAACAGGAAATCATGCTTCAGCAGCTAAAAGATGACAAGTTTATTTTGTTCAGCAAAGGTTATTCGCTTCGTCCGATTGTGCTCCATGCCTGCCTGGAGGCCGGTTTTACGCCGAAAATTGCATTCGAAGGCGAAGAAACGGATACGATACGGGGGTTGGTGGCGGCCGGAATGGGAGTCAGCCTTCTTCCGGAGATGGCTGCTTTTCATACTGGGAATCTGAGTCCGGCAAGGGTGAAGATCTCTTCGCCCAAAGTTACGCGTACAATTGGCCTTATTTATCGTTCGGATGACAAACTTCCGCTTGTAGCCCAGTCCTTCAGAACTTTTTTGCTGGAGCATTTTAATGTTAAATGTTAGGGCCATTCAATCCTGAAAAATAAAAATTCCCGCAAGGCGTTGGCCTGCGGGAATTTTTATTTATTACACCCAACCGTTAGTCGCGGTTGCTGTTTGTAAACATCAGGATGTAGCGGAGCAGCTCGAGTACGGAGATCAGGGCGGCGGCCACATAAGTTAATGCGGCTGCATTCAACACTTTTCCGACGCTTTTGGATTCGCTGTGCGTGACATAACCCTGTTCCAGCATGATTTTGCGGGCTCTGTTGCTGGCATTAAACTCTACCGGCAGCGTAATGACCTGGAAAGCAACCGCTACGGAGAAAAAGATGATACCAAGGCCCAGCAAGTTGAAGGCATTGAACAAAATACCGGCAATCAGCAGGAAAGGCGCAACGCCGGAAGCAAAATTCACGACCGGGAAAATGCGGTGTCTCAGCACCAGCATCGGGTAATGAACCTTATGCTGGATCGCATGGCCCACCTCGTGGCAAGCTACCGAAACGGCTGAGATAGAACGTTCGTAATATACGGGCTCCGACAAGCGCACAACGCGATGGATCGGATCATAATGGTCGGTCAGGCTGCCGCGTACAGGCTCGATCGGCACATCGTAAAGCCCGTTGGCGTCCAGCATGCGGCGGGCGGCTTCCTGGCCCGTCATGCCGCTGTAATTGGGAACCTGGGTGTATTTGTTAAACGTTCCCTTTACCCTGAATTGGGCCCAGAGGGAGAAGATGAACGCAATGATGATCAGAATGTACATACCGTCAAAATACATTTGTCATACCTCCGTAAAATGAAATGTGCTGATCAAGTGAAAGGTCCATGATTCATCAATAAACGGAGAGCTTCAATACAAGCCAGGCTGGAAGGCATGATATGCGTATAAACCTTGCTGGCCTGCCCCGGCTTCATCTGCGAAATCAAGGGCTCAAGCTCCTTGACTTCCCGTTCCAGCTGCTGCAGGTGAAGCTCAAGCGAGGTCAGCTTTTCCGATACCTGCTCTTCGCTGATTCCCGTTAATTCATCGAGTCTGGCCCGAATCTCCTCCAGCGTATATTTTTCCTGTTTCCACTGATTAATACGTTCAAGGCGGTTTAAGGTTTCAAGACTGTATAGACGATAGTTTTTGTGCGTTCTTGTTTCCGGAGAAATCAATCCGAGTTTTGTATAATAATCGATAGTTCTTTCGCTGACGCCCGCGGCTTTGGCCAGTTCCCCGATCCGGTACAATTTTATAGTCCCAATGGTATCACTCCCTGTCCTAACCGTTCTAATAATATATATTTATTTACACAAAGTTATAATACAGGATATTAAAGTATACAGTCAAACGTTATGCTTTGCCCCTGCTTAATCGCCCCTATATAGCGCTGCTCCCAGCCCTCAGAACTTTCGCGCGGTTGATATGTATTTATAACAGCTTTCAACGGCTGCATCTATGTTGATCTATCCGGTCAAGCTACAATTTCGGTATTGAAGCTGAAATAAGAATGTCATCCTCAATACCTAACATGAAATGTTAGTTAATTGAAAAAACAAAGGTTTTTTTCAGGAAAATAAAAAAATGTTGTTGTCAAGTTGGCGGGTTATTGATTATAATCGCTTTAACATAATAAACATGTAAAGAAACATGACATTAAGGAGAGGGTTATATGAGGAAGAAGTGGTTGTTAAGCTTGCTGACTTTCGGTTCACTATTTGCAGTTCCGGTCTCCGCGTTTGCAGCAGACGACGTGACTGCACCAGCTGTGCAAATCGGTTTGAATTCCTTGTTTGTGTTTCTGGCTTTTGTGCTCGTATTTTTCATGCAGGCCGGCTTCGCGCTTCTTGAGGCAGGTTCCGTACGAATGAAAAACGCCGGTCACGTGGCGGGGAAAACGGTCCTGACAGTGGGGATTGCCGTCATTGCATTCTGGGCTCTTGGTTTTGGCTTCGGCTTCGGCAACGGGAACGGATTTTTTGGTTACGAAGGTTTCTTCTTCGGAGGAAACGCGGACACTCCTTCTTTTGATGCATTGTCTGCGGCCGGAGTGCCGATGGTAATCATGTTTCTGTTTCAATTTTCATTTGCTGCGGTATCCTTGGCCATCGCCTGCGGCGGTATGGCGGAACGCGCCAAGCTAAGCGTATATATTATCTTCGGACTTTTGTTTATGATCATTATATATCCAATCATTGCTCACTGGGTATGGGGCGGAGGTTGGCTGGCTGAAATGGGCATGCAGGACTATGCGGGTTCCGCGGTAGTTCACTTGACGGGTGCGACTGCGGCGCTGGCTGCGACCTTCCTGCTGAAACCGCGCCTTGGCAAATATAATAAAGACGGCAAACCAAACAGCATTCCGGGGCATAACCAAGTGCTCTCCGTTCTTGGCGTAATCATTTTGTGGGTGGGCTGGTTCGGTTTTAACCCGGGCAGCGGACTTTCCGCGATGAACGACGGATTTTTTGGATATGTAGCCTTGACGACTAACCTGGCTGCTGCCGCAGGCGGCGTTGCCGCGCTGCTGGTCTCCTGGGCGGTGTTTGGCAAAGCCGACATCCCAAGCATGCTGAACGGCGTACTTGCAGCCCTCGTAGCGATTACCGGTTCTTGCGCATTCGTTGAACCATGGGCGGCGATCGTAATCGGGGTTGTAGCCGGCGTGTTGACGTTCTTTACAGCTCAATGGTTTGAAAAAGCAGGGCTGGATGATCCCGTTTACGCATTCTCCGTACACGGTATCGCAGGTATGTGGGGAGCCTTGTCCACTGGTTTCTTTGCAACAGGCGACCTTGCTGAAACGGTTGGCGTAGGGCAAGCCGGCTTGTTCTATGGCGGTGGCTTCCATCAGCTCGGCGTTCAAGCGCTTGGCATGATTGGAACGTTCGTATTCGTACTTGTGCTTTCCTTCATTATTCTGGGGATCATGAAAGGCGTTTCCGGCCTTCGTGTGACGGAAGAAGAAGAAACAATGGGTCTGGATATCAGCGAACACGGAACTTACGGTTATCCGGAGCAAATGGGTTTGCTGAACAATTCCGGCAGAGATATCAGCAAATAATCTCATTCTGATCGGGTAATATCAGTTTGATTAGAGAGAGGAAGTGTTCCGTATGAAAGAATCTGCTTTAAACCCTGTTAATTTTTCGAGTATTCAATCTGCGGAGACTTCCAAAGAACTTCGTTTGGCGCGATGGACGGAGGAGAACAAGCTGCTTCAGCTGTTCTCTTCCGCACCTGTTGAAGAGTGGAACGAATGGGTCAACCGTCTGCAGGATGAGGTGATGGCCAAAACCATCGGCATCTGTGAACGGAATTTGGCGGAGGCAGGTGCGGGAGATCCTCCCGTCCCCTTCGCTTTTGTTCTTTTTGGAAGCGGGGGCCGTAAAGAGCAAACTCCCTGGAGCGATCAGGATAACGGCTTGATTTATGCCGATGGCGGCGGAGCCGAAGCGCAGCTTTATTTTGAACGGTTCGGTCTGGCATTGGCGGAACTGCTGGAAGAAGTCGGGTACCCGCCGTGCAAAGGCAAAGTGATGGTTTCCAACCCGATGTGGAGATTAAGTTTGAGCGAATGGCATCGTCAGCTGGCTTCTTGGCGGGAAGAGCTCCGCTGGGAAGATGTGCGATATTTAACGATAGCCTCCGACCTGCGTTATATTGCCGGCGATCAGGAGCTTGCGGATGAATGGCGCAACGATTTTATGCAGCTGATGGGACGGGATGAAGAGCTTGAGGCAGCGCTGCTTGGAAATACCGTCAGGCATAAAGCCGCCATAAACATTCTGGGACAGGTGATTACCGAAAGGTTTGGCGAGCATGCCGGCGAGTTTGACGTCAAATACGGCTTGTACATTCCTTTGGTCAATGGCATTCGCTGCATAGCTTTATATTATGGAATCAACGAAACTTCTACCTGGGAGCGGATTTCAAAGCTTCACGAGCTGGAGGCCTTTCCAAGGCCTTGGCTGGATGCGCTGCGCAGGGCTTTTGCCAAATCGCTGAAATTCAGGTCGCTGACCAACAATCATACGGAAGACGGGGTTTTGCAGGGAGATTCTTATTTAACGAAAGAAACGCTTAAGCAGAAGGATGTATCCCGAGAGCTGAGGGAAAGTTTATATACGGTCCGTCAGCTGTACCGGATGCTTCAAAGACAGCATCGTTTTGCGGAAAGGAGGCTTCCATGAAAGAGGCGGAACGAAACCACGGTTTATGGAATGCCATTAAAAATAGAACTTTGCCCTCCGCAATCGCATCAAAATTCGGCACCGAAAGCGCTCAGCAGATTGCTTTTCTAAGATCGCTGAATAAGGGTCTCCGCAGACCCGAAACGCTCCATGTTCAGCTCAAAGAATTGAAGACCGCTGTATTTGACCTGGAAACGACAGGGTTTCATCCCAAGCAAGGGGATGAAATCCTGTCGTTTGGTGCCGTTAAGGTAGAGGGCGTTAAGGTTCAGCAGGAGGAAGTTCACCATGTCATTGCCAAAACCTCAAAACCGGTTCCGAAGGAAATCGTTGAATTGACGGGTATTACCCAGGAAATGAGCGATGATGCTCCGCCGCTCGTCGAAGCTTTGCACGGATTTATGAGTTTTGTAGATGATCGGGTGTTGATTGCGCACTGCAGCGGTCATGATAAGGCTTTTTTGGATATGGCGCTTTGGAAAACCTCTAAGATTCATCTCAGCCACCGGGTTTTGGATACGATGATGATCGCCCAGCGGTTGCATTCGGACAGCCATCGAGTCGGCCTGGATGATTGGCTGAATTGGTACGGCATTCCGATTACCCGCCGGCATCACGCGCTGGAAGACGCCAAAATGACGGCCAATCTGTGGACGGCTTTGATCGATCAGTTAAGGGAGAGGGGCGTCTTTACGCTGGGCGACCTTTATGTTTTCTTAAGCCATTCCTAAAAACTTTGATCTATCACTTGTTTTTTAGCGTTTTCAACGTACCGAGTTATAGCTGGTACAGTTTGTTTAATTTATAGGTTTGGTCCTCCCCTAATTCAACCCCGTAAAGCGAGTGATTGGGGGTGTTTTTATGCCCGGAAAAGGAAGCGGAGGCAGCGGCCCCAGCAGTTGGAGAATTGAGGGTTGGAGCCGTAGAAACAATCAGGTAGGCCTTAATCCGTTCTCCAAAGCTTTGAAGCTGCTTAAGATCCTCAAGCGAAGGTTCGGGACCGGAAACCGGGTGACTGTGAACAATTCCTATCAGCCGGGGAGATAAGCAGCCGGGAATCCAGACTTCTGGATCTAAGGAAAAAGCTTTTTCAGGCATCGGCGCCACGTTGGCCGCCGCGCGGAATTCGGTAACACGCCAGGTATTTCCGCGATTGCCCGGCAATTGATTTTCCGCTAATGAAGTTTCCCCTGATGATGATTTCTCTTGCGGCTCCATGACCTCTCCGAATAAAATGCCGCATCCCTCTAAAGGAAAACATGCCTCCAGGTGCCGAACCACGGCGTTCATTACCTGTTCATCTATATCGACCCTTAATGCGGGTTCCTCTTCAAAGCTTTTGTAGATCATTTTCCGTTATCCTCTCAAAATCATATTCTGCCATGTTCCATTGCCGATGTAATGTTTCTGATCCGGTTGGGCAACAATAGTTTTAAACTCTTTGTTATTTTACCGTAAAGGAACGATGGCATGAAGTCTAAAGCATTGGGGCTAAAAGTATTTTCTAAAGGGTTGGCGATCCTTCTGATATCTAGTGTGGCCTATTTGTGGAGTCCCCCATTAACGGGAAACATGGGCGGCGTGCAAACAGCGGAGGCCTTTGCCTCCAGTCCCGGGGTACAGATCGGAAAGAAGGCGCCTGCTTTTGTACTGGAAGGGCTGAACGGGCAAACCTATCGGGTCGGGGGAAAAAGGGACAAAGCGCTGCTGCTGAATTTTTGGGCTTCCTGGTGCGAGCCCTGCCGGCTGGAGGCTCCTGATCTGGAGCAGCTGGCTCAAAGATACAAAGGCGAGATGGATGTTTACGGCATCAATGTCACGGCCTATGACAACGAATCGAAGGTCCGATCCTTTGTCGAGGAGTTTGGCGTTCATTTTCCGATTCTGATGGACCGTAAGGAAAAGGTTTATTCCGACTACCGGGGACAAGCTTTCCCGACACAGGTGCTGATTGACCGGAACGGGATTGTCCGGGACATTGTGATCGGATTGCTGCCGCCGGCAGATTTGGAGGCCAAGGTCCGCAAGGTGATTGAAGCCAAATAAAGGAATCCCCTTCAGAAGGAAGACAAATGTTTTAAAAAAATTAAACCCGGAGCATAACTTCCTTCAGGAAGCATCTCCGGGTTTGTTTTTTAACGTATAGAAAATTAGTGGTTTACCAGTCCGTGGCTTTGCTCCTGACTCGCTTGCTCGGGTTCGTTGAACGTTTCTCCGATCAGAGCATACCGGATACTGTCGACAAGCGCTTCCCAGCTGGCTTCGATGACGTTTTCCGAAACGCCGACGGTGTTCCAGCTGCTGGACATGTCTCTGGATTCAATAAGCACGCGGACTTTGGCGGCTGTTGCGTCTTTTTCGTCCAGAACCCGGACTTTATAGTCGGAGAGATGCATTTCTTTGAGACTCGGGAAATAGGTGACGAGCGCTTTGCGGAGCGCGTTGTCCAGGGCGTTGACCGGACCGTTGCCTTCGGCAGCGGTATAGACGCTGGTCCCGCTAACGTTCAGCTTGACGAAAGCCTCGGATACGACGGATTTTCCGGCTGTTTTTTCCACCAGCATTTTAAAGGACTCAAATACGAATTTCTCTTCAATATCGCCATTGGCGCTTCGAAGCAGCATTTCCAGGGAAGCGTCGGCCCCCTCAAAGGAATAACCTTGGTGCTCAAGATCTTTAATGTGCTGAATGACCTCTTTGGTTTGCTCGTTGGCCGGATCGAAATCGATGCCCATTTCTTTTGCTTTGGACACGACGTTGCTTTGTCCCGCCAGCTCCGAGACGAGCACCCGCTGCTTGTTGCCGACCAGTTCCGGCTGAATATGCTCATAGGTTTTGGAATCGCGCAAAATGGCCGAAACGTGAATGCCGCCTTTGTGGGCAAACGCCGAAGTACCGACATACGGCTGGTTGTTAGGCAAATGAACGTTGGCGATTTCGCTGACATAACGGGCTGTGTTGGTTAACTGGCCGATTTGTTCCGGGGAAAGCACGTCATACCCGAGCTTCAGCTGCAAATTCGGAATGACGGAGCAAAGATTGGCATTGCCGCAGCGTTCGCCGTATCCGTTGATAGTGCCCTGAACTTGCGTCGCCCCTGCCTGCACAGCGCTGAGCGCGTTGGCAACGGCCAGCTCGCAGTCGTTATGCGTATGAATGCCAAGGAGGGAGCTGCCGAGCTGGCCGCGGATATCCGTCACGATAGAATGAACCTCGCCGGGCATGCTTCCTCCGTTCGTGTCGCACATGACCAGCCAATCGGCCCCAGCGGCAGCGGCTTTTTTCAACACGGCGACCGCGTATTCGCGGTTATGTTTGTACCCGTCAAAAAAATGCTCGGCATCAAAAATGACTTCAAGCCCTTTCTGTTTCAGGAATGCAATGGAATCCGCGATCATGGCGAGATTCTCCTCGAGCGTAGTCTGGAGGGCGGTATGCACGTGAAAATCCCATGATTTTCCGACCAGGGTAGCTGCTTGTACTCCGGATTCAATGATCCGGTTTAAGTTGGCGTCCAGATGGGCTTCGCTGTTCTTGCGGCGCGTGCTGCCGAAAGCGGTGATTTTGGCCTGCAGGCCCAGTTCCTGGACACGGCGAAAAAACTCAATGTCCTTGTTGTTGCTGCCCGGAATGCCGCCTTCAATATAATGAACGCCGAGTTGGTCGAGTTTTTTGGCGATTTTCAGCTTGTCGTCGGCCGAGAGGCTGATGCCTTCCCCCTGGGTGCCGTCGCGAAGAGTAGTATCGAAGATAGAAAGAGCCTTAGACATGAAGAGTCCCCCTTTAGGAATGGATGAACAAAAAGTCGGTAGTTTGGTATAATTATTATAAAATAATAATGGTTCCGAAAACACTTTATTGCTTTACTGTATCATGGTTTGAACATTTTGTATAATTTGTTTTGCGTCCGGTTAGGAGGAATTGGCGTGAACCCTATAGATGAATATTATCCCTCTAAAGGCAGGGTAATCCTTCATGTGGATATGAACGCCTTTTACTGTTCGGTTCATGAGGCTGAAGAGCCCGAAAAATATGCCGGCCGGGCTACGGCTGTCGCCGGAAGCGTAGAGCAGCGCAAAGGGATTATCGTTACCTGTTCGTATGTAGCAAGAAAGCTGGGCGTCAAAACAGGCATGCTGGTCAGCCAGGCCTTAAAATTATGTCCCGATTTAATTGTACTACAACCGGACTTTCATCTGTACCGGAGGTACTCCCGGGCATTCCAAAGCATAGCTTATTCTTATACCCCCCTGCTGCAGACGGCTTCCATCGACGAGTGTTATATGGATATTACAGGCTCCAGGCAGTTCGGCACGCCGCTGCAAATCGCCGAGGAGCTGCAGCAGCGCATCCGGGACGAACTGGGACTTCCCTGTTCTGTGGGGGTTGCCCCCAATAAGCTGCTTGCCAAAATGGCGTCCGACATGAAGAAACCGAACGGCATTACGGTGCTCCGCATTCGCGACGTCCCGAAGCTGCTGTGGGATAAACCATGCTCCCAGCTGTTCGGGATCGGGGGACGGACGGCAGATAAATTGAAGAAGCTGCAAATTTACACGATCGGCCAACTCGCGGCAGCGGACGAAAGGAAGCTGCAGGAGCATTTCGGCGTGATGGGGGCCTGGATGAAGCAGGCGGCCAGCGGCATCGACCCTACTCCGGTCCGCGAGGAGAAGGATAAAAACAAATCGGTCGGGCATACCACCACTCTTCCTTATGATATTACGGAAATGAAGGAGGTTGAGCGGGTGATGCTGAATTTGGCGGACCAGGTGTCCAGACGGATGCGCAGACAAGGTTTGATGGCTCAAACCGTGCAAATTACGATCCGTACGCCGGACATGAAGACGATCACCAGATCCCAGACCTTGCCGAGCGTAACGGAAACGGCGGAAGAAGTGTATCATGAGGCCTGTAAGCTGTACCGCAAACATTGGAAAGAAGGCAAACCGGTCCGTCTGCTCGGGATTACGCTGCAGAACCTGGTTCCGAAGGAAGAGTCGGCCATGCAGCTTGATTTGTTCAGCTATGAGCAGCAGCCCAAGAAGGAACAGCTGACCAAAGTGATGGATGAGCTGAGGGACAAATTCGGCGAAAGCGCGGTGCTGACGGCCGGCATGCTGGGGGATGATCCGTCGACTTTAATCCGGAACCACAAGATTCGGGGCACTTCTTTGCAAACGGATTTTTTGAGAAATGAAGAACAGGACTAAAGGATAGCGCTTTCTGGTACAAACGGGTAATTCCATTGAAATTGTCAATTATTTATATTATATTTGAGTGGAGTGCTAGACCGCACTTGGTCTTGTATTGTTTTTTTAACGGGAGGCAGACGAAATGGCAAAATATAGTTGGGTCGATAAAGACACCTGTATCGCTTGCGGCGCATGCGGCGCCACGGCACCGGACATTTTTGATTACGATGATGAAGGTTTGGCGGAAGTGATTTACCAAAGCGACGCAAACCGCGGCGTTACCGAAATTGAAGAAGGGCTGTACGACGATCTTCAGGACGCTTGCGACGGCTGCCCTACGGATTCCATTAAAATTGCGGACGAACCTTTTAATAAAGAAGGTTAATCGGGCTTCCGTGTATGCAGAATACCTGCTGAAAAACATCTCTCGCGCTGGCGGGGGGTGTTTTTTTGTGGGGAGCTTTCCGCGAGTGGGGCTTTTGTTGCATATCGATTTTTGGTCCGGCGGCCGATAATAAAAGTAGAGAACCGGACTTGTCCGGTTTCTGCAGCTGGGATGGGATACATAACGGACGGAGGTCGCGATGAACAATTCGGCATATTTGAAAGATTATGTTCGGATGCATCCGGATAATCGCATGGCCTGGTATTTGCTGGGCAAAGAATATGAGCAGAACGGCCAGGAAGGCAAAGCGAATTATTGTTACATACAAGCAGGGGATATTTACGAAGCGTTTGAATCCAGCAAAACGCCGGACGAAGTGTGGAAGGAATATGCGGCGGAGCTGCTGGAAGCTTCAAAAAGAAAAGCGAGAAACCGGACGCGCTGGCGGAGGGGATTAGCGGCGTTTATGCTGCTTCTGCTCGTTTTGTTGTCGCCGCTTTGGACCGGGGGCCCATCGGGCGGGACATCCGCCGAGGGACAAGCCGCAGGCGAACAAGAGCCGGCTGTTGCGGTGGCTGTGCCCGTTGCCGGAACGGGCACAGCCACGGGGCAAATGCTGCCTGATGGCCCTTTATTTACGGCAGCAGCGGCCGGGACGGCAAAGGAAAGAGCACAGGCGCTGGCTTCGCTGCTGGATCAGGGAGATCGAAGAGGCGAGCAGTTCGCCGTTCTCGGCATGAAAAGCCAGGACGGATGGTTGTTATGGAAACGGGACATGCCGCTGGAATATAGCGCCGTTCGGGATGCCGCAGCCGGAAAAACGTTCATTCAGGCGCTTAATCCCGCTTCCTGCGGGTGCCAGCCCCCGGACGAGCCGGCATTTAAGCGGCTGAAGCAGCAGGCGGCGGACTGGACGGCGGACCAGGAATTGCTTGCGCTGCTGTCCTCGGCGATGCTCCAATTCAAGGAAGCTAACGGGCGTTATCCTGATAAGCCGGAAGAGTTGAACCAGCCTTATCCGAACAACTGGATTGCCGGCGATACGCCGGAGCTGGGAAATGCGTTTAAAACCGCGCTGGAGCAAGTGAAGCAAGCCGAGACAAACCCTGAACCAGCGGGCAGTATGGCGAAGCAGGCCGCAGCGGCGCCGGGGGAGCCTTTTTTTCAGCAGCCTCTTGAAATCAAGATCGATAAAGATAAACATCTGCTGGCTTTGGTGAGCGGCAAGATCGTGCTTCGGGTTTATAAGGTAGGACTTGGGGGGGACCGCACGCCCGAGGGGACATTCCGGATTACCGAAAAGGTCATAAACCCTAATGGACATGACAACGGGGAATTTGGCAGCCGGGGCATGGCTTTGTCGGACGGCAATTATGCCATTCACGGCACAAACGAACCGGACAGTGTCGGTCAGGACGTATCGCAGGGCTGCGTGCGCATGGCCAAAGCCGATGTGGAGGAGCTGTTTGATCTGGTGCCCAAGGGCACGAGAGTCACGATTGGAAAGGGGATTTTGCCCGATTTGCAGCCGGGTTCGTCCAAAAGGTTTGTTTTTCCGGACCGCCAGGATCAGACCAATCCCCATAAAACCTATCATTGGTTAGGATAATCAGGGGATCAAGAGTTTACTAGAATAAGAATAACCGCAAAAAAGACGATAATGGCCGCAAGAATGGAGCCGAGCCAGATCAGCCCTTTTCTATTGACCTCTTCCTTCTTCTGATGAAGGGATGGAGGTTTTCTTTTTGTGGACATATGAAGCACTTCCTTCCATTAATGTAGGCTGCTTCGGAAGAAGAGCCGCGGGAACGACAACTCTATTGTAATGGCTTTCATCGTATTTTTCCATGAGAGGATAAGGCGATCCGGGGAATTAAAAGCAATAACTTTCCTTTTTCGGCCGAAACCGCTAAACTGGAAATGAGGGAAACACCTGTGCGCAGGAGTGTGTGTAGGGTCAGAGAGAACGGAGTGAAGAGTCGTGCTGTATCGCAATTTTGGAAAACCGGTTTTTTTTCGGCTGGATCCGGAGAAAGCCCACCATCTGGTGATCGGTGGATTACATAAAACGTCCGCCATGCCGGGGGGAATCGCATTACTGAAATCTTTATTCGGCGTTCAAGAAACCCCGGAGCTTGCGGTCGATCTGTTCGGCCTTCATTTCCCGTCTCCGGTAGGACTTGCCGCCGGACTGGATAAAAACGCGGAAGCCGTAGAGGGCTTCTCTTCGATCGGGTTTGGTTTCATGGAGGTCGGCACCGTCACGCCCAAAGGTCAACCGGGCAACGATCAGCCCCGCCTGTTCCGGCTGCCTCCCGACGAAGCGCTGATCAACCGAATGGGATTCAATAATTACGGAGCCGAAGTGATGGCGGATAAACTGGCGGCGTTAAAGAATCGTCCCATACCCATTGCCGTAAATATTGGTAAAAATAAATCAACACCTAACGAAGAAGCGTATACTGATTATCAGAAATGTATTCAGGCCTTATATCCGGCGGCAGATTTCTTTGTCGTGAACATCAGCTCGCCGAATACGCCCGATCTTCGTAATTTGCAGCATGGCAGCGAGCTTGCCGAACTGCTGAAGCAGGTCACGGGCGAAATGAAAATTCAGAACGACCGCAGCGGTTCATCCAAAGCGGTATTGGTTAAAATAGCGCCGGATGTTACGGACGAAGAGCTCGAATATATGGCCGAAACCATTGCGGCGAGCGGTGTATCCGGCATTATCGCTACGAATACGACGATTTCCCGCGAAGGGCTTCAGCATCCGCATGCCAGAGAGACAGGCGGGCTGAGCGGCAAACCGCTTCAGGAGAGATCCACGGAAATCGTGAGCCGGATCTATCGGCAGACGGGCGGGAAACTTCCAATTATCGGCTCGGGAGGCATTTTCAGCAGCGAGGACGCTTACCGCAAAATCCGTGCGGGCGCCAGCCTGATCGAAATTTATACGGCCCTGATTTACGAGGGCCCGGAGATTAACCGCAGGCTTCACCGCGGCTTGAAAGAGCTCATGCTGCGGGACGGATTCAATCATATTTCCGAAGCGGTGGGAGCCGACCACCGTTAACAGGCGGTATTGACAGGAGGAACAGACATGGACGGTAGAGATTGGGGGACCTTTCTCCTTCCCTATGAGCAGACTGTGGAGGAACTAAAGGTCAAATTAAAAACGATGCGTTCGGAGCTTAAGAAACGTGAAGAATATGCGCCGATCGAATTCGTGACCGGAAGGGTCAAGAAGATTTCCAGCATTCTGGATAAAGCGAAACGTTTGAACGTGGCGATGGAGGATCTGGAAACCGGGATTGAAGATATCGCGGGCATTCGGATCATGTGCCAGTTCGTGGAGGATATCCGGCGTGTTGCCCAATATATTAGGAACCGCAAGGATTTAAAGGTTCTTTACGAAAAAGATTATATTACCAATTTTAAGGAAAGCGGCTATCGCAGCTTTCATATGATCGTGGAATATCCGGTTCAGACGGCATTCGGCCAAAAACCGGTTTTGGCCGAAATTCAAATCCGCACGCTGGCCATGAACTTCTGGGCGACGATCGAACATTCCTTGAATTATAAATACAGGGACAGCCTTCCCGCCGACATGCGGCTGCGGCTGAAAAAGGCGGGGGAGGCCGCTTTCGTGCTCGACAACGAAATGTCGAGCATCCGCGAAGAGATATTAACGGCCCAGCGTACGTTCGAAGACGATGCCAATCTGGTCTCCGATACGCTGAAGTTTATACACCAGCTCTATTTCTATCACAAAGTGAGCGAAGCTATCGAGGCCCAGCGCCGGTTCAATGAAATATGGGAGCAGCGCGACCTGGCGGCGATGAAAAGTTTGCTTGACGAAGTGAAAGGCATCATCAAGCAGGCGAAAAAAGATATCGATCCGGAGTCGGAACATGACGTATGATAAGTTGTACGTTGCTTATCTGATCTATTTCAACCGGGATCGGGATTACTTTGAATGCCATGAAGTGATGGAAGAGCTTTGGCTTGCTAAAGGCAGCGATCCCTTATACAAGGGGTTGCTTCAAGTGGCGGTCGGGCTGTTTCACATCCGGGACGGCAATGTGCCCGGGAGTCTGAAAATGATGTGTTCCGCCGCCGCCAAACTGGCGGCTTATCCTCCGGACAGCCTAGGCATAAACCTCGGCAGTCTGCGCGAAGAGGTTGAACGTTATGTGGAGCGGTTATCACGCTATGAGGACCAGCCGTTTGACTATTATGATCTGACCATTGAAATCAAGGATCCGCAGCTGGCTCAGGCGGTGGATTTGGCTTTATCCCATATTAGGCCCAATGTGCCGCTGCAGCTAAAGCGGCAGAGGGGCCCCAAACATGAGCAGCGCGGAAAAGACCGTACCTAGAGAGTACTCTCCGGGTGCGGCATTTTTTCCTTGTGGGGTTTATTTCTACTTGTAGGGTTACTTCAATATTTGAAAGGGTGTCCGTATGAGCATTACGCTGCCTCCCCTCTTTCTGGAGCGAATGCAGTTGCTGCTGGGGGATGAATACCCGGATTTTGTGGCTTCTTATGACCATCCCCGGTTTGCGGGAATCCGGATCAACACGTTAAAAATCAGCCCGGAGGCCTTTCTGGCCTTGTCTCCGTTTGAGCTTAAGCCGGTGCCCTGGTGCGCAACCGGCTATTATACCGAAGAAGGGCAAAAGCCCGGCAAACATCCTTATTACCACGCCGGCTTGTATTATATCCAGGAGCCCAGCGCCATGGCGCCGGCTGAAGCGCTGGATGTCCAGCCCGGAGACCGCGTGCTTGATCTGTGCGCCGCACCCGGCGGCAAATCGACGCAAATCGCGGCCAGGCTGCAGGGCGAAGGCGTGCTGGTCACCAATGACATCAGCGAGCTGCGGACCAAAGCGCTGGCCAAAAACATGGAGCTGTACGGCATCAAAAACGCCGTTGTGCTGAACGAAACGCCGGAACGCATTCTTCAGGCGTTTCCCGGTTATTTTAACAAGATTTTGATAGATGCGCCTTGTTCGGGCGAAGGCATGTTCCGCAAGGACGAAGACATGGCCCGTCAATGGGAGAAACATTCCGTTGAAGTTTGCTCGGTCATGCAGAGGGACATTTTGAAGTCGGCTGCAGGCATGCTGGCCCCGGGCGGGACTATCGTTTATTCGACGTGCACCTTTGCGCCGGAAGAAGACGAAGCCCAAATGGCCGAATTTCTGACGCGGCATCCGGATTTTGAGCTTGTACCGCTGCCGAAGGCATGGGGATTGGCCGAAGGCCGCCCCGATTGGCTGCTGCCGCCGTACCGGAAGGAAGGCACGCAGGACGCTTACAGGGCGGAAGCCGCTGCCCAAACCGCCGAGACCGGCCGTCTTTGGCCGCACCGCGTGAATGGCGAAGGCCATTTCGTGGCGGTGCTGCGCCATAAAGGGAACCCGGAAGCGGAGACCGACCGGGCTGAAGGAACCTGGCTTCGGGCCATCCGGGAGCCTGACGGCCGAACGGAGGGCATCCCAGGCCCATCGCTCAAATCTTCCAAACCCAAACCGGGCAAGCCGGATAAAGAAAAAGGCAAAGGGAAAGCAGGCGGCAGACGGCTGGAGACGGCACGGTCGCAGGCCGTACAAAACCCCGGCGAGCTGCTTGCCGCCTGGCGGCAGTTTGCCGAGGACCATCTGGCGGAAACGGCAACGGGTCCGGCCTATCCCGTCTTTTTCGGGAGCAACCTGTATTTATCTCCGCTTGAGCCGGGACGGCTGGACGGTTTAAAAACGGTCAGACCCGGCTGGTACGTAGGCACGGTCAAAAACGGGCGTTTTGTGCCCGGACAACCTTTGGCGTCGGCATTAAAACCGGAAGAAAGCCTTCGCAGCGTCCAGCTATCCGCAAGCTCGGGAGAAGCGGTCAAATACCTTAAGGGGGAAACGCTGCAGCTTTCGGAGGACCGGCTGATCCGCCAAAACGGAAGCCAGCCGAAAGGATACGCGCTCGTTGCGGTTGACGGTTATTCCCTCGGCTGGGCGAAATGGCAGGACGGGATGCTCAAAAACGAATATCCCGCAGGCTGGAGGTGGACTTAAGATGGAAAAAGGCAAAAAAACGTTAAGACTGGATAAAATACTTGGCCATATAGGCGTAGCCTCCCGGGCGGAGATCAAAAAGATGGTCAAACAAGGGCGAATCACCGTTGACGGCATCAAAGTCAAAGACAGCGGCCTTCAGGTGAATCCGGACCAGAATCGGATCGAAGTGGACGGGGAGGCGGTATTTTACCGGGAATATATTTATCTCATGCTGCACAAACCTGCAGGCGTCGTATCGGCGACCGAAGATAACCGCGATAAAACGGTAATTGACCTGCTGCCGGACGAATACCGGGCATTCGCCCCGTTTCCGGTGGGAAGGCTGGACAAGGATACGGAAGGGCTGCTGCTGCTGACGAATGACGGCGCGCTTTCCCACGAGCTGCTGTCTCCCCGCAAGCATGTGCCGAAAACCTACGAAGCAAACGTGGCCGGGGAAATCGGCGACAGCCACCAAAAACGTTTTGCAGCGGGCGTGGAGCTGGATGACGGTTATCTGACCAAACCGGCGGATTTGACAGTTCTGGGGCGATACGAGGAAAATGGCCTCAAATTCAGCCGAATTTCTTTGACGATCGTGGAAGGGAAATTCCATCAGGTCAAACGGATGTTTGAAGCGGTCGGGTCCAAAGTCCACTATTTGAAAAGGGTAAGCATGGGAACGCTGATGCTTGATCCGGAGCTCCCGAAGGGGGATTTCCGCGAATTAACGGAAGAAGAACTGCAGCAGCTGCAGCATATTCATCAAAATAAAGAGATGATGCCCAAAGAGGCGGCAGCTCATAAAGAGGCAACAAACCAGAATGAGGAGTGAAGAGATGAAATACCAACTGATCGCGCTTGACGTAGACGGGACGCTGCTGACGGATGAGCACGAACTGACGCCCGGTACGGCGGAGGTCATCCGGGCCGTTGCGGCGGAAGGCGCTGAAATTGTGCTTTGCACGGGACGGGCGCCGCAAAGCACCATCCCTTTTATGCAGACCCTTGGTCTTGAAGGTTCCATTATTACCCATAACGGAGCCGCTACCGTGGGGATTAAAGGGAATTCGCATACCGTTATTCATGAGTTTCCGCTGGATCTGATGGGGCTGCAGCCTTATTTGGATTATTGCCGGGAGAACGGGGTTCATTTTGACGTGAACACTACCTTCGAATTGTATGTTCCGGGCGCAGATCAGCTTGGCCAGGATGTGCTCGAGATGTACCGGAAATTTTTGATTACGCCCAAAACGATCCCGTCCTTGGCTGATTTTACGGAACCTGTCGTGAAAGTCACCGCTGCGGGAACCAAAGAAGCGATGGATCAAGTGGAGGCGGATTGGAGCCTGTGGGACCAGCCGTTTAACATGCTGCGCAGCGGGGATTATTTTGTGGACCTGATGCATATGTCTTCCTCGAAGGGAGCGGCGCTGCAGCAGCTGGCCGAAGCACGCGGCATAGCCCGCGAAAACGTAATGGCGATCGGCAATTACTATAACGATGTTTCCATGCTTACTTTTGCCGGACTTGGCATCGCGATGGACAATTCCCCTCTGGATGTCAAAGCCGCTGCGCAGGAAGTGACGCTGAGCAACAACGAGGAGGGCGTCAAAGCCGCTCTGGAGAAATACTGCCTAAATCAGGCGGTCAGATAAAGGAGCCCTGCTTCCAGCGATCAACGGGGCATCAAAGACAAAAAGCAAAGAGAATCCGATCCGGCGATCGGTCTCTTTGCTTTTTTAGTTATCGGAAAGAGTGGTTTCGGAACCCTTAATTAAATCAGAAAAGTTCTCGAAATAATGACCAGCAAAATGAACAATACCAAAATTGCGCCCGTTGAAGTCCAAGCTCCTCCATATAAAGCACCCATGGTTAATTCCTCCTCTTAGGTGATTCCGCCTGGTTGCTGCGGTATGGGATATTGTATGAATAAATGGGTGAAGAGACAGGGCGCAAGCCCGGAATTTGGTCATTATTTTTATTTGCCCGCAAGGCCGGTTTGTCTCAGCCCTTTTGGAAAATGGTTTTTGAGCTGGCCGCCGCTGCATTTGCCGAACCCAAGCGGGTATCCGTCAACGGTAACAAGCGTCCAGCCCTGAAGGGAGGAATCTGCCGACAGCGTTTCTCCGCGCAGGTAAGCGGCCGTTTCCGGCGAACCAGCCTCCAGGTCCACGGACCGGACGGCCTGTTCCCGGGTCAGGGCCAAGGCCAGCGCATGGTCGGGCTCAAATCTTCCTTTGCGGGAGACGCCAAGCTTTAAGCCGGCCCGCGGAACTTTTAAACCCGTCAGAAATTCCGGCGTAAGCTGCAGATCTTTGCCCTGGGGCAGCAAATAGAGCGCTTCGCCGAAAGCAACCAGACTGTCCGAATCTACCGGGAATCCGCTGGTGTGCTCCTTGATCCAGGCCAGGCAGGTCTGTTTGGCCTGGATTTCTTCGCTGCCTTTCGAAGAAAGGCCTCTAGACCGGGAGCCGCGAGCCGGTTTCGCTGCTTTGCTTGCCAGGTAAGCCCTCCCTGCGGCGGTACCGCCGCTTTTGCTTCCGGACCCAACATCCGGATTCCCATCCGGACGGCGGCGGAGAAGCGCGACATAATGGCCTTCGCCGGCCTGCCGGTGAGGCCAAATTCTTTTTTCCTCCAACAGCTCCATAAACGGATATTCGGCCACCAGCCAGCTCATGTTCTCTTCATTTTCGGCGCGGTTAAACGTACAGGTGGAATACGCCATCGTTCCGCCCGGCTTCAGCATGCTGACGGCCTCGTGCAAAATATCCCGCTGACGTGCCGCGCAGAGCTCCACCGCTTCGGGGGACCATTCTTCGACCGCCCGCTCATCCTTGCGGAACATGCCTTCTCCCGAGCATGGCGCATCCAGCATGATCCGGTCGAATGCCAGCGGAAACCGGCGGGACAGCTCGTCCGGGGCCGCATTGGTCACCAGCGCATTCCGGACGCCCATCCGCTCGATGTTTTCGGCCAAAATTTTGGCCCTTGCCGGATGGATTTCGTTGGAGACCAGCAGGCCTTGCCCCTGCATTTTAGCCGCGATCTGCGTGGACTTTCCTCCCGGCGCAGCGGCCAGATCAAGAACGGTTTCGCCCGGCCGGGGGCTCAGCAGCTCTACTGCGGACATTGCGGAAGGCTCCTGAATATAATAGAGACCGGCGGTATGGTAGGGATGTTTGCCGGGCCGCTTGTCGTCCTTGTAATAAAAACCTTCCGGACACCAGGGAACGGGCTGCAGGCCGAACATGGAGTTAAGCGTTATCATGACGGGGGAGCCCTCGGCAACTTTAAGGGAGTTCAAGCGCAGGCCATACAGGCGTTCCCCGGCATAGCTGTCTAGAAACGGCTCTGCTTCGTCTGCGCCAAGCATTTTGATCATCTGCTCCTTGTAGGCGGAGGGGAGTGATAAAGAGGGCATGAAACAACAAATCCTTTCGCTTAAAAACTTCGCTTTCAACTACACGTTGATCTCTCAGCAGTTTAACATAACGCCGCCCGTTCTCAAAAGGGGGAATGACGTCTGCTTCCCGGCATGGCATAATGAAGGAAGCAGAGGTTCAAAGCTTTGAGCCTGACCGACCAACAAATTACGTACGTGAAAGGGGGACTATCCCTTGAAGCTGCTGCAAGCCTTATTTTTTCCCCCGGAGCAACCGGGTGGCGTCTCTTCGATGATCCCTTATCTCCAGGAGCGGTTCACGCCTCCGAGATGGGAAATGGATCTGTTCTCCATCCCTAAACGCGTGCGCATGAAAGGCAGCGGCGACGTTGTTTTCCAAACCTTTGACTGGACCGAATACGCTTCGAGTCCGATTGTGCAGAAATATGTGCAGACCTATCTCGATTACGTTTGGTGGACCAAACTGCGGATCGATAAACGTTATGACGTGATTCACGCCCATCACCCGATCGTCGGCATGGCGATGAAAGACGTATTCCCGGACGTGCCGGTCATCCAGACCGTACACTCCAGTTATGAACGGGAGCTTCTTCTGAACGGGCGTATTCAGGAGAACGGACCGGAGCAGAAATTTTTGGTGTCCATATACCGCGAGCTGGAGCACCGGACGGACCGGCTTTTGACCGTCTCGAACGCCTTCCGCAGTTATTTGGCTCCTTACGTCGACCGGCCAGAGGACATTGCCGTCATTCCGAACGGATACGATGAAAAGCGCTTTAAACCGGTGTCCCACGAAAATAATGTTGCCCAGCTCGTGACCGTCTGCCGTCTTGTACCGGCGAAAGGGGTCGATATTTTGCTCCGCGCCTGTGCCGAGCTGAAACAAAAAGGGCTTCCGTTTGTGCTGCATATTATAGGCGACGGTCCAAGCCGGACGGAGCTTGAAGGCATGGCCCAATCGCTTGGCATTTACGATGAAACGATTTTTTACGGCTATACGCTGCATCCGGAGGAATTTATGCCGTTTTTTGATATTTTTGTCCTTCCGTCAAGGGCGGAGGCCTTCGGATCGGTATTCGCGGAAGCGGCGTTATGCTGTCTGGCTTTGGTAGGCAGCGAAGTCGGGGGAATTCCGGAGCAGATCGAAAACGGAGTAAACGGGCTGCTGGTGCCGCCGGAGGATGCGTCTTCCCTGGCCCGGGCGCTGGAGCTCCTGATCAATGATCCGGATTACCGTTATACGCTGGCCCGTGCCGCCTCGGAGAAGGCAAAATCGAAATATTCGCTGAACAGGGCCGTTCATGAGCTGAAGAAGATGTACCTGGACTTCCAGCAGCACTGAACCGGGCGGGGCAAGAGAAAAAGAGAGATAATGGACGAGATGAAGAAAAGGAAAAAGAAAAGATACCGGACAGCCAGGTCAGACCGCAAGCGTCGGACCTGGCTGCCGTTGTTTTTGGATGCGGGGAAATGAACATGGATCCAATCAACAAGGCTTCACTCGGAAGGACGGGGGCTGCGGTACAGGACCAGCATGCCGGCCCAAACGAGACTTAACACGCCGAACAGCGGGTACAAAACGGAAAGCAGCGAACTGAAGCCGATTTGGCTTGTCAGGTAACAAATGCACAGGATGACCAGCGACAGCCAGCGCTCCGGAATGTTCCACATGTTGCGGATTTGCAGGGATACCCCGTAAATATCGGCCACAAACGTGCTGAAGATCTCCAGAAAAATAAGCAGCACATAAATGAGCTGGACAGCCGTGCCAAGCTGGACCGCGATGCTGCCCATCGGGATTTCGAACTGAACGATGCCGGGCATATGGGCGGACAGCGCAAAATGTCCGGCCATCAGCATAAAACCGATGCCGACCCCGCCGATAATTCCTCCCCAGACCAGCACCTTGCGGTTTTGGATCTGGCTGCCGATCGGCACCAGCACCGCCTGGGCCATGGACAGGTTAAAAGCGCTGTAAATAAAAGGAGAAGCCCAGGTGTGCAGCAGGCTGCTGTCCGTTTCGAGACTTAAGAAACGCTGGGCGCCGGGAGTTCCGACCGTGGCGCCGATAATGACGATCGATAAAGTGATCATGAGCGGGACAACGATGGAATTCAGCTGCAGAATAGCGTTCATGCCTTTGTTAAGCAGGAGATAGGTGCCGATCAGGGTTATCCACAAGCCAAGCTGATAGGAGAGGCCTAAATGCTCCATAAAAACGGAGCCGGCCCCGGCCAGCATCACGCTGTTGACGCCGATCAGGACGATTAGCGTAAAAAGGCTGATCCACCAGCCGATCCGTCGGCCGAACAATTTCTGGTTCAGGTCTTCATAGGATCTGGCGCCGATGTCATGGGCGAGCAGCATCATTTTTGTTCCCAGCCAAACGAACAGGATGGTGGCAAGCAGGATGGTGATCACTCCCCATTTGCCGTATTGGGTGAAAAACTGCAGGATTTCCCGGCCGGTTGCGAAACCTGCACCGACGATCGTGCCGATATAAGTAAAGGCGATTTGCAAAACTTTGGCGGCGTTCCTCATGGGATCGTTCCTCCTCGAACAGGGCTGGCCGTTTCCTGGCACAGGTTTTTCAGGTTTAGTACAAGTTATGATCAAGCAGGCCCGGACATGACTCCGGCCCGTCCTTTTTTGCAATCCGTCTAATAAAGGGATTAAAATGACAGAGGCTCTACATAAAGAAAGCGGGGGGTAACCATTGAGCGTTGTAATGTCCTATATAGCCCAGTACGGGTATCTGGCGATGTTTGGGCTGCTCGCCCTGGGGTTTATGGGAATTCCGGTACCGGATGAGACGCTGGTAGTTACGTTCGGCGGGTTGACGGCTGTAGGACATTTTCGTTTCCTGCCGGCCTTGGCGGTTACGTTTCTGGGCAGCATGACCGGCATGCTGATGAGCTACGGAGTGGGGCGGGGAATCGGCAAACCGCTGCTGGATAAATACGGAAAATGGATCATGATTACGCCCAAAAGGCTGGAAGCCACCGAAAAATGGTTTTCCAAATACGGAAGCTGGAGCGTCCTGTTCGGCTATTTCGTGCCGGGTTTGCGGCAGGTGACGTCTTATCTGGCCGGCGTTTATCGTTTGAGTCTGAAGGTTTATTTGATCTTTGCGGGAGTGGGGGCGGCCGTCTGGTGCACCACGTTTTTGTATATCGGCCATGCCTTCGGCAGGCACTGGCGCCGGGTCGCCTTTTTTATCCACGTGCACGTCTGGCGGATTACGCTTGCAGTCGTCGCTTTTTTGCTGGTTGCCTGGATTCTTCACACGATCTGGAAGAGATTTGGCGGGAACCGGAACGGAAGCTGAAAAAGCCGGAAATTATAGGTTGCTGGCGGCCTGGCATTATGGTATTTTACAGAAAAGCATCGGCAAAGAAGTAGGAGGAACAACGAATGGAACTGTTGAAACAAAAAATTATGGAGCAGGGCGTAGTCGTTTCGGATCAGGTTTTGCTGCTGGACGCCATTTTGAACGAACAGGTCGATCCCCGGCTGACGATGGAAATGGGCAAAGCTTTTGCCGCTATTTTTAAAGAAGAGGGCATTACCCGGGTGGTTACCGTGGAATCCTCCGGCATCGCCGTTGCTTTTGCCACCGCCTTTGAGCTGGGAGTCCCGCTGGTGTTTGCGCGCCGGAAGAAAACGCTGCTGGCGGATCCGGACTCTTATGTGGAGCGCGTGCCTTCCTTTACAAAAGGAATTGTGACGGATCTCGTGCTTTCGCGGAAATTTCTTAAAGCCGAGGATCACGTGCTGTTCATTGACGATATTATTGCCAACGGCGATGCGGCCAAAGGGCTGATCAAAATTATCGAACGTTCGGGAGCCAGTCTCGCGGGTGTCGGAATCGTAGTGGAAAAATGCTTCCAGCAGGGCGCTAAAGCGTTGCGCGAGCAGGGCATACGAGTGGAATCGCTGGCTAAAATCGCCTCTTTGGAGGGCGGCAGCGTCCGATTTTCGGAATAAGCTGTCCGGGGAGCCAGGGTCCTGGCCTGAAGATAGGCCGGAGACCAATTTTTGCTTCATCCTTTGCAGGGCAGGCTTTTTCCGATATAATAAAGATTAGCTAGAGAGGGGAGGCAACAACAATGGGGAAAGAGCCAAATACCGAGTTTTTTATTGAAAAGCTACAAGCCGCCAAAGTTACGTTCGAAAGAGCGTTGGATTGCAAACATACCGAATTCGATGATCTTTATCCCTATATGCTAGAACATCCTCAATTTTTCTGGTACAAACGTTACGTAAGCTGGTCGGAGCTTTTGACGATTGCCGGCCTGTGCGAGGAATTGTCCTTCCCTTGGAAAGAGCAATTCACGCCGCAGCAAGTAGGGTATATCGAACAGCGGGTCATGTCTGCGAAGGTGCTCGACTTCTGGTTTGAGAAGAACGACAGCAAAGAACATGCGCAAGCTGATCAAAAATAAGAAATTGTCGTTATAGGCAGAGCCATGAACGAATTTCATACAAAGACCTAAATGGCTTTTCCATTTAGGTCTTTTTTTGCAGAGGGAGGGGGGAAAAGATGATCAGAGACGAGCAGCTAAATGCCTATCGGCTGTCCGGGGAACGCATTCGTGTCGTCCGGGACGCGCTGGAGACCAACGATGTTAACGGCATCGTAGTGGCCTGGGATGCCACGCATGTGATGATCCGCAAGCGCAACCGTAAGATCGTAAAACTGGACCGGAACTATAGCTACCGGCCGTTTGAGGAGCCGAGAGAAGAAGTGAACGCGGGCGAAGGCGTTAACGAATAAAACTTCAAATTCTTCGCATAAGTTGGAACAGGGACAAGCCTTACGCTGCTGACCTAGCGGAAAAGGCTTGTTTTTTGTTCCAGAAAAGCCTTGCACTGTTGCCCAAAGTGTGATATATTATTCCTTGTCGCTGCTACAGGACATTACAAATTTGCGGTCGTGGCGGAATTGGCAGACGCGCACGGTTCAGGTCCGTGTGGGCTAACCCCCGTGGAGGTTCGAGTCCTCTCGACCGCATTATATTTAGCATTGAACAAGCTCTTGAATTCTCCATTGCGGGGATTCAGGGGCTTTTTTCATATTCTGGGGAAAAGGGAAGAGGAGTGCATAACGAGGAATCGGTCAAAATGAAGGTTGACACCTGTCCGGTGCTGTCCTATAATGACAACATCTTTGTTAATAGTAATAATTACGATTAATTGAAAAAGGAGTGTAATTATGCAAGTTCAAGTATTAAAGTCCAAGGGAGCAAGATTTTCGCTATTTATATCCGTTTTTCTTCTGATTTCTTTGTTAAGCGCCTGTGGAGGCGGGAATAATTCAGGAGCAAACAGCAATACTGCAAGCAACAATGCGGCGAGCAACAGTGCTTCGAGCAATAACGCCGGGAGCGGACAGAATGGCCAAATCGCTATTGTTGCCGCCGAGAACTTTTACGGAGAGGTAGCCGAGGCGGTTGGCGGCAGCTATGTACAGGTCACTTCTTTGTTGACAAACCCTGACGCCGATCCCCACGATTACGAGCCTACTCCGGAGGCCTCAAAGGCAATTGATGGCGCCAAGGTCGTGATTTTTAACGGAATTGGCTATGATGAATGGGCACAGAAGCTGATTGACGCTTCCGGCGACGCGCCCAATAAGACGGTGATTCGTGTGGGAAGCGACATTATGGGACATCAAGAAGGAGATAACGAGCATGTCTGGTACAATCCCGAGACGATGACCAAATATGCGGATTATTTGGCCGAGCAGCTCGGCAAGATTGATCCGGCCCATCAGGATGACTTCACCAAGCAGGCTGATGCCTACAAACAGACGCTGGCTCCTTTTACGGAAGAGGTTCAAGCCTTAAAACAATCCTCTCCGGTGCCGGTGGCAGTGTCCGAGCCGGTGTTTGATTATATGGCGGAAGCTTTGAATCTGCAAATTACGGACGATAAATTCGAAATGGCCGCCGAAGAGGAAACGGACCCGGCACCAACCGACGTGGCCAAGCTCCAGGACGATATCAAAGGCAAGAAGATTAAATTGTTTGTGAATAACATTCAAGCCACAAGCCAAACCGTGCAAAATATTGTGAATCTGGCTAAAGACAACGGCATTCCGGTCATTGAAGTCACCGAAACGCTCCCATCGGGGAAAAATTACGTGCAATGGATGACCGATCAATTGGACCAAATCAAAGCTGCTTTGCAGTAAAGCTGAACGGAACATACTTCAAGCTGAATCGAACATACTTCAACCGGAAAACTCCATCCTTTCAACCGGGCTGGCGTTTTTCCGGTTTTATAGGAAAGGAAGGGGATCAACATGAACGCAACCGTCTCCGTGTTGGCGGAGCATCCGGCTGAAAACAGCACGGCTGCGGCTTTGTCCGTGCTGGATGTTCAAGGGGTCACCGTGTATATGGGAGGAAGAACCCTATTAAAGGATATCTCTTTTCAGGTCAAGCCGGGGGAATTCGTCGGTATTTTAGGGCCAAACGGAGCCGGCAAAACAACGTTGTTCCGCGTGCTGCTGCAGATGATTAAACCGCAAAAAGGCAAGGTAGTGCTGCATAGGGATGTTCGGGTTGGAAAATCTGCAATCGGCTACGTGCCGCAATCCAGACAAATCGATCCCGACCTGCCGATGTGGGCCTGGGACTTCGTTTCCCTTGGTCTGCCGCACTCTTTTCGTCCTTGGATGAACAATGCGGAGAAAGCTGCGGTTCAGGATGTCCTGGAGCTGACGGGGGCTCTGCATCTGGCCCGCAAACCCATCGGTTTGCTGTCCGGCGGGGAGCGGCAGCGCGTTTTTCTGGCTCAGGCCTTGGTACGCAACCCGCAAATTCTGCTGCTTGACGAGCCTACATCCAATTTGGACCCCGGAGCGCAGGAAGCGATGGCGGAGCTGGTCCATACCGTCTGCCGCACGCGCAACATCAGCGTTTTGTTTATCAGTCATGATGTGAATTTAGTCAACCGTTATGCGGACCGTATTTTATATTTAACCCCTGAGCATTATGCGATGGGTACGGTAGAAGAAGTGATGCAGCCCGCCGTGTTGGGCCAATTGTATGGCAGCGCGGTAAATGTCGTCCGGCTGGACGGCAAGCTATTTATTACCGGGGCGGGCAGCTAGTCAGGAGTGAGATTTTGTTACATTACGATTTTATGCAGCACGCGTTTGTAGCGGGAACGATCGTCGCCATCATGTCGGGGTTAATCGGTGTTTTCGTCATCGCCCGCAACTTGTCTTTTATCGCACATTCCTTTTCGCACATCGGCTTCTCCGGCGCTGCCTTTGCCGTGCTGGTCGGCTGGAACCCGTTCGGCGGGCTGCTGCTGTTTTCTACGGTCAGCGCTCTGGCCATCGGCAGCTTTGGGGTTAAAATTTTTCGCCGCGAGGTAACGATCAGCGTTATCCTTAGCTTTTTTCTCGGGCTTGGCCTGTTGTTTATCTCCTTGTCCACGAAAAAAGCGACCGCGATGTATTCGCTTTTATTTGGCAGCGTGGTGGGAATCAGCCGGCAAAATGTGCTGGACATCGTTTATTTGTCTGCGGCGGTTATCGCCATTTTATTTCTAATCTACAAGCCGCTCAAATTCGATTCCTTTGATCCGGTTGGCGCCGAGGCAGCCAGACTGCCGGTTCGCCTGATTTCCATCGGCTTTTTGCTGCTGCTGGCTGTCGCCGTTTCGGAAGCGATTCTGATCGTAGGTGCGCTGCTCGTGTTTACCTTGATGACTGCGCCGGCAGCGACGGCGCGGTACTTGACCCAATCGGTCGGGCAAATGGCCTTGTATTCCGTTTTATTTGGCGTGCTGGGAGTATGGGGGGGACTGATCCTAAGCTATTATACTAACGCCCCGGTCAGCTTTTTCATAACGTCGCTTGAGACGCTGTTTTATTTTGCCGCTCTGGGGTGGAGCAAGTTTTGCGCCCAGCGCAAGCCCGTTGAGGCGTAAAAATCACCTTTGGAACACTTTTTCTGCTTAATTCCTTTAATGTGTAAGTTTCAGCTCCATGTGGGTGACGTTGAGTATTCGCTTACAAATAAAGGAAAGGATTGCATAACGTGCTTCGGCAAATGCACGCAGGGGTGAAAACCGGTGGAGACATTCGAGGACCGCTGCATCACCAAATAAAAGAGTAAGCAGTAATCTCTAATAGGCGACTTTCTTTCATTTTGAAGAAGGTTGCCTATTTTTTAAAGAGAAAAAGAGAGAGAACGCAAGCCTGCCGCTTCAGTATCTGCCAGGAACATCCAATTCTTTTGTTGCAACCGTTTTCAGGTGTGGAGTAGGATAAGGAATGAGGTGAAGGAGCATGGACAAAAAGTGGCTCGCCGGCGCAGCGGTTTTATTGGTTTTATTGACCTATTTGTTTATCAGCTTTGCTCATCATTCCAGCAAAATGGGCAGTATCGTCAAAAAATTGGAGGGACGTCCCGGGACCGGGGAGCACCGTTATCATATCGTCCTGATCGAACAGGAGCGCTATAATCCGTATTGGGTCAGGGTGGAGAAAGGGGCGGATCAAGCCGCACGACAGCTCGGCATGGACATCGAATTTGCCGGGGCGATCCGCAACAATATGGAAGAACAGCTCAGCCTGCTGGAAAAGGCGATCGCCGCCAGGGTAGATGCGATTATTGTCCAAGGCTTGAATGAGGAGAATTTTACACCGGTCATCGATAAAGCCGTCAGACGAGGCATACCGGTGATCACCATTGATACGGATGCTCCGGGCAGCAAACGGCTGGCTTACGTGGGCACGGACAATGAAGCTGCGGGTGAACGCCTTGGCCGGCTGATCGTAGAAACGACCGGCGGCGCAGGGAAAATCGGCGTCATCATCGGCAGCGATCAGGCTGAAAGCCAGCTGCAGCGGCTGAACGGGTTAAAGAAGGTAGTCGCCGATTACAAGGGGCTTGAAGTGGTTGAGGTGCGGAGCTCGAACATTTCGCATATGCAGGCGATTCAGCAGGCGGCCAACATGCTGATACGGCATCCCGACATTACCATTATGGTCGGTACGAGTGCAACGGACGCGATGGGAGTTCTGCAGGCGACGCAAAGCCTCAAGCGGGATTCGGTCAAAATCATCGGCTTCGATAACCAGAAGGAGACGCTGGATGCGATCAGCCGCGGCCAGATTGAAGCGAGCGTGGCGCAGCAGCCTTTTTTGATGGGCCAAATGGCAGTTCAGCTGCTGCATGAGCATTTTGAGGGAAAACAGCTGCAATCCGACTATTTTACCGAGGTCAAAGTGCTTAACAAAAGCAACGCGCAGGAAGGAGGAAGCCTGTGACGATCCGCAAAAAGCTGTTTATTTTTATTCCGCTGATGGTGCTTCTTATGAGCTCGGTTTCTTTCTTTCTCTTTGAAAGCGGTAAAAATGTGCAGGAAAGCTATCACCTGATGATGAACCGGATCTTGATGTATAAGGAAGTATCCAACGAGGTCGGGTTTACGATGCAATCCCTGAACCTCTATATTATGCAGATGGACGCGGACAGCCTGCCGGGCGTTGTGCAGCATCTGGATGCGGTGAAGCGGCTCCGTAAGGAGCTGGACGGCCTGGAAACGATCGGCAGCAGCGATCTGCCGCTCGTGAACTACCGCAACATCATCGATACCTTTCTGGAGCAGGCCAAGGGGATGATCGACCAGATCGAATATCAGGACTACAACACCATAGCCGGGGAATATATTGAAGCGGAGAAGTCGGAGCGTTTCATCCGGGAGGAAGCCCAGGAGCTGGTGGACATCGAGCTGGAGCAGTACAAACCGATTTACCAGGAAATGATGTTTACGACCGAGAAATTAAACAGATACGGCATTCTGATGGTGATTAATGTAGCGGCGCTCAGCATTATGCTGGCCATGTGGCTGTCGAGCAGCATTATTGGACCCATTCGCCGCCTGGTTTCGACGGCCAAACAAATCTCCAAGGGGCGTATGGATACGAAAGCGCCGGAAAGCGATAAAAACGACGAAATCAGCATCCTGTGCCGGGCCTTTAACGGAATGATCGACAATATTCAAAGTCTGATGGCGGAAAACATTCAAAGTCTGGAGAAGGACCGGCTTGTTAAAGAACTGGAATTGAAAGCGCTGCAAAGTCAAATTAATCCTCACTTTTTGTTTAATACGCTGAATTCCATTTCCAGGCTCGCCTACATAGAAGGCGCTTCAAAAACGAGCGACCTGACCGTATCCGTCTCCCGGCTTCTCAGGTACAATCTGCAGAAGCTTAACCAGGCGGTGCCGCTTCGCGAAGAGGTGGAGCATGTCACCGAATACATGAAGATCCAGAAAGCGAGGTTCCGCGACCGGATCGAATTTATGATGGACATTGACGAGCAGGCGCTCGGCGGTTTGATCCCCTGCCTGACGCTGCAGCCGATTCTCGAAAACGCCTTTGTGCATGGAATTGAGCAAATGGAGGAGGGCGCAAGGCTGAAACTCAGCATCGGCTGCAGCGGGGATGCGGTGCAAATCGAAATCAGGGACAATGGCGTGGGCATGAGCCGGGAAACGGCGGAAATGCTGCTGAAATCCATTCGGGAGGACGCGCCGCGCATAGGCGATATCAAACGTAAATCAACCGGACTTGGAACACATAACGTGTTCAAAAGACTGCATTTATTTTTCGACGGGAAGGAGCAAATCGAAATCGAGAGCACGGAGGGCGAAGGAACGGCGGTTTTGTTCAGGCTGCCGCTTGTGACCACGGCTCCGTAGGCCAAAAAGAGAAGGGGGAATAAGCATGTACAAGCTGCTGGTTGCGGACGATGAAGCGCTGGAAAGGGAGGGCCTTGAGCTCATGATCCGGCACATGATGCCTGACACGTTTACGTTCCTGCATGCCGAAAACGGCCGGCGGGCGATCGAGATTGCCGAAGAGGAACGGCCGGACTTCATTTTTATGGATATCAAAATGCCGGGCATTCAAGGTCTTGAGGCCGTCCGCGAAATTATGTCCAGGTATCCGTCCACCAAAATTGTCATTATTACGGCACATGACTATTTTTCATACGCGAAGGAAGGTCTGGCGCTGGGCGTGCGCGGATACCTGTTGAAGCCGGCGAGTCTGGCGGAAGTCCAGCACACGCTGGCTATGCTGATTGCGGAGTCGGAAGAAGAGAAACGGGCACGGAACGACGAGTTGGCCCTGCGGGAGAAATTGTCCCACCTGATGCCACTGGCCGAAAACGAGCTGTCGCTCATGCTGATGCTGGAATGCGTTCAGGAAGTGGAGCTGGAGCAATTGGCCGGACTGCTGAATCTGCAGTGGGAAAAAGGATACGCGATGGCGCTTTCCTTCTCCCGCCGCTCCAAAAAAGAGCTGGAAACGTTCCAGCTCGTCAAAAAAGAGATTTATGAGGCCGTCAAGCAGATGGCCAAACCGAATTTGTCCTGCCTGGTCAGCCCGGTGGTCGGCTACCAGATGGCGCTTTTCATTCCGTTTCCTCCCGGCAAACCCGGTTATTCGCAGCGCGTCGTTTCCCTGGAATGGGGAGAGAAAATTCGCGGGTTCATCGAGGAGCGGTTTCAGGTCCCGCTCTCCGTCGGCATCGGATCGATCCGCGAAGGATGGGACGGCATGACCCGTTCCTACCGGGAGGCGGTGCGCGTCTGTGCGGATGACAGCGACATCGTCAGCGTCCGGCATTACGACGATATTGCGCAAAGCTCGGGCCAGAAAATCATTTCGCTGGACGACGAGAAGAAGCTGCTGGATGCTTTGCTGCGGCATGACAAGCAGGAAACGACGGAGCGTTTCAGCTTGCTGTTCGAGCGGCTGGCGCAAAGCGAACCCCGGTCGTTTCAGAGACTGCGCGGAGAAGTGTTGGGCCTGCTCCTGTTCTTGAGCCGAGGAGCGCTCTACGGGGATGGCGCCGAGCTGATCTCTTCCCTTGGGGAGGCAGAGGATGCCGAAACGCTTCACAGCGGTGCGCTTGTCTGGCTGAGCAACCTGGTTGACGGCATGAAAGAAGAGAAGGAGCAAAGCCGCTCCAGCGTGCTGCAGCGGGCGCTGCTCTATATCGGCGAGAAATACAAAGAGGATATTTCGATGGAAAGCAGCGCTGAATACGTGAATTTAAGCCCCTATTATTTCAGCAAGCTGTTTAAGCTGCAGACAGGCGAAACTTTTATCGATTATGTGACCCGGCTGCGCATCGATGAAGCGAAGAAGCTGATCGCGGAGCAGAATCTTAGCCTGAAGGAAATTTGCTACGAGGTCGGGTACAACGATCCAAACTATTTCAGCCGTGTTTTTAAAAAGGCGACGGGGATTACTCCAAGCGAATACCGCCAGCAGGCTGGCGCCAAGTCCTTGTTAAGTTAACAAGGACTTTTTTGTGCTGGAGCGCTAAAAAATCCAGTGAAAACCAGTAATGGAATATTCATTTCATTCAGAGCCAAACAATTGAAGGTGGAGAGCAAAGAAGTGCAGGCATTTACCGCCCCCTTATCCTGCTGCCGGTGCTAAGATCTTCAATGTGAAAGCGCAATCAATTCTAAGATTTGGAAAAGGGGCGAAGGAACAGTGAGAAATTTCGGGTCTACTTTACGGTTAAGCTTGGCGTCTATTTTGCTCGCAACCACCCTGGCGGCGTGTGGCGTTGTCTCGGACGGAAACAGTAAAAACTCAGCGAGCAGCGGGAACGGCGGGAATGCGAAAGACGATAAAATCGTCATCGGTTTGTCGCTGGACACTTTGAAAGAGGAACGCTGGCAGAAAGACCGCGACCTTTTTTCGGCAAAAGTCCAGGAGCTGGGCGGAGAAGTCAAGGTGCTAGCCGCTAACGGCGACGACGCGGTGCAAATGAGCCAGGCAGAACAGCTGATCTCCCAAGGCGTAGACGTGCTGGTCGTCGTGGCCCACAACGCCGAAGCTACCGCGCCGATCGTGGAGAAAGCGCACAAGGAAGGCATCAAGGTCATCGCGTATGACCGTCTGATCAACAATGCGGACGTGGACTATTACATCTCCTTCGACAACGTCCGGGTTGGCGAGCTTCAAGCCCAGGCCGTTACCGAGGCCGCACCGAAAGGCAATATCGTCTACATCGGCGGGGCCGACACGGACAACAACGCGCATATGTTCAAAGAAGGCGCGATGAATGTGCTCAAGCCGCTTGCAGATAAAGGCGACATTAAAATCGTCTATGACCAGTTCTCCAAGGACTGGAAGCCGGAAGAAGCGCTGAAAAACATGGAAAATGCGCTTACGGCCAATAAAAACGACATTCAAGGCGTAGTGGCCGCAAACGACGGCACCGCAGGCGGCGTAGTCCAAGCGTTGACCGCACAAGGCATGGACGGCAAAATTCCGGTATCCGGACAAGACGCCGACCTGGCGGGCGTGCAGCGGATCGCCGAAGGCAAACAGCTGATGACCGTTTACAAACCGATCAACCTGATCGCAACAACCGCAGCCGAAATGGCTGTATCCGCGGCAAAAGGCGAAGAGGTGAAAGCGGACAAATCGGTAAACAACGGAAAAATCGATGTTCCTTCCGTGCTGCTGGACCCGATTGCAGTGAACAAAGACAATCTGGATGTGGTTATCAAAGACGGCTTCCACAAGCTGGAAGAGGTTTATAAAAACGTTCCGAAGGACCAATGGCCAAAAGAATAAACTAGCGTAACAACGGTGCGGGCGCGGGTCCTTTGCGATTCCTCCATAAACCTTGACGGTTTTGAGGAGGATGGCGGGTACGCGCCCTGCCGAATTACCGGGCCGGAAGGGGAGCTAAGCCTATGCATGTGTTAGAAATGGTTAACATCACTAAAGAATTTCCCGGCGTTAAAGCTCTTGACCACGTGAACTTCAAAGTGAAGAAAGGCGAAATCCACGCTCTGTGCGGCGAAAACGGAGCCGGCAAATCTACGCTGATGAAGGTGCTTAGCGGACTTTATCCGGCGGGGACCTACAGCGGCGACATCGTCATCGGCGGGGAAAAAAAGCAGTTTCACAATATTACCGACGCCGAAAAAGCCGGGATCGCCATCATCCACCAGGAGCTGGCGCTCGTCAAGGAAATGACGGTCGGCGAAAATATTTTCCTGGGCTCCGAGCCTACTAAACATGGGGTTATCCAATGGGATGAACTCTACCATAACGCTTCAATCTGGCTGAAAAGAGTTGGGCTGAACCTTTCTCCGGATACGAAAATCGGCAGTCTGGGGATCGGACAGCAGCAGCTGGTCGAAATCGCCAAAGCGCTGTCCAAGCATACGAAAATCCTTATTCTGGACGAACCGACGGCCGCGCTTACGGAAAGTGAAGTCGCTATTTTGATGGATATTTTGAACCAGCTCCGCCGTGAAGAGGTGTCCTGCGTGTACATCTCGCATAAAATGCCGGAGGTTTTTGCGTTAGCGGATTCCATTACGGTTCTCCGCGACGGTCACACGGTGAAAACGCTCGACCGGCAGGAAACAAACGACGACCAGGTCGTATCGCTTATGGTTGGAAGGGAACTAACGGAGCGTTACCCAAGGGTAGAGCATACTCCTGCGGAAACGGTGCTGGAAGTGCGGAATTATAACGTGTGGCATCCGGAAAAACGCGGTCAAAAAGTCATCAAGGATGTGAACTTCGAACTTCGCAAAGGCGAAATCCTCGGAATAGCAGGACTTATGGGCGCGGGACGAACCGAGCTTGTCAGCAGTCTGTTCGGGGCCTATCCGGGACGTTCGAGCGGCGAAGTTCGGATTAACGGCAAACCGGCCAAAATCCGTTCGGTGGCGGACGCCATCAAGTCGGGGATTGCGCTGGTCAGCGAGGACCGCAAACGTCAAGGGCTGGTGATGGGTATGGACGTCAAAACCAACACTACGCTGGCGACTATGGGCAAGGTGTCCAAAATGGGCGTTATCAACGTTAATGAGGAAATTAAATGGGGTCTTCAGTACGTGCAGGATTTGAAAACGAAAACCGCATCGCTGGAAACGCTGGTCGGTACGCTTTCCGGGGGGAATCAGCAAAAGGTGGTCATCGGCAAATGGCTGATGTCCGACCCTAAAATCCTGATCATGGATGAACCGACCCGCGGCATCGATGTCGGGGCGAAATACGAAATCTATCATTTGATGAACCGGCTGGTGGCGCAAGGGGTCGCCATTATTATGATTTCTTCCGAGCTGCCCGAGGTGCTTGGCATGAGCGACCGGATTCTGGTGATGAGCGAAGGGGAATTCGTTCGCGAATTCGATTGGCGGGAAGCGACGCAAGAAAATATTATGCAAGCCGCAACGGGAGGGAAATAAACATGATGCTTCAAAAGGATCTTCAAACGCAGCAAAATGTCCCGGCAGCCAAAACGTCGCTCTGGAACAGCCTGTTCGGGAAAATGGACGTGCGCGCTTATACGATGGTCGGGGCGCTGATCCTGATTTGGGCGCTTTTCGGCATTCTGGATCCTACGTTTTTGACTTCACGCAACTTGTCCAACCTGTTTACGCAAATGTCCGTGACTTCCATTTTGGCTATCGGGATGGTGCTCGTCATCGTGGCGGGGCATATCGACCTTTCGGTCGGTTCCATCGTGGGTTTAACGGGCGGGATCGCCGCGATTTTCAGCAACTGGCTGGAGCTGCCGGCGTACCTCGTTATTCTTGCGACATTGGCAGCCGGCCTGGTGCTTGGGCTTGTCCAAGGCTGGCTTGTTGCGTATAAAATGATTCCGGCTTTTATCGTCACCCTGGGCGGCATGCTTGTCTTCCGCGGCATTTTGATGGGGGTCACCAAATCCACGACGATTCCGGTATCGGATTCCTTCATCGAAATGCTGGGCAACGCGTATTTTGCCTCCGGCTTTGGCATCGTTATCGGCTTGATTGCCGTGGCGTTTATTTTATGGTCCACCTTCCGGAAACGCCGTTCTCGGCAAAAATACGGCTTTGAAGTGTCCCCAATTAGCGTCGACATTATCAAAGTTGTCGTATTGTCCCTGCTGGTGATTACGTTCGTGCTGGTGATGAACGCTTATAAAGGAATTCCTTTCCCGATCATTTTTGTGATCGTGCTTGCGGTCATCTTTTTCTTTCTGTCCACCAAAACCACGTTCGGGCGACATATTTATGCTTTGGGCGGCAATCCTGAAGCGGCCCGTTTGTCCGGCATCAATATCCGGTTCAAAACGATGATGATCTTTATGCTCAGCGGCCTGCTGGCCTCCATCGCATCGATCGTCCTGACTTCCCGTCTCGCGTCCGCGACGATTACGGCCGGGAACATGGCCGAAATGGATGCGATCGCCGCTTGCGTAATCGGCGGAACTTCATTGATGGGCGGCGCGGGCACCGTCATCGGCGCGTTGATCGGCGCTTTGGTCATGACTTCGCTGGATAACGGGATGTCCCTGATGGGGATGGAATCGTTCTGGCAGTACGTGGTAAAAGGTTCGATTCTTGTCTTCGCCGTATGGCTCGACATTTCGAACCGCCGCAAGGGTGTGAAATAAAAAGGGCGCAAGGGAAAAGCATTGTAAATTAAAATTCGAAGCTGTTCATTATAGATAAAAAGACGGCATTTGAGGTAAGGCTCCCCTCAAATGCCGTCTTCGTTTATTTAAAGAGGGGTCTTCCAACCTGCAAACGGGATACCGGCAGAAATAAGATTGTATAATTTTTCCACTCTAGGTTAACCTGATATTATTTGTTCAAGGAAGGAACCTAATGGGATGGATCTTTTGTTTTGGAAACATACGAGCTGGTTTATTTTACTTGGTCTGACGACTCTCCTCGAGCTGGCGATGATTTTTAAGAAAGCCGAAGACTGGAAACGGACGTTAGCCTTATATCTGACGTTGAGCGGCATGACTTTCTGCTTCGAGATGATTATTTTATCGTATTTTAAGGCCTATGCATATTTCCCGATGATCTTCCCGGACTCCCCTCCGGACGATAATATCGCTGGGAACTTGTTCTCCCAATTTTCGGTGTCCGCCTCGGCGCTGCTGCTGGCGGTCTTTAACCTGAAGTGGGGCTGGAGCTTGCTTTTTGCTGCGGCTTACGGAGCGATTGAAGAAGGATTTCTCACGCTGGGCGTCTACCGCCAGAACTGGTACCAAACCTGGATGACGGTGGCAGGACTTCTCCTGTTCTTCTGGCTTGCCAAACGGGTCTATGCCGCGGGCAGGATGCACTTAAGGGAATGGATGCGGTGTTTGTTCATCTTTTTAGGTTTAATTACGCTGCATGAACATTTGATCGTCTGGGTGTTTAGGTTAACCGGCGTCCGACTGCTTAATGAGCATGTGCTGCCGGATCCGGAGCGCAGTCTTGTTGTTTTATCCGCAGCTTATATGCTGTTTCTTGGTGTTTCCATCCTTTTCTTATATTTCTCGAACCTGAGCTGGAAAGGAAAACTTTTTGGAATCGCGCTTCTCTATATGGGGCATTGGATAGCGGCGGAGCGGGGGTTGATCCTTTACAAAGAAGGCTGGATATGGATTTGTTCGTCGATCTCCATCTGGGGAATGTTTTTATTTACGTTTCTGCTTGACCAGCTGTACGGCGGCAAACCGGAAAGGGCAGGGCGTAGGCATGGGCAATAGATAGCCTTACAGGTTTGGTTCCGCGGGAACCTTGCGGCATTCACTTTCAAACGGCAGCCATGCCGTTTTTTTGTTTTTTCGGGCTGCTTGCCGCGGCAAGTTCACATTGTGTTCAAATGAGTGGGGTATAATCGGAACAGATAATGGATGAGATACAGGGAAACTGCAGGGGAGGGGATAGTGTTGGCAACCGTTTTGGTCGTGGACGATGAACGACATATACGCGAGCTGGTTCGCTTGTACTTGGAAGATGAAGGGATGGAGGTCATCGAGCAGGCCAATGGGGCTGCGGCATGGGAATATTATAACCAACATCCGGTTGACCTGGTTGTGCTTGACGTTATGATGCCTAAGATGGACGGCTGGGAGCTGTGCCGCAGGCTTCGGGAGTCAGGGGACAAGCCGGTGCTGATGATAACGGCCAAAGGCGAGCCGATGGACCGGATCAGAGGTTTTCAACTCGGGACAGACGATTATTTGGTAAAGCCGTTTGAACCGCTTGAGTTGGTCATGCGCGTGAAGGCGCTGCTCAAACGGTACCGGATCTCGATCTCCGAGACGATCAGGCTTGGGGGAGTTACTCTTGACAAGACGAGTTACCAGATCCGATACAAGGATACCGGGCATAGCGAATCGATTCCTTTGAAGGAATTCGAACTGCTTGCGGCGCTGGCCAGTTATCCGGGGAAACTTCATACCCGGGAGGAGCTGATCCAGCAAATCTGGGGATATGAGTATGAAGGAGATGAACGAACGGTGGATACGCACATTAAACGGCTGAGAGAACGTTTCGGGGCTTATGAGCAGGATTTCAAAATCGTGACCTTACGCGGGCTCGGGTACCGGCTGGAGGTTTACCGTGACTAAATCGCTTTATGTCCGTGTTATCGCAGTGTTTCTTGGAGCGGTTATTCTCAGCTTGATTCCTTCCTTTTTCCTCGCAACCAGCCTATACGGTGATCATATTAAGAACGTCATTGTGCAAAATCTGGTCGACAGCGGCAAAAAGGTCATTCAGTCCTACGAAGCCTCGCCTCCCGACAATCGGGATACCCTGATGAAAGGGTTGACGGCGCTCCCGAGCCTGAGCATCCTGCTATTCGGCCAGGACGGCAGGCTGCTGCACGGCGGCGACCCGCATCTGGCGAATCAGCTGCACCTGGGCTCCGAGCAGCTGCAGTCGGTGCTCGGCGGAAGCATTTACCGCGGAGTGGAGCGTGACCAGCCGATTGCGGTAGGCCTGCCCTTTCAGATTGACGGCGAGCGATATGCGCTGTTCGTTGCGCCCGAGATTCACAACCTGCTGGGCTCCGTCGGCGACTATCTGAAAACCGGATTTCTGCTTGTGCTGCTGTTCGGCAGCCTGCTGATTCTGCTTGCCGCCCGCTACATCGTTCGTCCGCTGCAGCTGTTGACCCGGGCGACCCGCAAAATGGCGAAGGGCGACTTCAGCATCCGGCTGGGCAGCAAGCGCAAGGACGAGATCGGGCAGCTGACGCGCAGCTTCAACCAGATGGCGCATGAGCTGGGAACGCTGGAAGCGATCCGCCGGCAGTTCGTTTCCGACGTTTCCCATGAGATCCAGTCTCCGCTTACGTCGATCAAAGGTTTTACCCATGCTCTTATCCATAAAAAGATGGATGAAACCGCCCGTCTGCGCCTGCTTGGCATCATTGAAGAGGAAAGCAACCGGCTGTCCCGGCTCAGCGAGGATTTGCTCCAATTGGCATCGCTTGAATACGAACATTTGCAGCTAAACCTTGACGCCTTCCGGCTGGACGAGCAGATCCGTCATGTGCTTGTGACCTCTGAGCCTCAATGGGTATCCAAACAGTTGGACATGGAGCTGGAGGCAGAACAGGTGACCTTTAACGGGGACAAAGATCGGTTAAACCAGCTTTGGATCAACCTGATCAGCAATGCAATCAAATTTACGCCGGAGGGCGGCAGTATCCGTATTTCCGTCCAAAGAGATGAACGGAATGTACAGGTAACCATTTCCGACAACGGCCCAGGCATTCCGGAGGAAGAGCTGGAGCAGGTTTTTAAACCGTTCTATAAAGTGGATAAATCCAGGGACCGGTCCGCGGGCGGCAACGGGATTGGCCTTTCTATTGTGAAACGTATTGTTGACCTGCACCGGGGCGATATTCAGGTGGCCAGCCGGCTTGGCGCAGGAACAGTCGTGACGGTCACTCTTCCGCTCATTCCGGAAGAATAGAACTTTTTGTTTCCCGTACACAGTGCGTACAAATTAGCGTGATATGATGCTCTCCAGATAAGAGAGGAGAGATTTTTTTGAATGGGTTAACGAGGATCAGTCTGAAGAACAGCACCGCTGTTGTCATTTTATGCATGCTCGTATTGGGGTATGGCTTGTACTCAGCTACACAGATCAAACAGCAGACGTTTCCGGATCTGGAGCTCCCTGCTTTGTTTGTGCAGGTGACGCAGCCGGGCGCATCGACGGAAGAGATGGAATCGGAAGTGACGAAGCCGGTAGAGGACAGTTTGAAGGGACTGGAAAATTACGATTCGCTCACCAGTACCTCGGCTGAGAACGCGGCCAGCATCATCATTCAATTTCCGTTTGGCTCCAATATGGACAAGTTGTCCAGCGAGGTAGAGGCGGCCGTCGGGAAAACCAAGCTGCCGGAAGGGGCCAGCGTGAACGTACAACGGCTGTCGGTGGGAGCGCAGCCGATTTATCAAGCGGCCATTTTCTCGGACAAAAAAGATGCCCGGGAACTGGCCGATCAGCTCAGCAGCGATATTGTCCCGCAAATTCAGAAGCTGGCCGGCGTCAGCTCCGTGGATTTGAAGGGGACGTCTTCCGAGCAGCTTGATATTATCGTCGACAAAGCTAAAGCCGCACAACGAGGCATCACGCTCGGAGCGGTCCGCAGCTCACTGCAGTCGCTCGACTATGCTCTGCCGCTCGGTACGGTGACTGCGGACGAAACGACCATTCCGATCCGCCTGAGCGGCAAGCTGAGCACGCTGGACCAAATTAAAAATTTGAAGATAGCGGCGGGAGCTCCGGGCGAAGGCGAAGCGGGTATGAGCAGTACCGTATTATCGGACATCGCGGAGATCAAGCCGGTTTCCGTTCAGGAGGAGCAGACCCGGTTCAACGGGGAACCGAGTTACCTGCTGCAGGTCGTGAAAACGCAGGACGCCAATACGGCGGATGTCTCCGACGCGGTCAAATCGCTGCTGGCGGATTACGAAGATCAAGGCGAGTTTAACGTACATGTCGTCTCCGACCAAGGGGAAGAGATCAAGGAATCGGTATCCGGCCTGATCCGGGAAGGATTATTCGGCACGCTGTTTTGCGTGATCACGATTTTTGTTTTCCTGCGCAATATCCGGGCTACTTTGATTTCAATCGTTTCGCTGCCTATTTCGATCTTCGCTACGATCGCTCTATTAAACCAGATGGGTTATACGCTCAATATTATGACGCTGGGCGGAATTGCCGTATCGGTTGGACGTATTGTGGATGATAGCATTGTCGTCATCGAAAACATTTACCGCTGGAAGCAGGAAAAGGGCTCTGCTATGCGGGGCAAGGAACTAGCCTTCAAAGCAACCCGGGAAGTTATCGGACCCGTTGCTTCTTCGACGATTGCGATGGTGGTCGTATTTGCGCCGCTAGCTTTCGTTACCGGCGTCATCGGCGAGTTCTTCCGTCCTTTCTCGCTTGCGGTGGTCATTTCGATTCTGACCTCCCTGTTCGTAGCTACTATGCTTATCCCAATCATGGGCGGCAAGTTCTTCACCCGTGTGAAGCCGCATAAGGAAGGCGGACGGATGACCGGCTTCTTCGAGCGGACGATCCGAGGCGCCCTGAAACGAAAGGGACTGGTGCTAAGCTTGTCCGCGCTTTTGCTCGCCGGTTCGCTCTGTTTGATTCCTTTACTCGGCGTTACGTTCCTGCCTGCGGAGAGTTCGCCGTCTGCTTCCGTCGAGATTACCTTGCCGGCGAAAAGCAAGCTGGACCAAACCGATCAGGTCGGGAGCAAAGTGGAAAGTTATCTGAAGGAGCTGCCGGGCGCCGAAAGCTACGAAATCACCGTCGGCGGCGGCTCCGGCGGACTTATGCTTGGAGGCGCAAGCAGTAATAAAGCGGTAGCGACGGTCCGGTTTGCTAAGGGCACCCATATGGATCAAATGCTGGACCGAATGAACACCGAAATTCCTGCGCTGGCTGCAGCAGAGGTTCCGGGAACATCGATTTCGGTCAAAGCCGCCGAGCAGTCCGGTGCGCCGTCCGGCAACAACGTTGAAATAAGCCTTTACTCCAACCATCCGGACCAATTGGCTGAGGCCGCTAAGCAGGTGGAGGAGCTGATGAAACAAAACGGCGACTTGAAGGATATCACCAACAATATGAATGAGGTGACGCCGAAGTGGGTGGTAACGCTTAATCAGCAGGGAATTGACTTAAACGTCAATCCGTCGATGGTGATGCAGCTGGTGGGCGAACAGCTGCGGCCTGTTGACGCCGGAGCTTATACGATTGACAGCGAGAATCGGGAAATCACCTTGTCCTACCAGCAGCAAATTACTTCGAAAGCCGAGCTCGAGAGCATTCCGGTTCCGACAGCCGGCGGGGTGAAGAAGCTGGGCGATATCGCCGAAGTGTCCGAGCAGAATGCTTTTATTCAGGTCAATCATGACGATGGCAATATGTATGCTGAAGTCAGCGGCACAATTAAGGATGATAAAGCGGTACAGGCAGTAACCAAAAAGGTCGAAGAGGACGTCAACAGCCTGACGCTGCCAAGCGGCGTGGAATTGAAGTTTGGCGGAGGTCTTCAGATGATCGGGGATGGCTTCACCAGCATCGGCATTGCGATGGCTGCGGCCGTTGGGCTTGTGTTCTTCGTCATGACAGCAACGTTTGGCGGAATCGTAACACCGCTCATCATCTTGTGTTCCCTGATCTTCATCCCTGTCGGTTCCTTGAGCGCTCTTCTGATTTCAGGGCAATCCTTGTCCATGAGCGCGATGATCGGGATGCTGATGCTGGTCGGCATTGTGGTAACCAATGCGGTCGTATTGCTCGACAGGGTTGAGAATAACCGGAAGGCTGGCTTGCCGATAACGGAAGCGATCGTTGAAGCTTCCAAAACGCGGCTGCGTCCGATTTTGATGACGGCGTTTGCCACGATGCTGGCCCTGCTCCCGCTGGCGCTCTCCGGCTCGACAACCAGCCTGATTTCCGGCGGACTGGCGATTACGGTCATCGGCGGTTTGTTCACTTCCACGCTGTTGACGCTTATCGTCGTGCCTGTTATCTATGAGCTGGCCTGGCGCAAGCGCAAGGTCCACGAAATCGAGACGTTTTAAGGCAGCAGAAAATTTCCGAAGAAATGATAAAAAAGGCTGCCCGAATCTTTAATTGAAGACTTGGGCCTATGCAGCCGAAAAAAAGCCAGTTCCCGCTCGGGAACTGGCTTTTTTAGTCATTTCGCTATTCGTGTTTTTATTCGATGCTTAGGTTTCGTTGTCCTTAAACCTGCTTTATGCCGCCATTACGAAAGAGGGGCAGCACCTTTTGTACGGCAAACAAGATCAGCGGGTGTCCAGCAGCAGCCTAAACCCGATTTCGCTGGGCCGCACGCAGGTCGGACCATCTGATGACCCGGATTCCTTCGCGGCCGATTTTATCCCACGTTTCCGGGTCTGTCAGCAGCCCCATTTCGATACCTCGCCAGCGCCAATGGGGCGTAATGGCCTTCAGTTCATCATTTACGGCGGAAGGATGCATGATCAGCTCGGAAATGCCGGAAGGCATTTTTTCAAAAGCCGCGAACAGTCTGCTTTTGGCTTCCGAATAGGAGGCCGTCTCCGGCGAGTAAGGCCAATCGAGGAAGTAATCAGGCATCAAAACGCTGTTATTATCGGCAAATTGGATGCTGGCCGCAGCCAGCTCGGCTAAAGCGGGATCTGCAAGCGACGCGGCCGCAAACCTGGGCAAACGGAGCGGGAGCGCGTATTTCGCCGCGGCCTCTATCAGAATTTGGATAAAATTCCGTCCGTCCGCAAGCCCGAACAGACTTCCCATATGGTTATCCAAATGGGTAGGATCGATGCCCCATGCCATAGCTTTTTCGATCTGGGCATTAATCTCGGCCTGCACTTCATCCGGCTCCGCTTGTTCCTCAAAGGTTTTGCAGTCAGCGGGGAAATATCCGTCTTTGGTGCGTAAGGAGGCGGATTTGGATGGATCGATAACCGGCCCCCACTTGTAGGTTTCCCACTCGCTGGTCAGGGTTAAATGAACGCCTGCATCGATATGGGGGAACTGCCTTCCATGCCTGGAGGCGTCAAACGCCCACGGGCAGTTCACCATGAGGCTGGTCGAAACCGGCATGCCGCTGCGTACCAGACTTAGAATTCCGGCGTTGGTCGCCTGGCACATTCCGAAATCGTCCGCATTGATCAAAAGCAGACGTTCATGGGAAGAATAACCTAACAGCTCAGAAGTTTTCATGTGGAACCGTCCCTTCGGCTTAATCGTCTTGTCTATTTCCTGCTTTTATTATACTTATTGATCTTGTCTGCGTCGCATACCTTTGTTCACGAGTTTATGAAGGGACGGTTCTTTCGAAAATGTAAAAAATCCGAAGGGGGCAATCAGCTAAACGTTCCTTCAGGAAGGTGAAGGAGCTCCTCGCTGATGCTCCGCAGCTTCCGGGCCGCCGCCGGGTCCACGGCCCACGGGCGGACACCCTTCTGCAGCGGACTTTCATCCGGCAGCAGCTCCGCAATGTCGCAGTCCTCGCAATAGACGCCGCCTTTGCCGTCCAGCAGCGGGCTGACCGCACACCAGACGGTTGTGGCCGCACCTTGCTGGGGCGTTTTAAATCCTCCGGAAGACGAATAAGTGCCGTCTTCATTCCGTTTGGCGCCAGCCGCGGCCAGCTCCTCATCGCTCATATAGCGGGCAAGACCGCTCAAAATAGCGCCGGGATGAAGCGAGAAAGCGCGGATGCCATGCGCCTGGCCAAGTCTGTCCAGCTCGACGGCGAAGAGCGAGCAGGCCGTTTTTGACGCCCCGTAGGAAACGGCTTTATCGTAAGGCTTCTTGTTGAAATGAAGATCCTCCAGATCGAGCGGACCGGTGAGATGACCGATCGAAGAAAGCGCAATGACGCGGGCATTGCCCGAGCGTTTAAGCGAATCCCAGAGACGAGCCGTCAGCTGGAAATGGCCCAGATAATTGATGGCAAAATGGGAATCAAAGCCTCGCTCGTCCCGGATTGCCGGAGGAAAAGCTACCCCTGCGTTGAGAATCAGTAGATCAAGGGAACGATTCGACTGCTGAAATACAGCCGCAAATTCATCGATAGAGGAGGGATCGGCAAGATCGAGACGGACGACTTCTACCTGGTTCAGCGGAGCAAGGGTTTCCTGTGCTTTCTTAATATCACGAGCCCCGACAATGACGGTGGCTCCGGCCGATGCAAGCGCGCGAGTCGTTTCCAGTCCAATCCCGCCGTGACCTCCTGTGACAATAGCTACCTTGCCGCGGAGATTCTGTCCCTCGATCACTTCCTGGGCGGTCGTTTCAGGCCCAAAACCGGTTTGCAGGGGTTTCTGTTCAGTTTTCATTGTTTTATGTCTCCTTTTTGGAATGGATTATACAATTAGACGATATTAGTTCATTTGTCTATATGTCTATCATATACAAGTGGACATTTTTTGTAAAGTGTACAATAATGGAGGTATGGATGATAACAAGAAACGGAATATTGTTGGAACTGCATTAGAGGTATTTTTCAAATACGGGTACAAACGGGTATCCATGAACGATATAGCGGAAGCTGCCGGCATTTCCCGTGCGGGGCTTTATTTGTATTTTAAGAGAAAGGAAGACATTTTTAACGCGGCTATTGTTTATCATGGAGACATTCTTATCGAGGAAATCGAGAAAGGGCTGCCGCCTCTGGAAACGGCAGAGGATAAAATGATGTTTGCTTTTGAGGTGTGGTCGGTCCGAAACTTCGACGCCTCGCTGCATTCCGAGGAATATAAGGAAATAACGGACAGTTCCTACCAATTTGCGAGAGAAGCGCTGGACGAGAGTTATCATAAATTGGCCGTTCTGCTGGCCGGCCAGCTCGAAGAGCGATGGACGGAGCCGGGCATTCCGCCGCTGCGGGCGGCCCATTTGATGACAGGGGCATTACGCGGATTTAAAACGGTGGCGAGAAGCTCGGACGAGCTTCGTCAGATGCTGCGGGATCTGCTTCGGATCGTTTCACCCTCCCGTTAGGGAGACCTTTCTTCACTTGTCTTCGAGACCATTAAAAAACACCTTCGGGAAAGGACGCCATGCGGCAAGCGGTGGCGGTCTGCCTGAAGGTGTTTTTTGGCATGGAACTCGGTAATTTTTACTACTGCTGCACTTCGCATCGGTTAAGAGATCAATTCGATAAACCGGGAAGCGGCATTGGAGAGCGGCAGGCTTTGCTTGATCATGATCCCGACCTGGGAAGGAGGCATCTCCACGTCAAGCTTGACTTCAAACAAGGAACCTTCGGCAAGCTCTTTAGCGATAAATTCCCGGGTGACATAAGAGATGCCCAGCCCCCTGCGCGCAAATTCAATAAGCAAATCGACGCTGCCGACCTCGATCTCCGGCCTGATGCTGTAGCCGTACCGCTCGAACAGTTCCGTAATGGCCATGCGGACCCGGCTGTTCCGGGAAAATAAAATGATCGGATGCTGCAGCAGCTCATCAATGCTCAATTTTTTACCCTTCAGCTCCGCGTATTGCTCCCCGGCTACAAAACAGTCGTTAAGCTCAAAGCTTTCCTTCACTTCCAGCTGCGGATCCACAATAGGCATCCGCACGACGCCGAAATCGATTTTGCCTTCTTTCAGCACGGAAATGATTTCAGGCGTGGTTCCGTGATTCAAATGCAGTCTGACGTTGGGATACATGCGGTGGAATTTTTCCAGATAAGGCAGCAGGTAATGCTTAAACAAGGAATCGCTGCCGCCGATCCGCAGTTCTCCGCTCTCCAGGTTTTTCAGGGCGGCCATTTTCTCTTCCGCCAGCGAAATAAGGATCTGGGACTGCTCGATATATGAGTACAGCATGGCGCCTTCCTGCGTCAGGACCACCCCTTTGGCGTTCCGGTGAAACAGGGAGATGCCGAAGCTGTCCTCCAGCTGTTTAATGGCATGGCTGACGCTTGGCTGGGTCAGAAACAGCGCTTTTGCAGCCTGTGTCAAACTGCCCGTCTTGGCGGCCCAATAAAAAACCTTGTACAACTCATAGTTATTGGTCATAGACACGATCTATATCTCCTGTGAAATATATTAATTACTTATATGGCATCTAAAAGTATTATAGTGGAGCTACAAACAAGAAACCAGAGCCGCATGGAGGAATCCGGTCTGACGAACTCCAAGCTCATCATTCAATATACCGTCATCATGGAGAGTGTCAAGCCAGCTCTGCTTGGAACTTGAAAGGAGAAGGAACATGGAGCCTGTAACCATCGTTTTATTTGGGGCCACCGGCGATTTGGCCAAAAGAAAAATTTATCCCGCTTTGTATAATTTATATTTGGATCATAAGCTGCCGCGTTCTTTTTCCCTGGTAGGCCTCGGAAGAAGAGAGCTGAACGATCTGTCGTTCCGGAAAAATGTCGAGCAATCCCTGCGCGAATTCTCCAGACGCGACGTAAAGGACAACGACGGCCTGCAGTCTTTTTTGCGGTCGTTCCGATACAGCGTTTTGAACATAGACCGTACGGAAGATTATGCAAAGCTGCTGTCTGTGGTTGAAGAACGGGAGCAGGCGTTAAACGCGGCGCCAAACCGGTTGTTCTACCTGTCGGTGGGTCCGGAGTTTTTCCAGACCATCGCAGCCAACATTCATCAGAGCGGCCTTGGCTCCGCTGCCGGCTGGAAACGGCTGGTGATCGAAAAACCTTTCGGCCACGACCTGCAGTCGGCCAGAGAGCTGAACGAATATCTAAGCCGCTTTTTCACGGAAGAGGAAATCTACCGAATCGATCATTACCTGGGCAAACCGATGGTGCAGGGCCTTGAAACGCTCTGGCAGTCCAATCCGGCCATCCAGGGGTTACTGAAGAAACAATACATTTCGAATGTGCAGATTACGGCCAGCGAAACCGTCGGCGTTGAGGAAAGAGCGGGGTATTACGACCACGTAGGCGCCTTGAGGGATATGTTCCAGAACCATTTGCTGCAGCTGATGATGATGACCGCTACCCAACTGGCCGGAAAAAGCACGCCTGATCAGGTCAGCTTGAAGAAAAAGCTGGTCATGGAAGCTCTCGAGCCGCTTCGCAAGCAGGACGTCAGCGACAACGTAGTCAGGGGGCAATACGCTGCCGGAAGCCTTCAAGGCCTCCCGGTTCCAGGCTATAAAGCCGAACCGAATATTCCGGCCGGTTCAACCAATGAAACCTTTGTGGCCGTGCGGCTTTTGATCAATGATTTCTTCTGGCGCGGCGTTCCTTTCTATATTCGCACAGGCAAACGGATGAAAGAGAAAGCGACCCGGATCGTTATCGAGTTTAAGGAACCACTGGCCCAGCCTGCAAGCGAACGCAATGACAAAGCCGCAGCCAACCTGCTGATTCTCGAGCTGGGACCCAAAGAGCGCATCACCCTGCAGCTCAATATGATGGACCTTGCGCACAAAGGGGAAATCCAGCCGGTGCAGGTAGAGCTTCAGCCAAGCCAAACCGGTCTTCCGGAAGCTTACGAAAATCTGATCCACGACGCGATGAACGGGGATTCCACCTATTTTGCGCATTGGGAAGAGGTGGAGCTGTCCTGGAAATGGGTGCAGCCTGTCCTGGAGGCTTTCGAGGAAAACCTGATTCCGCTGCATACGTATGCAGCCGGTTCCTACGGCCCGCTGATGGCCGACGAGCTGTTGGCTGAAGACGGCAACCACTGGTGGCTGGACGAAGAACCCGAGCAGCTGCCAAAGAACGTTAAGGAAGAGCGGGAATACGCGCAAAGCGTAAACCAATAAAGAGCAGTTCAGCAACAGGATAATCAATAAAGAGATCAAAATTGGAGGATAGGAAAAGTGAGCAAACAACAAATTGGCGTGGCCGGCTTGGCCGTTATGGGCAAAAATTTGGCCCTGAACATTGAAAGCAAAGGATTTTCTGTAGCGTTATTTAACCGTTCCCCTGAGAAAACCAAAGAACTGCTGGCCGAAGCGCCCGGCAAAAATTTCGTGGGCACCTACAGCATCGAAGAATTTGTGCAGTCCCTGGAGACTCCCCGCAAAATCCTGATCATGGTCAAGGCGGGAGCGCCGACGGATGATACCATCAATCAGCTGGTTCCATTTTTGAGCAAAGGCGACATTTTGATTGACGGGGGCAATGCCCATTTTCCGGATACGCAGCGCAGAAACCAAGAGCTGGAAGCCAAGGGCATCCGTTTCATCGGGGCCGGCGTATCCGGCGGTGAAGAAGGCGCGCTTAAAGGCCCTGCGATCATGCCGGGCGGGCAGCGTGACGCCTATGAGCTGGTGGAGCCGATCCTGACGGCTATCTCCGCTAAAGTCAACGGCGATCCTTGTTCGACTTATATCGGGGAAGGCGGTGCCGGACATTATGTGAAAATGGTGCATAACGGCATCGAATACGGCGACATGCAGCTGATCGGCGAAGCCTACCATCTCTTGAGGGATGTGCTGAACGTCAGCATGGACGAACTGCATCATATTTTCAGCGAATGGAACAACGGCGAACTGGACAGCTATCTCATTGAGATTACGGCTGATATTTTCTCGAAAAAAGACCCGGCCACCGGCAAACCGATGGTTGACGTGATCCTGGATTCCGCCGGCCAAAAAGGAACCGGCAAATGGACCAGCGAAAGCGCCTTGGATCTCGGCGTTCCGCTCTCCATTATTACGGAGTCCGTTTTCTCCCGGTTTATCTCGGTGATGAAAGAGGAACGCGTCGCGGCCAGCAAAAAGCTGAACGGACCGGCAGAGCAGGCCTATGAAGGAGACCGCGCCGAGTTTATCGAAGCCGTGCGCCAGGCGCTTTATGCGAGCAAAATCGCATCTTACGCGCAAGGTTTCGCCCAAATGAAAGCTGCCTCCGAGCATTTCGGCTGGCATTTGAATTATGGCAATATCGCGATGATTTTCCGCGGCGGCTGCATCATCCGCGCCCGCTTCCTGCAAAACATCAAAGACGCCTACGACCGCGACCCGGCGCTGAACAACCTGTTCCTGGACGAATATTTTGGCGGCGTGATCGAGAAATACCAGGGCGCATGGCGCAAAGTGATAGCGACTGCGGTAACCCGGGGCATTCCGGTTCCGGCTTTCTCGTCGGCTTTGGCTTACTTTGACAGCTACCGGACGGAAAAGCTGCCGGCCAACCTGCTGCAGGCGCAGCGTGATTATTTCGGCGCCCACACGTTTGAACGGGTGGACCAGCCGGGCAGCTTCCATTTTCAATGGATGCAAAATAACGAATAATCCTTCCTGATCATGGAAGGAATCGAGCTCCCGAGCGGCCTTTTGCCGCTTTGGGAGTTTTCTTTTTTTTGCAGATCAAAAATTAAATATGACAAGCTGTTGTCCTATTAAGGGTGTTACTTTAACTGCGCAAGATAAATCAGGAGCAGGGAGAGGTTAGGATTACGATGGAAAAGGTGCAGAACAAAGTGGTCATCATCACGGGAGCTTCAAGCGGCATAGGAAAAGCAACCGCCATAAGGCTGGCCCGTCACGGAGCCAAGGGGTGCTGGGGGCCAGACGCGAGGAACGTCTGGAGGAGCTGGCGGAGGAAATTCGGCGCGGCGGCGGAACGGCCGTTTATCAGAAAGTTAACGTTGCTTCAGCAGAAGACCTGCATAAACTTGCGCAGCTAGCGATAAGCAGCTTCGGACGTGTGGACGTCCTGGTCAACAATGCGGGAATCATGCCGCTGTCACCGCTGAGCGGCCTTAGAGTGGACGAATGGGACCATATGATCGACGTAAACCTGAAAGGCGTATTGTACGGTATTGCCGCTGTGCTGCCAATCATGAGGGAACAAAAGTCCGGTCATATCGTAAACCTGTCTTCCGTTTCCGGCTACCGGGTGGACCCGACAGCTGCCGTGTACTGCGGCACCAAATTTGCGGTCAGAGCGATTACTGTAGGGCTGCGTCAGGAGGAATCCCCGGCCTCCGGCCTCCGCACGACGGTTATCTCCCTCGGACTCATAGCTACAGAATTAAACGATTCCATTACGAGCGAGGAAGTAAAAGGCTGGGTGGACCAAATGAGCCATGTCGCGATTTCGCCGGACAGCATAGCCAGAGTGATTGTTTTTGCCATCAACGAACCGGAAGAGACCAGCATCAATGAAATGATCGTCAGACCTACGGTTCAGCCGACCTAACGAAAAGATGAGGATAGCGGCCGGGTTCCGCCACGAGACGGGTTCGAGGGCATCCGGCAGGCCGGGAGAGCTGGGGAGGCTGCATGGACGGTCACCGCAGGTGAACTGGCCAAACGTTTTTAAGTATCGACGAGAACGATATACCGGGATATTGACCTTTTAAGCGCCGCCGGGATTCCCGTATACAGTAGTAAAGGAAAAGGCGGGGGCATTTCCCTGCTGGAGGGCTATTCTTTTAACGCTTCGCTGCTGTCCGCCGAAGAACAAAACGAAATTCTGATGGGGCTGCAAACCTTAAAGCTTGCGCCTTTGTCCGAAACCGGGAGTCTGCTGGACAAGCTGTCCAGCTTATTTTTAAAGCAAATGCCTGGTATTTATCCAGCTATTGCTTAACATCCGAAGGCGACCGCCTGTTTAAGATCAGCCGCATGCGGGACATCGAGGTTAAGGAGCAAGCCTTTGAGCCGAGACCTCCGGTCCCGGTGATCGACCAGGCGGAAGAGCAAATCGGAAGCGAGATGATTCCCGCAACCCTGCGGGTTTCAGCGCGCGGCGCTTACCGGGTATACGACGAATTTCCCGATGAGGCCATCACCGTCAACAAAGACGGTTCTTATACGATCCATACCCTTTTTCCATTTAACGAATGGCTGGATGAGCTGAAGAGGAGATGGGTACTGAAATTGTGGATTACACGGCCGAGGATGGCGTCGTTGACATGAAGGTCCTGTTCAGAGGGGATTTCGCAGGAAAGGAAATCGGTGGCCTTTACCGTTTTGAGCTTACGGAGGGAAAGATCAGCAGGCTTACGGCTGATTTGGAATAGAGAAACGAACAAGCCGGCGTGAGCCGGCTTGTTTTAATTTTAAATTTTAAGCATATCATTCGCCGTGGAAGAATTAACATAAATATGACAGTTTCTTCAAAGTCGAAATCGGTAGCCCTTTATCTTTGTCCTTCTTAATAAAAATCTTGTCATTCCTTTTTAACTTTATTGAAATCGATGGAGCTGGAAGCTTTTATATAATGAATTCACAGCATATTTTACATACAGGATATCGGGCTAACGGTATGAAGTGGAGAAAGGATCGAGGGCATTGAAAAGGACAGAAGAGTTAAAAGCGCAGGATGGAGGCTCCGATCGTTTCGTACCGCAGCCTCGGCGGTATATGGCAGGACTTGACGGACTAAGGGCACTGGCTGTTTTGGCCGTCATTTTTTATCATCTTCGGCAAGAGTGGCTTCCCGGGGGATTTCTTGGGGTGGCGGTATTTTTCACCTTGTCGGGTTATTTGATTACGGATATTCTGGCGAACGGCCGCTTTGCAGACAGTGTTGGCGGTGGCGACCGTGGTCATGGCAGCTTCCCTTTACAATTAAAAGAATTTTGGATACGCCGTGGGAGGCGGCTTTTGCCAGGGCTGCTGACGGTCATGTCAGCCGTTGCGATTGCGTCCTGGTTCGGAGGGATGTCCGAAGGATCCACGCTTCGCGGCGATGTGCCTGCGGCTCTTTTCTACATAAGCAACTGGTGGTTTATTTTTCACAAGGTTTCCTATTTCGAGTCCTTTGGCCCGCCTTCTCCGCTAGGGCATTTATGGTCGCTGGCGGTGGAAGAGCAGTTTTATCTTTTATGGCCGTTTCTGCTGGCGGCGGGATTCAAGTGGGTTCGCAAACGGATTTGGCTTGCCGGTTGGACAGTGGGGCTGGCAGCCGGCTCGGCCCTGCTGATGGCTCTGCTGTACATGCCGGGAATCGATCCAAGCCGCGTTTATTACGGGACGGATACCCGTGGTTTTGCCCTGCTGATGGGTGCCGCGCTGGCGCTGGTCTGGCCCAGCGGAAAACTGAAGAAGAAGGTATCCAGGCTGGCCGGCATGCTGCTGGACTCCGCCGGAATGATAAGCCTGGTGCTGCTCGCTTACTGGACTTATAACCTGGATGAATACGATAGCTTTTTATACAGAGGCGGTTTGTTCGGCATCGCGTTTGTAACCGCTGTTTTAATTGCCGTTTTGGCCCATCCGGGAAGCCGGATTGCGGCCTGGTTTTCCGCCAGACCTCTGGTATGGGCGGGAAAACGGGCTTATGGCTTATATCTCTGGCATTATCCGGTCATTACGATGACAACTCCGCAGGCGGATACCGGCGGAAGCCATGGGCTTAGAATGGTTTTACAGCTGCTGGCGACCTGTTTGCTGGCTGCTGCGTCTTACCGTTTTATTGAGAACCCGATCCGCAAATACGGGTTCCGGGGCTGGCTGGCAGCCATGTCCGCCGTTTTTTCGCCTTCCGGGAAAGGGAAGCGGGTGCCGGCTGCCTCAGCTGCCATCATTGGCTTAGGGATTCTCTTCAGCTTCGTTCATCTGTACGTACCCTCCTTCACTTTCGGTTTAACAGGAACAGGAGCAGCGGAAGAGGCTGGTTCTTCAACCGGGGTAATGCCCGTTTTCCAGAATCAGTCCGGAGCATCAGGCGGCCATCAGGGGGATGGAGCTGGTCAACCCGGGCAGCAGAGTGCAGGGAGCAAGGGAGCCGCTCAGCAGGGGGAACCTGGGATACCGCCGTCAAATGCACCCGGGCAGCAGTCTGCCGGGGCCACCGGGCATCAGCATTCGGGTGTCCCCGGCCAGCCGCACGGAGGCGCTTCCGGCCAGCCGGTTCCTTCGCCGCCCCCGAAGCAGACGGGTGATCCGGCAGAACCTCCGAAGGGGAAACCCTCCGGCACGGGCAAAAACATGACAGCCATCGGGGATTCCGTGATGCTGGATATCCATGACGATTTGCAGGAGGTTTATCCCGATGCCGTCATTGACGGGAAAATCGGCCGTCAGATGGGGGATGCCCCGGCCGTTTTGCAGGAGCTGAAGCAGGAAGGAAAATTACGAGATACGGTAATTATAGAACTCGGCACCAACGGGGCTTTTTCTCAAAAACAAATGCAGAAGGTTCTTGCGGAGCTGAAGGACGCCAAACGTATTTATCTGGTCAATACGCGCGTGCCGAGACCCTGGGAGTCCGACGTCAACCAATCGCTCGAAAAAATCGCGGATGCAGATGACCGGATTCAACTTGTGGACTGGTATCAGGCCAGCGAAGGCCAAACCTCTTATTTTGAAAAAGACGGCGTCCATCTTAAGCCCAACGGGGCTGCTGCTTATACCTCCCTATTATGCCAGGCGCTTTCCGCAAAATAAATTTGGTATGAGAGGAATAATTTACAAAGTTTGATAGGGATGCGATAATAAGGTGCTTATTGAACTTAGGAGGGATAGCACTGATGAAGAGATGGAAACGCAGTTTGAAATGGCTGCTCCCCGCGGCGGCCCTGCTGCTGGTGTTGGCCGGGTGTCAGCCGGTAGGCGGACTGGACGTGGACAAAGCGCTGCTGGGAAATGCGGACGTGAAGTCGGCCGAGTCCAGCTTGAGCCTGTCCGTTCACGCTGAGCCAAGTGCGGCCGCAACCGCAGAAGATCAAGAGATTATCGATCTTATCAATTCGTTTTCGTTCCAGCTGGATGACATTAAAATGGAAGACAGCACAACTCTGTCGGCTAACGGTCTCCTGACCAGCAGCAAGCTGAAGCTGCCGTTTCAGCTCTCTTTGAACAAAGAGGGCGTGGCCGTGAAGGTGGAGGGAGCCAAGGAAGCTTTTTACCTGCCTCTGACGGAAGAGCTGACCGCCGGCGGCATAAGCGGGCTGGATCCGGAGAAATCCCGGGCTCTCGGCAAGGAAATTCAATCCTTTATCATTAAACATCTCCCCAACCCTGAGGTGATTAATGCTTCCAAAGTGAACGAAACGGTTCATGGAGAACAGCTTAACCTGACCAAACTCCATGCCGAAATTTCCGGGGACGAACTGACCGGGCTGCTGAAAACGTTCCTTCAGGCCATCTCCGATGATCATGAAGGATTAAAAGCCGTGTTAGGCGGAGTTTACGACAGCTTGCTGCCAGCGCTGAAAGAACAAGGATTTACGAATCTCCAGGACCTTCAAATGGGACTGCCCGATGTTTCCCTGGACGATAAAGAAGGCGTGGTTACCGAAACCTACACCCAAATTCAAAAGGCGCTGGATCTTGTCCTGCTTAGTTACGATGATGCGGTTAAGCAGGCATTTGAGGAAACGCCTGAAGCCTCCGCGGTGTTCAGCAAAGACACTAAGCTCACGGCGGATATTTACGTGGACGACAGCTACAAGCTGCGCAAGCAGGCGCTCGAATTTGCGATAGCTTTGCCCGACACGGGCGAAGAACTGCCGGTTTCGAGCTTCAGTCTCAAACTGGAAAGCGAACAATGGAATGTCAACGGGCCGGTGAAAGCCGATCTGCTTGACACGGATAATGCTCTTAACGTAACGGATCAGACGCTGACCCCGGGAACGATCCTCCGAAACCTGGATCCGCAGTCCGATATTTACGGCATTTTCAAAAATGATTTGGGCATCACGCAAAAATATATTCCGGTTGATCCGGAGTACGACGACGTGGTGATCAAGCAAAATACAACGATGATCCCGCTCCGTTATTTGGCCGAATATCTGGATGCTTCCGTTAAGAGCCAAAACGGTAAAATCATCGTGACGGACGATCTGAGCGGCGGCCAGCTGATCTTTACGCCAGGCTCTTCTTACGCCGTAGTGCATGGAGCGGCCGTCAAAATGCCTCAGCCCGTATTTATCGATAAGTACGGCAGAGCGTACGCCCCGCTGCGCACGCTTGCCGAAGGGCTGCAGGCGCATGTGGAAAGGGATAGCGACGGTTCTCTCTACATAACACGCGACTAGTCCCACGCTTGTATCTTTGCTTCGTTAATTGAAAACGGCACAACCCCGAAAGTGTTTACCGCCGGGGTTGTGCCGTTTTGTATTGACCAGCCTGCGGTATAGGAGCATAATGTAACCTGAATGAAAAGGTCGGGAGTTGTGCCGGAGGTGCCTTCGGCAAATCTAACTAGTAAAAGATGTGATCTCATGTCCCAGGCTCTTGTCAAAATGAAACCCGCCGCTTTGCTAACGAAATATTTCTCCGGCAACTCGATCAGTTATCCGCAGATGATCGCTTTGTTTATTCCGCTGCTTGTCGATCAGGCTTTTATCGTCGGGCTCAATTTAATCAACACGGCGATGATCAGTTCATCGGGGGTTGCCGCAGTCAGCGCGGTCAACATGGTGGATTCCCTGAACATTTTCCTGATCAGCGTGTTTGTGGCCGTAGCTACCGGCGGTACGGTGGTCGTCGCCCAATATAAGGGCAGCGGCAATTTGGAGATGGTCTCCAAATCAACGGCCGGCACCATTTCCTCCGTGTCCGTGCTGTCGATCGGGATCGGTCTGCTGCTTGGCGTATTCCATATGCCGGCGCTTAATATATTGTTTGGTTCCGCTGCGTCTGACGTCTTTGACAATGCCCGCGTTTATCTGATCGGCAGCAGCGTTTCCTATCTCGGGATCGGGATTGTGGAGGCGGTTTGCGGAGCATTGCGGGGGATTGGCCGGAGCCGTGCGTCCCTTTTTTTGTCGCTTATCATGAATTTGTCTTATGTAGTTTTGAATATCGTATTTATTAATTTTCTGAATATGGGAGTTATGGGTTTGTCCGTTGCCCTTAATGTCTCCCGTTATTTGGCTGCTGCCTGCGCCATTCTTTATCTGGTTAGGGTGGATACAAATCTGCAGCTCAAAATCAAAGACATGGTCAAGGTCAATTGGGCGATGTTCAAGAAAATCATGTTTATCGGCCTGCCGTTTGCAGCTGAGCAGATGTTTTTTAACGGGGGAAAAATTCTGACTCAAATCTTTATCGTTGGCCTGGGCACCAACGCGATTGCCACTAACGCGATTTCCGCTACCTTGGCAAACGTGGTGCAAATTCCCGCTAATGCGCTGTCCCTGACGGTCATCACCGTGGTCGGACAGTGTATAGGCAGCAAAAATATCGACGATGCCAGAAAGTTCACGAAATCTTTCCTGTGGCTGTCCTCCTTGTCGTTTGTCATTACCGGTATCATTGTGATGTCCTTGTTTAACCCGCTAGTTTCGATGTTCCATCCGCCTAAGGAAATCATAAGGGATATTTTCATCGTGATGCTGGTGAACACCATCCTTCAGATTCCTTTGTGGTCGATTAGTTTCATCACCCCTTCCGCGCTGCGCGCGGCGGGCGATTCCAAATATACGTCCATGGTCTCCATGCTGTCGATGTGGCTGTTCAGGGTGGTGCTCGGGTATATCCTGGGCGTGCATTCGCCGCTCGGCATCCTGGGGGTTTGGCTGGCCATGGAGCTGGAATGGGGCATCCGCGGCGTGATTTTCTACCGGCGTTTTGCCGGAAACAAATGGTATCAACACAAGCTGATCGATTAAAAATGGCTGGTCTTGTGCGTTAAGGCTTCAATTTCCTGTACTAATAACACCCTGATCCTCAAACAATGTACTTACCATGAAGTACGATTGGAGGAAGATCAGGATGGGCAAAAACGATAACATTTCCATAAAACAGGCCGTTATCCGGGCAGTTGTTCTGGTAACGGCATTCCTTTTGCTGATTCCGCCGGGGCAGGCCTCAGCAGGCGGCGTGAAACTGGAGCAAACGGTCCTGCTGCCGCCGGTTTCTTCGCAGCCTGCGCCGTCTGTGCCTCTGTCTGCAGCCGGTGCCAAACAATTGGCTATCGTCATCGACGATCTCGGCAATGACATGGAAGGGACTAAGGAGATCATGGAGATGCCGATCAAGCTGACGGTTGCGGTTATGCCCTTTTTGCGTACAACGGAGCGGGATGCGCGGATGGCCCATGAACGCGGATTCGACGTGCTGGTGCATCTGCCGATGGAGCCTAATCACGGCAAGCCGGAGTGGTTGGGGCCGGGAGCCATCATGAGTTCTTTAAGCGATGACGAGGTCCGAAAAAAGGTGGAGCAGGCGATCGACAATGTGCCTTACGCAGTGGGCATCAATAACCATATGGGCTCTAAAATAACCGCGGATCCGCGAATTATGTCCATCGTTTTGGACGTATGCCGGGAACGTGGCTTGTTTTTCCTGGACAGCCGGACGAATTATAAAACCGTCGTCGGCAAACTATGCAAGGAGAAAGGGATGCCGGATATCGGCAACCAGTTTTTTCTGGACGACCAATACAACCAGCGACATATTGCCGGGCAGATGCATAAGGTGCTGGAGTGGATGAAAGACCATGATAGCTGCATTATTATCGGCCATGTGGGCGTTCCCGGAACCAAAACGGCAGGCGTCATCCGCAGCTCCATTAAACAAATGCCGGCGGATGTTGAATATGTGACCTTAAGCCAGCTTGTCCGCGAGCAATGCGGCGGAGGAATCGGCCTGCCGGGTTTGATCCCCTGAGGAATGCCTAACCTCTCCCTTGCTATGATTCAAGAAAATACCGGGCGATTCCCGCTACAAGAGCCTGAGCGACTTGCGTTTGTCCCCGGGATGAACGAAGGAAATTACGGTCTTCTTCATTGCTGATAAAACCGGTCTCCACAATGACCGCCGGCACTTCGGTATGGTTCAGCAAATAAAAAGGTTTGCCGAGCTCAGATTTCCAATGGCTGTGGTACAAGTCGTTTAAGGTTTCCTGAATGCAGGCAGCAAGCAAGGCGCTGCGTCCTTCATCCTGATGGAGGACGATAGGGCCTTTTCTTGTTGCGTTTTTGGACCAGTTTACATGCAGGCTGACCACGATTGAGGTTTTGACATCTTCGCTGATCCGTTCTCTTTGCGTCAAGTCCCGCATATGCCGGGAACGGCTGCCGTGCCAGCGGTTTTCATCGCTCAGCGCATAATCGCCGTTTCGGTTCAAAATGGCTCTGTATCCCTCACTACGAAGCAGCAAATAGAGACGCTGAGCGATCTCCAGGTTGATATTTTTCTCCAGAAGATCCCCGTGCGAGGTTCCTCCGTCGATGCCTCCATGCCCCGCATCTATGAGGATGACCGGCTTTGGAAAAGCGTGATGCGCCGGTTTGTCGTCCGTTTTTTCATCTGCCTGTACGGGCAGAGCGAAGAGCCCGAAGCAGATGGAAAGCGCCGAGATCACCAGGATAAACTTGTTTTTGTTACCTGTATGCATACCGCACCTCTTTTGAAAGGATGGATTTGCCTATAGAGTAAACAATCCGCTGCCGGCTTATGCATGAACCGGGTTAAAACGGCTCCTGTTTGAACACACTAGAAATAAGGGCAGGGACGGAAACGATCAGAGCAAAAACTCTGAAATCTAAGCTAGTCAGGAGGAAGCCAAAATGGCTAAGGGCGACGAACTGGTCCGCTATATTACGGAAAGAGTTGTCCATTACGTGGAGACGCCGAAGGAAATCCGGAAGGAACAGCGCAGGCAGGTCAAAGAACCTTGGAGCAGCAAGTGGTTCGGCATGGTTCCCGCTTCCTTGTCAATGTGGGGACAGAATCTGTTTAAGAGAAAACGGCGTACCCGCTGAAAAAGGATATAAACGCGGCAGAGCTGCTTTTCGCATCAGGGAAACCTGAGCGGAGAGCAGCTCTTTTTTTAGGGGAAAAAGTATGGGATTCGGAGTATCGCTTTTCTAGTCTTGGCCGTTTACCGCCCTGTCCAGGCTTTAAATTCTCCTGCTCCGGCCAAGGCGTCAAATAAAATGTAGCGTGTCCGGTTTTCGGTCCGGCTGATTAAATAAACAACCGGCTGACCGGCCTCTTTAAGGCTGGCGGTTGGTTTCACCCACAGCTGGTAACCGGAAACGGGGAGGGATTGCGCATAAGTGCGGGAAGCTCCTGAGGAGAAAAAGACCCATTTGCCGGGCTGGACAGCCGTATTTTGAAATTGTGCCGCTGAAAGTTTGACCGTTTTGCCGGTCAGCCACAGCAGATTATCGTTCGGCTGGAATAATGCCGTGTTTTGAACCGGTTTTTGCGGAACGGGCAGCTGTGCTGATTGTACGCCGCCTGGATCGGCGGTACTTGTTCCAACCGCTTCATTTAATCCTTGAAAGGGGAGGAGGGACTCCCGTTTGGACCAGTCGGCATCGGTATCGGGAAGCGGTTCGCCGCCTGCGGCCTCATAATAAACGGTTTGAGTCAGTCCCTCTTGATTTGAAATTTTCCATTGGGTAAGGGTAGGGCCGCCGTAAAGCGGCTCTAATTTGACGCTGCTGCCAACGGGCAGCCGTGCCGGATTATATAAAGGGTCGGGGCCTGTCCCGTATTCAACCAGCGCGAGTCCGCCTTCGGGTTTTGCGGCAATGATCAGATAACCGACCGGCGTCCGGTCCGGGGAGATCAGGCTGACCAGCCAGCCGTGGGTGCCAGGACCCAGCGGATGAATAGCCGCTGTGCTTCCAATCCATGCCTTAAACGCTTCCTGTCCGGCAAAACTTTCGACGGCTTCGCGGGCAAAGAGCTGAACCTCTTTGGGAGCGGCCTGCTGTACACCGCCTGTTTCCTCCATAAAAAATACGGCTGAAGGTTCGGCGGCCGACGCTTCGGGGAGAGCCGCTTGTTCCAAAGCGGCGGGGGCCAGAAGGACGGCCCCTAACAGAAGGAACGATATCGTTTTCGATAAGGCGAAACCTTTGATCATCATTCATCACCTGCGCTTTACGGGAATGGTGAGACTTGTATTTTATTAGGTTTTCTTTAATTGTAGACAGGCTGTCCGAAAAAGAGTGTTGTTCCCTGTCGGGGACCGTTTTGCGAAGCAGCTTCTATTTTTGCAGTCTTTTAGCGACAGAAGTCAGGTTCTCGGCACAGGGCCGGAACGAAGGTGAAAGACGCCGCAGTTTATGGCGGAAATCTGGATCCGGGGTTCAAACTGCCAGCAAATTTCCTCGCGTCTTGCTTCATACTGCTGCTTGGCGCCTAAACGGGTTTCTTCGTTTTCATCCTCCAGCAGGTGACTGTAGTAACCGTCAAGAATCGCCAGCTCTTCCTCCAGCCTTGCGCGGGCCTGGACGGCCCAGCTATCGTCGAGCTCCGTCAAATAGTTTTGCAGCATTTCCTCCAGCAGATTTTTGCCTTCTTTGAGCGACAGGGAGGTAGGCACAATGCTGATATTTTCCGGGATACGGTTCAGGAGCGGAATGCGGGACACTCTTTCGCCAAACCGGGTATCGATTATCCCTGAGGTCAGTGATATGCCGTAATAATGCAGCTCTTCACGTTTCATGTCGCAGGCGAACTCGGCTTTAAAGCAAACGCCCAGCCACGGTTCATAGGCGGCAGGGAGCAGAGTCCGCCGCTGCAGATGCCCTGGATCCTCAAATACGTAAACAAAACTCCCCCCGCGTTTCGCTGCTTCAAACAGCTGCTGGAGCCGCGGGCTGCCAAAGGACAAATCCTCCCGCTGGATCCGCCCCGGCCCCAGGATCGGCAGCGGCCGGACCGCGCCAAAATGGCGGCTCATGACCGAATCGACTTCAGGAGCCGCTGCCGGGTAAGCCGTATCGTATCGATCGGAGTCAAACACAAACGTATAGGACATCGTTTCGGGTTCAATTTGGCAGCGGTCGACATAGGCCCAGTAATAAGGCCGGTTCGTCAGCTCCCGGTCCGCCTGCGGGGATAACTTTACCGTTACGTGATGCGGCGATTCCTCGCGGATTTCGCATTCCGTCGCGTCCAAATAAGCCCGGACATAGTCGCGGATCTGATGGGCTGTCATGGTCATGGTTTAAGAACCTCCAAGCATTTCCTGCACCGGCGATATGGCGCGGTTTTCATCTTCATCCGCCTCCAGCTCTTGTTTGATGGCGATCATGGAGGAGGCCAAGGACTCCACGCCTTGTTTAATCTGCTCGTCGCTATCCGCTTCCAGCATAATTTTATAAAGGCTTTTCTCCAGGGAACCCTGCTTCTCAAGCCGCTCCAGGATGACGTCCAGCCCTCCGATAACCATCTCAAACATGTTGATTTTCTCATGCAGCAGATTCAGGATATGCTCCTCGATCGTCCCCCGCGTAGATAAATTGTAGATTTTTACGTCGTTTTTTTGCCCCAGGCGGTGAACCCGCCCGATCCGCTGCTCCACCCGCATCGGGTTCCACGGCAGATCGAAATTGATCATGTGATGGCAGAACTGCAGGTTGATGCCTTCGCCGCCGGCTTCGGTCGCGATCATGACCTGGGCGCGGCCGCGGAAGAGGTCCATCATCCAGTCTTTTTTGCCCCGGTTCATGTTTCCGCTGTAAGGAACGGCGATCATGCCGCGGTCGCGGAAATATTTCAGCAGCGATTCCTGGGTCGCCCGGTATTCGGTAAAAATAATGACCTTCTCGCCGGGATCGATGCTTTGAATCAGCTCAAAGGTTTTTTCGGCTTTGGTGTTCGCTTTGATGGCTTTGATCGTATGGACAAGCTCCCAGATTTTATCGCGCAGCGGCGAATCGGGAGCCAGCTTTTTCGACAGGTTGACCAGGGTGACAAACACCGCATCCCGGCTGCTGCACACCTCCCGCTGCAGCGTGATCAGCGAAAACAGGCTGTTTAAATCGCCCCCGGCCGCCGTGTATTGCTCTTTGACAAAAGTGGTGACGCCGTCGTACAAGGCTTTTTCCTCGGCGGACAGCTCCAGGGGCACGTTGCGGACGATCCGTTTGGTGAAATCCAGCTGGCCGTCGCTGCGGCGATTGCGGATCATGACCTTGGACAACTCGCCGCGCAGGGCGTCTTCGTTTTTCGGCTTTCTTTTATCGACCACAAAGTTGGCCGCAAATTCATTTTGTTTGCCCAGCTGTCCCGGCTTCAGCAGCGTGATGAGATTAAACAGCTCGTCCAGATTGTTCTGGACGGGCGTAGCGGTCAGCAGCAGGCAGTATTTTTTCCGGAGCCCCTGCATGAACTGGTAATTGGTCGTTTTTTTGTTCTTCAGCTTATGAGCCTCGTCCACGATGACCAGATCATAAACGCTCCCATGCAAAATATCCTTGTGCGGATCCCGTTTGGCCGTGTCCATGGAAGCAACGACGATGTCGGACTGCCAGGAATGTTCTTTCTTTTGGGCAATCGCCGGGATGCCGAATTTTTGGTTAAGCTCCCGGACCCACTGCAGCACAAGGGAAGCGGGGACCAGGATCAGCACTTTGCGGACCAGCCCGCGGATTAAATATTCTTTCAAAATAAGACCGGCTTCAATCGTTTTCCCCAGACCGACTTCATCCGCCAAAATGGCCCGTCCGCGCATTTCGAACAGAACCTTCTGCGCCGTGTCGACCTGATGCGGCATCGGCTGCACGGCCGAAAGATGTTTGAGGCATTGCAATTCTTCGAAATGGGTGACAAGGCCGGCTTGCTCCGCCTGCAGCGAAAGACGCAAGAGTCTGTAATCGTCCCATGGCCCTCCTTTGTCGAGACGGCTCTGCAAATTCTCGTACCAGCTTTGATCGAATGTGATAGGCACAGAGTTGTGCGGTACCGGGGTGTTCTGCGGGCTCATGTCCAAACAACCTCCTTTGTCGGCAAAAAAAGAAACTTTGTAGAAGTAGTATGGACGAAATGAAAGAACTTCATAACCGTAAAGCCGAGCCTGCCCGCAGCTCTTTTATATAGAGGGTATCCGCAACTCATTCCTTAAAAACACACTGCCGCGAATCCGCTTGTGATTTACATGAAGGAAACAGTGTTAACACGCGCTTAACATAACAGCGTTTTCCGCGGCTATTTCTCTGTCTAAACGAAAAAAACTTCGTAAACCCTCGAATTCAGTCGAACGATTATTTACATTTTTGCTTAACCGGATTAATACGAAACTTACATTCGAAAGGTATTCTGTTTGATGTGGGAACGGTCTCACGTGGGAACGGTCTCATAAGAAAGAGAGGTTAGGTGTGTGAGCAACATTAAGGAAATCGCCCACTTGTCGGGCGTATCAAAATCTACGGTTTCGAGAGTGATATCGGGACGCGGCTATACGAGCCAGGAAGCCAGGGACAAAGTCCTGAAAGTGATTCAGGAGCTGCAGTACAAACCAAACGCGGTAGCGCGCGCCATGGTTTCGCAGCGGACGAACAACATCGGGATTCTCATTTACCGGAGTCATTATCCGGTGGTGTCCCATCCCTTTTACGGGAAAATACTAGATGCCATCCTGGCCGCTTCGGCGCAGATGAATTATTCGATTTTTGTGACGACCGATCAGGAAATGTCGCTAAGATCCGCGGATTTTATGCTGGAGAAAAGAGTGGATGGACTTATTCTGATCAGCCGGCTGGAACAAAACGTCATCGACCACATCGGCAAGTTCGGCGTGCCTTACATTATGGTCAACGGCTCCACCGACGTCCCCGGCGTCATTCATATCGTCAACCGGGACCAGGACGGAGGGCGGGAAGCCGCCCGGCATTTGACCGGCTTGGGCCACAGACGAATCTTTATGCTTGCCGGCCCGCAGTCTCACCGAAGCCATCATTTGCGGCTCGACGGTTTCAGGACTTACCTGAGCGAGCGGCACCTGGAGTGTTCGGAAGCCTCGGTCGCTTATCCTGAAGCGTCTACCTTTGAGGAAGGCTACCGCAAAATGGAGGAGAACTGGGAGCATTTTCAGAGAGGGAATTACACGGCCGTATTCGGCACCAACGACATGATAGCGCTTGGCGCCATGAAGTTTTTGATGGAACGCTCCGTTCAGGTTCCCGGGCAGGTGGCCGTCATGGGCTTCGACGATATCGATGCGGCTTCCCTCTTAACGCCATCCTTGACCACGGTTAAAGTCGACACCGAAAAAATGGGGCGGCTCGCCTGCTTGATGCTGGACAGGCTGATTCGGCAGGAACCGATAAGAGAAACGGCCGTTGAACTTGCGCCGAAGCTGGTGATCCGGTCTTCCACATAGAAAACAGCTTATAACGAAAGGAGAGCTTTTTTAATGAGGTGGTATTTGAAAGCGGTAGGGCCCAAAAAAATCATCGAGTTTCTGCTGTTGGTCGTATTCGTCATTTTCTTCATGGGTCCGTTATTAAACCTGGCGATTCTGGCGTTTACGGGCAAATGGAATTATCCGGACATGCTTCCGAGGGAATGGTCCCTCAAATGGTGGAGTTTCGTGCTTTCACAGGATGGAATCGCCAAGTCGATTGGCCTATCCTTCGGCATTGCTGCCATCGTAACCGCTCTGTCTATCGTTTTATGTATCCCGGCCGCTTACGCGTTTGCGAGGATCCGGTTTCCGCTCAGCAGATTTTTCCTGTTTTCGTTTTTGCTGACGCACGCGTTCCCGAAAATGGGGCTTTACGTTTCGATCGCCGTGCTGTTCTACAAGGTCGGGCTGATGAACACGCTGGCTGGCGTGGTGCTGATTCATATCATTAACGTCCTGATGTTTATGACCTGGATTCCGACCTCTTCCTTCCGGAACGTGCATACCGCCCAAGAGGAATCGGCGAGGGATGTCGGAGCCGGACCGTTCCGCGTGTTTCGCAGCATTACGCTTCCGATGGCCATGCCGGGCATTATCGTCGCTTCGATTTTCACTTTCCTGAACTCTCTGGATGAAGCGCAGGGGACCTATCTGGTCGGCGTACCAAATTTTAGAACGATGCCCGTCGTCATGTACGGCATTATTACCGATTACCCGGCTTACGCGGGCGCTGTATTTTCGATTATCCTGACCGCTCCGACCATTATCCTGCTGTTTGCCGCGCAAAAATTCGTAAGCGCGGATGTATTATCCAGCGGATTCCAAATCAAGTAAGACCTTAGGAAGGGTTAACGCGTGCCATTTTATTCAATAAATTGGGAGGTCATTATGCAGGCTCAACTATCGATACAGAAATTGACGAAACGTTATAAAACCGGCGACGGGGTGTCCGATATTTCGCTGGATGTGGCCAAAGGCGAGATGATTACGCTGCTTGGTCCCTCCGGCTGCGGAAAAACAACGGTGCTGCGCAGCATCGGCGGGTTTCTGGATCCGGACTCCGGCGACATTTTGATCGAGGGCAAAAGCGTGCTGACCGCTCCGCCGGAAAAACGTCCTACGTCCATGGTTTTCCAAGGTTATAACCTTTGGCCCCACATGACGGTTTATGACAACCTTGCTTTCGGCCTGAAAATCCGCAAGGTCAAAAAAGCGGAACGTGATAAAGCGATCTCCGAGGTGCTGGAGCTGGTTCGTCTGCCGGGAGCGGGGAATAAATACCCGGCCCAGCTGTCCGGCGGTCAGCAGCAGCGGATTGCCGTCGCGCGGTCGCTCCTGCTCAAGCCGTCCGTGCTGCTGCTCGATGAGCCTTTCTCCGCATTGGATGCCAAACTCCGCCACGAAATGCGAGAGGAGCTCCGCGAGATTCAGGCCGAGCTGGGGCTGACGATGGTTTTTGTCACCCACGACCAGGAAGAGGCCTTGTCCATTTCCGACCGGATCGTGGTCATGAACCATGGCCATATCGAGCAAATCGCTACGCCGCAGGAAATTTACGATGTTCCCAAGTCGCTTTACGTGGCTCAATTTATAGGGAAAATGAACTTTGTTAAGGGGGTGGTCGCCGGAGGCGCAATTACGGCAGGTACATTAAGTTTTCCCAATCCTCATTCGCTTTCAGGTCCAGTGACCGTTGCTATCCGGCCGGAGGATGTGGTGCTGGAGGCTTCGGATGATAACGGGCTTGGGCTTAGAGGGATCATCAAACAGATTATGGTGCTTGGACATTATGCCGAGGTTTCCGTTGATGTCCGGGAACAGGGTACAATCCGGGCGTTTCTGGCGCGCGACGACGTCAAAGAGCTGCTTCCCGGCCAGGAGGTTTCCGTTAAGTATTCCAAAATTCTGGCTTATCCCGAAGCTTAAATGCAGTTCTCATCTCAATTTCAAATTTATTTTTCCCAATTATGAGGAGGTATTTATTTATGTTCAAAAAGAAAACCGCTTTTACGCTGCTGTCGAGTCTGGTACTGGCCAGTTCCCTGCTTGCGGGCTGCGGCGACAATAAAACGGCCGAATCGGCCCCGGCTGGCAGCGCAAGCGCCAATGCCGGAACATCGGCAGCCCCGTCTTCCGACTTTACCTTCTATTATACCGGCTCGCAAAACGTAGACGATCTGTGGAAAACGCTGATTCCGATGTTTGAAGAGAAAAATCCGGACATTAAAGTAAAACCCGTTTACGTCGCTTCAGGAACGGCGGCCCAGCCTACCTACGATAAAATTTTGGCCGCCAAGCAGGCAGGCAAAGGTTCCGGCGATGTTGACCTGTATGAAAGCGGGATTGATGACGTAACTAAAGGCCAAAAAGACGATCTGTGGGATACCCTCGGCGCCGATCAAATCGCTAACCTGAACAATGTCGACCAGCAAACGCTGCAGGACGTTTCCAATCTGGCTATCCCGTATCGTTCTTCCGCGGTTATCCTGGCTTATAACAGCGACAAGGTCAAAAATCCGCCAAAAACATTGGACGAGCTGTATGACTGGATCCGCAGCAATCCGGAGAAATTCGCTTATAACGATCCTTCTACAGGCGGAGCGGGCAGCGCTTTTGTAACGACGGCCATCTATAAATTCCTGCCGGAGGACGCGATCCACAATTCCGATCCAAGCATTGAAAGCCAATGGACGCAAGGGTTTGAGCTTTTGAAAGACCTCGGCAAATATGTTTACGGCAAAGGCATCTATCCAAAGAAAAATCAGGGCACGCTTGACCTGCTCGCCAGCGGCGAAGTGGACCTGATCCCGGCTTGGTCCGATATGGTGCTCGATCAGCTCGACAAAGGGCAGCTGCCTGCAAGCACAAAAATGCAGCAGGTTACGCCTGGCTTTAACGGTGGCCCGACTTACCTGATGGTCCCTAAAGAGTCCGCCAAGAAAGACGCCGTCTACAAATTCCTGGACTTCGTTTTGTCACCGGAAGCTCAAGAAGTAGTAGTTAACAAAATGCATGGCTTCCCGGGCATCAAGCTTTCCAGCATGTCTCAAGACATTCAGGATTCCTTTAATGGCGTAGCCGACGGTTTCCGGACTTTCAGCCTTGGCGATCTGGGCACGGAGATCAACAAAAGATGGCAAAGTGAAGTTGCGGCCCAATGAGTAAACAAGTCAAAAGGGGGATGCTGGGGTTAGCCCTGGTGCTCCCTTCCTTTCTAATATTGGTGTTTATCGTCGTATTGCCTATCCTTGGTTCCCTGAAAGAAAGCCTGACGAATAAAGACGGCGGATATGATTTTTCGAATTACCGGTATTTGTTTACCGACAAGCTGATGCGTTCCAACATTATTTTTACGCTGGAAGTGACGATTCTTTCTTCGGTGCTTGTCCTGCTGATCAGTTACGCGCTCGCCGTCTACATGAGATTTAATGACGGTTTGGCCGTACGCTGGATCCGCAGCATGTACATGATCCCGATTTTTATCCCGGCGGTGATCGCTACCTACGGCATGATTCAGCTGCTGGGCAATCACGGCTGGGCCGCCCGCATTTTGTACCATATGGGGGACGAAAGTTTTCCGCGGATTATTTTTGATATGAAAGGCATCATTATCGCCAATTTGTGGTTCAACATTCCGTTTACGACAATGCTGCTAGGCTCCGCGCTGTCCGGAGTTCCCGATGCCGTGATCGAAAGCGCAAAAGACGTAGGGGCAGGCAAACTGCGGATCTTTTTCAAGCTGATTATCCCGCTGACCTACAAAACGCTGCTTGTAGCCGTAACCTTTGTATTCATGGGCGTCATCGGCTCGTTTACGGCCCCTTTCCTGGTAGGACCCAATGCGCCGCAAATGCTCGGGGTTTCGATGGAGCAGGTCTTCGGCGTCTTTCAGGACCGCCAGCTTGCGGCGGCCATGGCCTTTTTCACCTTCCTGCTTTGTTCGTTTATCGGTTATTTCTACATCCGGTCGATGATCAAGGAAGAAGGGATGCGCCAGTCATGAGAACTTTATTGATGGACGTGCAGGGCAAAGCGGCTCCGTGCTGCAGCAAATCGCATATCGCTTACCGCTTTTTCCTTCCCCGTCCGGGGGGAAAGCTGCATCTGGATTTTGCCTATAGCCCCAAAAATCTGGAGGACCCGGAGACAGCCAAAGCTTTGATTGAGGAAAGTTTAGGGAAATACGTGGAAGAGGAGCTTCAGGAGCAGGCGAAAGCCCGCTGGGAATCGTATCTGCCGCTCAAAAACCTGATCACCGTTTCCGTGGACGCGCCTGATGGGCACCGCGGGGCCGCTCACCGCCATGATCCGGAGCAGCATTTGTTTTTAAGCCGGGATGAGGCGTCGCCGGGGCTGGAACGTGGAGAGTTAAGGCAGGGAATGTGGGAAGTGACTTTAAGTTTGCATGCCATCATCACCGAATGGTGTGCCTATTCGCTGCAAATTTGGCAGGAAGAGGAGGTTGCCCGATGAACTGGCTGGCTTGCGAGCTGCATACGCATACGTTTCACAGCGACGGAAAACAATCCTTGCAGGAGCTTGCCGCAGGCGCCAAATCGCTTGGTTTTGACTGCATTGCCCTGACGGATCACAACACCATGACGGGGCTCGCGGGCAAAGAGGAAGTCGAACGGGAAACCGGGATTTCCATTATTCCGGGGATGGAGTGGACGACGTTTTTTGGGCATATGGTGACGATCGGGCTTGACCGGTACGTCGATTGGCGGCCGGTGGGTCCGGGAGACCTTCATGCAGGACTCGCCAAGGTTCATGCCCAAGGCGGGATTGCCGGCATGGCGCATCCTTTTCGTCCGGGAAGTCCGATGTGCACGGGCTGTTATTGGGAATTCGAGGTCAGCGACTGGAACGATATCGATTATATCGAAGTCTGGTCGACGACTTTTGCACCGCTTAAAAATAACAACGCCAGAGCCTACCGGTTCTGGACGGATAAACTGAACGAAGGGCATCGTTTGGCCGCCACTTCCGGCCGGGACTGGCATCATCAGGAGCCTACGGACGACCCGTTGTCCGTTACCTACCTGCGTCTGGAAGACAGCGATGCTCCCCTGAGAGACCGGGCGATCCGCGCCTTGTCGTCGGGAAGAGCCTCCGTAACGCTGGGACCGCGGCTTGATCTTGAAATCAGCCGGGAAGGAAAAACTTACGTAATAGGCGACGTCGTACCCGGTCGTACCGAGAACGGACAAATCATTGATCAGGAGCAAGTTTCCGGAGTTCAGCTCTCCGGTTTCCAGCCTTCCTTTGCCCAAGTGCTGGTCACAGCCGATTTTTCGGTTAGAAGCGGGCTTTGGGAACTGCCGGAGCAAATTTATGTGCTGAAGCTGGAGAGCAGTTCAGGCGTATTGTTCGAAGGACAGCTGCTGAGGGACAAACCGCAGTTGACGGCTGAGATTCCTACTGAAGGTTTATTGTGGCTGCGCGCCGAGCTATGGGGCATCATCCGCGGCGTCAGAACCTTGATCGCGTTTACGAATGCCGTTTATTTTGACTAATAATTGATTAAAAAAGGAGGGATCCGGAATGGAAGTAAATGCCGCCAAACTTGCATTTCCTTTAATCACGGCCCACACCGGCTGTATGGAGACCTTGGACAACACGCTTGAATCCGTGCGCAGAGGCATTGAACTTGGCGCAGATGTAATTGAAGAGGATGTCCGGGTAACGAAAGACGGCGTAGCCGTTTTGGCGCATGACGATCTTTGGAACACGGCGGGCGGCGGGGAGATCCGCATTTCCCAAATGAATTTTGCCGAGCTTCGAGAGCTGGAGGTCGTGGCGGATCACGCGGGGAAAAAGGGGATTATCACCCTCCGTCCGCTGGAGGACATGCTGGAGATCATTAAAATGACCGGTAAAACGGCCAATCTCGATTTGAAAACCGATCAAGCGATTGACGCAGCCGCCGAACTGGTGGAGCGGATGGATCTGCTGGATCAGGTTTTTTTATCCGGATGCGAAGCGGATCGGGCCAGGCTTGCCCAGCAGCGCCATCCGCAGCTTAAAAAACTGCTGAATGCGAATGCCAAACTTTTTATGGCGCTGTCGCACGAACAGGCGGTCATTCAAACCTGCCAGGACGCCCTGGAAACCTCCTGCTTCGGGATTAACCTTTATCATGAATTCGTTACTCCTATGCTGATGGGAAAAGCGGAAGCCTTGGGGCTGCCCGTTTACGCCTGGACGGTAAACGAAACGCCGCTCATGGAGTTTTATGCCGACCTGGGAGTGGCGTCCATTACGACCCGGAACGTGGAGGCGCTGGTTGAATTGAAGCGTAATCGTACCCGTACCCCTTAGTAGCATTTTCAAATTGAATATCCTATAAAAAATATAAAGTGCGCAGAAATGCGTGCTTTTTTCATGCCTGACTTCCGAAATTCCATTGACATTTTTGCCATAAAATAACTATAATCTTATCGTAAATGAAAGCGCTTTATTATTTGAGGTTTTTATTTCATTTTAAGGAGGAACTGGTCTTGAAAATCAAAAAAGCCTTTTCGTTCATCTTCGCCTTTACCTTGATTTTCGGCTTAGTGCAGTTTGGCAACCAGCCTAAAGCCGAAGCGGCAGCGATCGGAGCAAGCGACTTTTTGAAGACAAGCGGTACACTCATTAAAAATAATTACGGAGGAGGTAGCGTGGTCAGCCTTCACGGCACCAATCTGGGCGGCTGGCTCCTGGGCGAAAACTGGATGTCGCCGCTCGGCGGCACGGATGAATGGACGGTCCGTTCCACGCTGCTTAACCGGTTCGGCGCAGCCGCAACCGACAGCATTTTTGCCGCCTACCAGGATACATGGATTCAGGCAAGCGATCTGGACAATATTAAAAACCTGGGCTTAAACCTGGTGCGCGTTCCGATTTATTGGGAAAACCTGATGAACCGGGACGGCTCCATGAAATCAGACGACGTTTCTTTCCGGAAATTGGATTGGCTGGTATCCGAGGCGGGAGCGCGCGGCATCTATGTCATGCTGGACCTGCATGGCGTGCCGGGAAACATGAACGGCTGGCAGAGCGGGGGCCGCGAAGGCGCCAACGAATTGTGGAGCAACCCGACTTATCAGGATTGGACGGTTAAAATCTGGCAGCGGCTGGCGAACCATTACAAAGGCAACCCGGTGATCGCCGGTTACGATCTGCTTAACGAGCCGGTAAGCAACAATTCCAGTCTTTCGATCAGCCAAATGTACGACAGATTGTATAAAGCCGTTCGGGCCATCGATCAAGATCATATCATCGTCGTTGAAGCCTTCGGCTACTGGAACAACATTGCGTCTCCTTCCACTTTCGGCTGGACCAACACTGTTTATGAGCTGCATAACTATGATTGGAACAGTTCCGATTACAACAGTCAGAGCAACAGCATCAACCAATGGTTTGCGGACATCGCTTCCCACCAGCAGAGCTGGAATGTCCCGGTATTTGCCGGAGAGTTCACTTTGTTCGAGTTCAACGACTTATGGGAAAAATACCTGTCCGGTCTTGACGCGCTGAACGTCTCCTGGACGAACTGGACTTATAAAATTACGAGCGGCGGCAACTGGGGCCTGTACAACAACAATGGCAACCCGTTCCCGAATATCAACAGCGACAGCGTGGACACCATCAAAAGCAAGCTGGCCAAGTTTGCAACCAGCTTCCATCAGAAAAATACCTCTCTCCAAAATATCGTAAAAGCCTACGCCGTGCTGAGCGCGCCATCCAGCATCAAAGCGGTAGCCAACGGCAAATTCGTGTCGGCCGAAAACTACGGCAGCGATCCGCTCGTCGCCAACCGCGATGCGGTGGATGCGTGGGAGAAATTCATTATGATCACGAATGCGGACGGGACCGTTTCTTTCCTGTCCATGGCGAATAACAAATACGTAACCGCGGATCTGAACCAGAACGGAAAACTGGTCGCAAGGGCACAGGGCATCGCTGCCTGGGAGAAATTCCGCAAAACGACAAACGCGGACGGCACGGTTTCCTTCCAGGCCGTAGCCAACAATAAATTTGTGACCTGCGATCTGAATGCCGCGACGCCGGTGCTTATTGCCAGCCGGGACAGCGTCGGCGGAGCCTGGGAAGCTTTTACCGTCACCCCGGCTCCTTGATAGTCAGTCATTGAATATTTGCTAAAAAGCGCCCTGCGCATGCTGATCCATGCACAGGGCGCTTTTTCTTTTCCCTGCCTAAATTTGCTCACTGGCTTGGTCTACATAATTTTAGAACTTCGGCCGAAAATATAATTACTAACCATATTCGGGGAAAAGGATGAAGAGGATTATATGAAAAAGCTGAGCCGCAAACTCGTTTTCTTTATCGTTTTGGCTGCCCTGGTCTCCATCCCGGTGATCGGAGCAACCTCCGAGGTTCCGGTCTACATGAAAAACAAAACTTATGTTATGCAGGTGGCCAATCAATCCCACTACAAAGTGAAACATGCGGATATCGTCATGCTGGGGGATTCGATCACGTTTAATGTCCAGTGGAACGAACTGCTGGGCCGGAACGTTGCCAATCGCGGGATCGGCGGGGATTTTACGTCAGGCATGCTGAACCGGCTGGATTATGTGACGGATTTGACGCCGTATATGGTGTTCATCATGGCGGGCATTAATGATTTGAACACCGGCGGGGTGACGCCCGAGGAAGCATTTAATAACTATACCCGCATTTTAAACCGGCTGGAGGAGGAGGAGATATCTCCCGCTATTACCTTAACGCTGTATGTAGGCAAAGAGGTCAAAAATTATAAGGCGGTTAACCAAAGGGTCCAGAAACTAAACGGTTATCTGAAGAGCTACGCGGGTGCGCACAGCATTCCGTACATCGACTTGAATAAGATCCTGGCTCCGAACGGTTACCTGCTTTCGAATTATTCTATTGACGGCATTCATATCAACGGGGACGGCTATCAGATCTGGGGAGATAAGGTGAATGCACTTATTGATCAGGTTCTAACTGCCAGACAGGCCGCTTCAGAAACTTCATAAAATCGAAATCACAATCAAAACCCAATTAAACCAAACTTGAAAAATGAACGAGCCCCCGGCAACAGCCGGGGGCTTTTTCCGCAGAGGAGCAAATGCCGGCCCATGGCGGGACATGGGATTTACTGCGGTCTCGCGCTTCTATTTCTTTTTAAATCAAGGCGATTGCCAGCAGCGTAAATAAACTTAAGGTCAAAATATCATTGCCGAAACCGTACGGGTAAAAGGCTGAAGTGTTCACTTGTCCGCGTTCGGGCCGCAAATAAACGTTTTGCCGGTCCACATCCACGATCGTCCCTCGGTATTCCTTACCGTCGACCGTCAAAATTCTGACCTTTTTATTTTTATTTCTGAGGCAGTTGTAATAAGCCTGTTCAACCATTTCCGGCACACCTCCTGTTTTTGCCAATGTATGAAGAAATCAAGAGTTAAGGCACGGCAAATAACGAGATCATCTTAATTCGCGTTTGCCTCTGTATCGATTACGCCGAGCGGTGCCAAGGAATTTCAGGCCTATCTGGAATCGGAGGTCCAGCCGGATACGCTCCAGTCGGATTTTTTGATGAGGCTTATTTTGGTGAGCATGTTCCGGACGAACAGCTTGAGGCTTGGATTGAAGAAGAGATAACCCGCAAAGAGGCCATGATCGAACAGCTTCAACACGATTACGAGTATTGGAAAAAGCATCTATCAGAAGCACAGCAGCTTTCTTACGACTTGGGCATTGCCAATTATGAAGCCCAGATCAAAGTGCTCCGTGCCACGCGTTTTGTTCAAAAGGGCGGTTCAGATGACAACAATTCAGAACAATAACGGTTCCTTAGAAATCGTCGGACTCATGTGTATCGGTATTTCCATGACCATGCTGGACACCACCATCATGAACATCACGATTCCGGTCATTCAGACGGATATGGGGATTTCGCTGGAGAGCATTTCCTGGGCCCTTAATATTTACACGATTCTGTTTGCCGTATGTTCGATCCCGCTCGGCAGGCTGGCCGAAATTTTCGGGTGTAATAAAGTTTATCTGCTCGGTCTTGGCTTATTTGCGTCGGTTCTTTCTTATGTGGTCTGTCTCAAGACAGCCTTTCGTTTATCCTCTCCAGAGCGCTGCAAAGTTTGGGAGCGGCGATGGTATTTCCGACCAGCATGGTGATCGGCGTAACTTCGGTTCCTCTATCCAGTAGGAGCATTGCATTGACGCTGCTTGGGATGACTCAGGGTCTGGCTGCGGCGCTTCATTTGGAAAATTATGTGGGTTGTCAAGCGGCCTGGAATCATGATATATTCTTATTCCAGCCGCTTGAAGCAACTGATTGCGACAAGCAGGATTGGCAGCGTTTGAAAGCTTCTTCTAATAAGGAAAGTTTAATGAAGAAGATAAACCTCAAAAACTTTTTTCGAAAAAAAGTGCTTGCCAAATAGCTGATAGAGTGATAAGATATAAGAGTTGCTGCTGAGAATGAAAACGGCAACGAAATGAAAAGTTTGATCTTTGAAAACTGAACAACGAGTGAGAAATAAATGAGATACATTGGGGACGAATTTCAAATCCATGTCGATTTGAAATTCGCTCCGATCTCGTCGGATTCAAAATGAGCTAAACAAACACTTTTAAATGGAAAACCTACCGCCTTCGGGTGGCAGGAACCTTCCATCTTTTATGGAGAGTTTGATCCTGGCTCAGGACGAACGCTGGCGGCGTGCCTA